>JAFGCA010000395.1 GCA_016932895.1 Sedimentisphaerales bacterium | reverse complement strand
GCGTCCTCTGCGGTTTGGAATCCGTGGCCTCTGAATTGATTAAGGATGATTGATGATTGATTATTTCCGCAGTGCCCTCGGTGTGCTCGGTGTCTCTGTGGTGGATGTTCCAGAACGCATGTCGCCATCGCCAAGCTGCGCTTGACGCTGCCACCCGGGGAGCGGGAGGTGACTCATCTACCCATTTACCCTTCTACTCATCTACGTACTCCCGGTCGCCGGTCACGAGATACGCGTGGCACGGGTCACGGGTCCCGGCGTTTCCATCATGGTTTGATGGTGGGCAGCGCGGCTACGGGGACGGCCAGGCGTCTGCGGCGTGCTTTTCGTTTGCGACGGGTAGCCAGTCCATAGGCCAGGCGCGGCAGGTTGGGCAGCGCGACCAGCAGGTCGCGGCCGGTGACGAGCTTGATCTTCGCGGCCTTGCGGCCGATGTGCAGAATCTGCGGCAGATCGTAGAACCCGTCGCGGATGCGGTTGCGAATCTGCTTGAGTTCCTTGCGCCCATACTTCTCGGAGAACACGGGCCCGCCGATCCGCTCGAAGTAATAGCCCGGCGTAGCCTCCACGATCTCCTTCAGCGGGGAGAACTTCTCGATGCGGAGCTTCTGGAAGCTGATGGAATCGACGCCGATCTCCTTGGCGAACTTCGGGATGTAGAGCATTTCCTCTTCCGTCTCGCCGATGTTGCCGTAGATGAAGTAGCCGTGCAGGAAGAAGTCGTATTTCGCCAGGACCGCGAAGGCGTCGCGGATTTGCTGTTGGGTGATGCCTTTCTGAAGCTGCTTGAGGATGCGGTCGTGCGGCGACTCGATCCCGATCAGGAACACCTTGAAGCCCGCCTTCTGGGCCTTGTCGAGGATGTGCGGGTACTTGGCCATGTCGATGCGGGCCTGGACGATGAACCGCTTTTTGATGTTGTTTTCCAGGATGAGATCGCAGAGCTTCTCGCTGCGGGCGGGATTCGTGAAGAAGTTATCATCGCTGAAGAGAACGGTGTCGGCGGTGACGGTCTTCAATTCCTCGATGACCGATTCGACCGGGCGTTCGGTGTAGCTGCGTTTTTGCCCGAGCGGATTGAGGCTGAAGGTACAGAACTTGCATTTGAAGGGGCATCCCCGCGTGGTGAGCACCGTGTCGAACGTGTGGCTGCTGATGCGCGCGCCGTACTGGGTGAGACGATACGCGCTTCGGCGCAGCGACCGGTCGGGGAACGCGAGGTCCGCGACGTCGGGCAGCCGGTGGTTTTCGTTGTGCACGATGCGCCCGTCGCGCCGGTAGGAAAGCCCGCGAATGTCCTCGGGCGGCACGCCTTTGACGATCTGCTGGATGATCTCTTCGCCCTCGCCGCGGACGATCATGTCGATGTTCGGACAGCGCTCGAAGAGGAACTCCACCTCCTGCGTGGCCTTGTACCCTCCGACCACCGTGGTTACCTCGGGCGGGAGCCGGGAGATGAGCTCGCAGACGTTCTTGAACTGCGACTGCCAGACGATGGTGATGCACAGCAGATCGACCTCGTCGCGGATGAACCGGTTGAGGACCTCCGGGTCCTGGTAGGCCTTCTCGTAGCGCAGGTCGAGCAGCGTCAGCTTGTCGACGAGACCCTTCATGCTGGCGGCGATATACTCCAGGCCGGTCGGCGGGAAGACGCCCATCGCGAACGTGCCGGTGCCGGAATATGGATTCAGAGCGAGTGCGTGTTTGTATGTAGTCATCAGGCAAGTGTACAAGCATGGCCGCGCAGATGCACGTGAATAACAAGCGGAGGTCTGCTTTTTCCTTCTGGAGCTGGTGTTTCCATTACGCGCGCCACGGACGTTCCCTGGCCGTCGCTTTGGACAATACGTCTCCGGCGATGATCGCGTTCTCTCGAATTTGAAAATCGAACATTCCCACGCAGACGAAGTCGGCGCCGTTCTCGAAGGCGTATCGGAACCCTTCGCGGGGATGGATGGCGCCGGCGGCCAGAACCTTGAACGCGATCCAGGGCCGGGGTACGCTTCGCATGAACTCGATCGTCTTCTCCGGCGTGATCGACCAGATGTTGTCGTGGTCGTGGGCGCCGCCGCTGTCGACGTTGAACTCGACGCGCTGGTCCTTCGGCGTGGCGGACCAGTAGTTGCCGTGGTGTAGCGTTTTCATGTAGAAGTCGGGACGGATGCCCGCTTTTTCGACCGCCATGGGCACTTCGAGGGAATGCCCGCCGATGCCGGCGATGAGCCCGTTGTCGCGGATGAATTCGACCGCTTCGCCCAGCAGATCGACGCGGCCGCCCTTGACGAAGCTGTCGCCGACGCCGCCCTGGACGTAGGCGCCCACGGCCCCGTTGTCGATGGCCTGCTTGATATTGGTCGTGACGTCGGTGGTCTTCGGATGCACCTGGGCGATCCACTGGATCTTCCCGCCACGCTGGCTCCAGTAGCGTTTCAGGAAATGCGAGCTCCCGCCGATGATCGTGTTGATCCCCTGCTCCTCGGCCAGTTCCAGGGTCGCTTCGATTCGCTCGGGCGTGGCGTAGGCCTTGAACAGATCGCGCAGATACTTCAGGTCCCGGCTGTGCGACCAGCCGCTGAACTGATTCTCACCGATGATCAACCGGCTGACCGTGACGCTGCCGATCTTGCCCGCAGGCATCTGCGCGTCCGACATGTTCGACCTCCATCAGTCTATCGTGTTTCGCGTGCCGACCGAATGCAGACCATCTTACCAACAGATCGCGCATATTTCTTGCGGAAAATCCGGAGATTGGTCTTTTTGCGCGGGGTCAGGGCAACTCGGTGAGGAGCTCTGAGGCGAGGCGGGGGTAGTCGGATTCGAGGAGGTACCAGACATCGTCGGCGCCGTTGTCGGTTTCATCGACAAAGTCCCAGCCGGCATCGAGGAAGGTCTCGGGCGCTTGCATCTCGGCGGTGGTTTTGGCGGCGGCGCCGCCGGCGCTGGTGGTCTGACCGGTGGCTTGCGTATCCCAGAAGCAGTGGCGGACCGTCCCGTCGTTGGCTCCCACCAGTCCGCCCACGTCGCGGGCCCCGGTCCCGGCGGTGACGCGGCCGGTGGTGTAGCAGTTGTCGATCGTACCTTCTCCGGTGTTCTCGCCGACGAGGCCACCGACGGACTCGCTGTAGGGCGCCGCCTCGACGGTGGCTCTCGAGTAGCAGTCGCGTAGAATCCCGGCGTTGTCGGCGACGAGGCCGCCGATATCGGCGCCGCTGCCGCTGACCGTGCCGGCCGCATAGCAGCGCAGGATCGCGCCGCCGGACGTGTCGCCCACCAGTCCGCCGACGTCGTCCTGTCCCGACACCGCGACCGCAGCGCAGCACTCGCTGACGGTGCCGGTGCGATTGCCGCCGAGAAGCCCGCCTACGTTCTGGGAGCCGGCGACCCGTCCCGCCGCCGAGCAGCCTGCCATCGTGCCGGCCCAGTTGTAGCCCACCAGGCTCCCGACGTTGCGGCCGCCCGCGACGACCGCGCCCTCGACGCGGCAATTCCGGATCGTCCCCCGGCCCAGATAGCCGACGAGAGAGCCGCAGAACTCGCCCGCGCCGCCGTCGACGCTCGGAGAGGCCAGCGTCAGGTTCGCAATCTCGGCGGTGTCACGCGTGACGTAGCCGAAGAGCCCCACGCCGTTGGTCTCGGGGCCGGCGTAGCGGAAGTTGGCGATGGTGTGACCGTTGCCGTCGAAGGTGCCCGTGAAAGGCTCGTCCTCGTCGTAGCGGCCGATGAGGTTGAAGCCGTCGGCCGGATAGGAGCCCAGATCGACATCTGCCATCAGGCGAAAGTGCGCGTTCCAGTCTGCGACGCTCGCGCCGACGGTGCTCAGATGCTCAGCGGTGTAGATCAGGTAGGGGTCGTCGGCCGTGCCGCTGCCGCCGCCGTATCTGGCGTGCAGGCCCGACGGGGACTTGCTCGCCTCCGCCGTCCCGCCGTAAGCGCCCATATTGACGAGGCCGCCGTTCGGATACGGCTCGAACGCCACCGCACTGCCCGGATCGCCCGCGTCGATACACGGGCTTGTGACATCGTCCTTGACCCAGCTCGCGCTGACCGGCTCCCAACGTCCCGCCCGGCTTCGCAGATGATAGTCCCCCTCGACGAAGAAGTCGTCGTTCGGATCGTCCGGCGTACCATTCGCATCCCAGTGCCCCGGGTGCACAAAGCAAGGATCGGCGTCAATGTTTCCTTCGCCCGGCCAGCCACCCCGGACATTGCTGTAGGTCACATCAACGGCCGACTCGTTGCTGTCGCTTATCTCACCCTCGTTATGCCAAAGGACACAGTTTGCCAACAGGCCGGAACTCTGTTCGGCAAAGCATAGGGCGCCATCACGCTCCGCCCGGTTGGCGCTGAACGTGCAGTTGATGAATGTGACCGTGCTCTCTGAGTTAAATATCGCCCCGGCACGGCGAGCCCGGTTTCCGGTAAACACACATTGCTGCACCGTTGCGACGCACTTAGCGTTGCTCATCGCGCCGATCCAGAGTGCGGAATTGGCGCTGAAGACGCACCGGCGAAGGCTTGGCCGGCCACGGTTGTTGTGCATCGCCCCACTGATTCCGGCGGTGTTCGCGCGAAAAGTGCAATCCGTCAGTGTCGGGCTGCCTTCGACGTTGTACATTCCGCCGCCGCAGAAGGCGTCGTTCCCGGTGAAAATGCAGTCGACGAGAGTCGGACTGCCGGATTCGTTGTACAGGCCGCCCCCGCAGATTTGTTTGAAATCAGCATCGGCGGGATCGCCGGCAGAAAGGCCCGTCGCAATGCCACCTGTGATCGTGAATCCGTCCAGGATGGCGGTCCGGTCCGTACCGCTGCTCGTAACGACATGATAGCTGTTCGGCGAACCGGAGGCCCAGCCCTGGACATCTTCCACAGGGATGTGCGCGCTTAGAATCGTCTCGTACAAGCCTGTGGCTCTGGTATTCGGGTCCGGCTCTGCGACTCCCGCGTAGCCGCCTTTGATGCGGACAGCATTGATTAACCTGAACGTGGCGCTGCGGTCTCCGAGCTTCTGATTGGCGCCCTCGTCCGGCCGGTAGGTTCCCTGGGCGACGCGGATTTCGACCGGTTTTTCGGCGCCGTTTGCATCAGCCAGAGCGTCCTGGAGATACGTATACGCCGCGGCCCAGGAGGCGCCGTCGCCGCCGGGCCGGGCGTCGTCATCGACGTAGATCACCTTGGCGCCCGCACCTCCGGCGACAGCCAGCACCATTGTCACCACCGTCAGCAGTACGCGTGGGTTGAGAACCCAGCCTACGGCTTCGCTCGAAGGCCTGGCTTTCAGAGGTAGGGTGTGCCTCGCACACCATCTTCCTGTCGAACGATGGCGGTGTGCATGGCACACCCTACGGCGTTCGGCACGCATCGTTTTACCTTCCGCATGGCATTGGCGTACACAAGACGGTACGCGTGGATTAAGAAGCCATTCTGCGATTGCGTTCGGGATGACAAGCAGGTTTCGCATACCAGCCCTATGTATGGATAAATCCATAGCTCCGCCGCTTTTTCTTCGTGACTGTCTTTTTGCTTTCCGGCGTCCCTGCGTCGTCGGTTCGTCACGCTGTTTATCAGTATACCGATCCACCCCGATCCTGTCAATGTCCAATGCCTACCAGGTAGGGTGGGTTCTTAACCCACGCGTTTCATTTTCTCTTTCATCGTCACTTTGGGGCAGAGACTCAACGACGGGTGGCAGCGTCAAGTCCGAAGGACTTGGCGATGGCGCAACGCCGGGGGCTCGGATCGGGCCACACGCAGCAAGCAAGTCGCCCATCGCCAAGCTGGCGCTTGACGCTGCCACCCGCCGTGCACCACAGAGACACCGAGCACACCGAGGAAATAATCAACAGTCATTCATCAATGATCAATTCCGAGCGGTTCCAACCCACGCGTTTCATGCTCAGGAACAGAGCTGGGCGAGGTCTTCGAGGGTTAGTTTGTCGAGGCAGTCTACGACTTTATCGGCGCTCTTGAGTTGCTCGGCGTCGTAGGTGTTGGTCACGGCGACGGTGCGCATGCCGGCGGCCCGGGCGGCCTGGAGGCCCCAGTGGGAATCCTCGACGACCGCGCAATGGGCCGGAGCGATGGGGCCGAAGCCCCGGTCGTTGAGCTTCTTCAGGGCCAGCAGGAAGCCGTCGGGATGGGGCTTTCCGCGCTCGACCTCTTCGGCCGAGACGATCGCGTCGAAACGGTCCCGCAGCCTGGCCTGATCCAGGATCAGCTCGATCTCGGCCCGCAGGGCGCCCGAGCAGATGGCCAGGGGCACGCCGCCGTGGGAGAGCGTATCGAGGAACTCGCGCACGCCGCCGATGATGCTGCCCTCGGTAAGGGCCAGCTCCTCAAAGACCCGGGTTTTTTGGCCGACGAGGTCCTGGATCTGCGCCAAATCGATCTTGAGTCTGCCTTCGTCGATGAGGCTCTGGTAGCAGTCGGTATCGCTGAGACCGAGGTACTTGCCGTAGTATTCCTGTTTGGTCAGCTCGAACCCATGCCCGCTCAGCACGCTGTTGAACGCGCGGAAGTGCAGGATCTCGGAATCCGTGATGACACCATCAAAATCGAATATGACTGCTTTCAGCATAATAGGTCATATAGGTCCAATGCGACCTATAGCTCCGGGACGGGGCCGGCGAGGACCTCGTAATCGGTGAAGCTGGATTTATCGCCCTGGCAGATCAGGTCGGTCAGGGCCTTGATCTTCGGGGCGTTCTTTTCGACGTAGCGTCGGGCGAGCAGGGCCTTTCGCTGCTTCATGGGGACGGTTTGGCCGTTGGAGCCGCCGGCGACGGGGACGTCCATCTCGACCTTCGTGCTGGCCTGTCCGCAGAAGAGGTAGCCGTTGATCAGATCGATGGCGATATCGACCAGGGCCCGGCCGTAGAGGTCCATATAGTCGTTGCCGTTGGTCTTGGTGAATTCGATGGCCGCTTTCAGTTGCTCGGTGCCTTCGGTGAGCTTATCGAGCAGCGGCTTGACCTCGGCGTCGTATTCGAGGCCGGCCAGCTCGGCCAGATACTTTTCCGTCGTCCCGCTGCACACGCCGCGAACGGCGGCGACGATCTGCAACTGGCTGGTGCCCTCGTAGATCGTGGTGATGCGGGCGTCGCGGGCGTGTCGTTCGCTGGCATAGTCGCGCATGTAGCCGCTGCCGCCGAGGACCTGGATGGCGTCGTAGGCCACGCGGTTGCACATCTCGGAGCCGTAGTACTTGCACATGGGCGTCAGGAGTCCGGCGTAGCGCTTGTAGGTCCGGGCGCGGTTCTTGAGGGCCTTGAGCTCGCCCTTGTCGGCGGGGGGATTCGTTTCGAGCTGCTTGTTGTATCCGAGGGCCAGATCGACCACGCGGGAGGCGTCGTAGAGCAGGGCGCGTCCGGCTTCGAGGCCGATCTTCATCTCGATCATCATGTCCCGGACCGCGGGAAGCTTCTCGATGGCCACGCCGAACTGCTTGCGGCTGGCGGCATAGTCGCGGGCGATGCGATAAGCCGCCTCGGCGATACCGACCGACTGGGCGGCAATGCCGATCCGCGCCCCGTTCATCAGCGTCGCCACGTAGGGGGCCAGACCGCGCCGGCGCTCGCCGATGAGCTTGCACGGCGTATTGTCGAAGAAGATCTCGCACGTGGGCGAGCCGTGAATTCCCAGCTTGTCTTCCAGCCGGCGGATGTGAACCGTCGGCCCCGGCCGGCACACCAGCAGGCTCAGACCCAGCCCGCCGCTGCGGTCCGGCTCGCTCCGCGCCAGCACCAGCAGGACGTCGCCGCAGCCGTTGGTGATGAAACGCTTGACCCCGTGCAGGAACCAGTTGCCCTCGTCGTCCTGGAAGGCCCGCAGCTTGACCGCCTGGAGGTCCGAGCCGGCGTCGGGCTCGGTCAGGACCATCGCCCCGGTGACCTTGCCCTCGGCGAAGGGGGGCAGGTATTCCTGCTTGATCTCCTCGTCGGCGAACGCGTTGATCGTCTCGGCGATGCCCTGGAGGCCGAAGATGT
>JAFGCA010000394.1 GCA_016932895.1 Sedimentisphaerales bacterium | reverse complement strand
CAGGTCCTGCTGATAGACCACGACGAAGGCGTAGCCCCGATCGAAGAATTTGCCCAGGGGCCATCCGTTTCGCAGGCGGCCCCGCTGCAAGGGACTCGCCTCGAAATCGCGGGACTTCGTGTCGTTGAAGCTGTGCTTCATGAAAGCCGGCACGGGCCCGGCCGCCTGGTTGGGCACGAAAACGAGCACGAGCATTTCCGCCTTGCCCTTGTCGTTGCGAAGGCGAATCTGAACGTCCTTGCGCATGGCTGTGCCCTGCATAAAGTCGGGATCGGTCTTCTTGACCTCGAACTGGATCTCGATGGGGCTCTCGGGCTCGGGGACGCGGCCGTACACGAGGTTGCTGAACAGCGACAAGATCTGCGGGCGGCGCACGTTGCGCCATTGCTCGGCCGTCGTGACGGGCTCGCCCTCGGCGGTCACCAGCAGAGGCGGAAGATCGTAATGCGGAATCTTGCTCTCATCGTATATGACGTCGCTGTCGTACTCCTTCGGCTCGCGAGCGAGCGCCGGCGCCGTGCCCAGCAAGAGAACCGTCAGCCAGAGGATCGCTTTCTTCATCGTGTACTCCTTGCCCAAAAACGTTACGTGACACAATCTGCCCGTTCTATTTCCCTACCTCTCGCATCCTTTAATAACCAGCGTTGTCACACTCTCGGCCGGAAAACGATACTTGTCACTGGGCTTCTCTCGACCGACGGCCTGCAAATCATTCGCGTCGGACGTCTCGTGCGCATCGAGGATCTGCACCTGCCCGCCCCCGGCCAAACGCAGCTCGGCCTCGGCGCTCTCGGCCCCCGGGTTCATCACGACCACCACGAGCCGCTCCCCGTCGGGACTTTTGCAGGCCACCACCTGCAAGACCGCCGAATCGTGCTCCACATCGAAGCGCCGAAATCCCGGGCGGATGAACCGGCTGAAATTTCCCATGGCCCACAACCGCTTCGTCGGAAGGATCTCTCGCTCCGGCTCATTCACGTAAATCAGGCCGTCCCGGAAATTGTACCGCGACACCGCGATCCAGTACTGCCACGACGAAACGTTCCCGACGGTCAGGTCGTCCATGATCTCCCGCGTCAGGTGCAGCGCCGAATCCATGCCGTAATCGCGCCCGCCTTTCATCTCGCACCATTCCGTCATGTGCAGCTTCTTCTCCGGATACTTCGCAAAGAAATACTCGGCGAACGCCTTCTTCCGCTCCAGGTCGGCCCAGTACGAATGGAGCGCGTAGCCCTTCAGACGCCCTCGCACATACGCATTGCCCAGCAGTGTCTCCAGATAAACGGGCGACCGCTTCCAGTCGTCACCCGGCACGACCTCCACCTTTTCCCAGCTACCGTTCTCGGGCGCCTCGACTTCGACCGGCAAACGACGCTTCTCGATTTCCCGCAGCAGGATTTCCACCATGCGCACGACCTCGTCGGCCGAGTAGTGGCACCCTTCCTGACTGTGCCCGTCCCAGTCCCACTGGGGCTCGTTGATCGGGCTGATCCCTCGAATCGGAAGCTTTTCCACAGCGATGAAATGCTCGGCGATATCCGCCAGGTACTGGGCGAACGGCTCGTACATGTCCCCCTGCAGGTTGGACTTGTCGGGCCCTCGTCCGCCAAACGCATATCCCGTTTTGGTCATACGCCGGGGCGGACTGTTGGCGAACAGGATCACATGGGCCACGCCCGCGCGGCAGGCCTCCCGCAAGATGCGCATGGCGTTGCCGTCCCGGTTCCAATCATATTGCCCTTGGCCCGTCTCGAAGGTCTCCGCCCGCCGCCAGGGATCCCGGATCTCCTCTCCCGATCCCGCGCCCAGATTGTACCGGTAGATCGACAAGCCGACCCCCTCTCGGCCGAACAGCAGACCGATGATTCGCTCTCGCTTGCTTTCCGGCCATCCCCCAACGATCTGCGCCCACCAGGCACCGCTGGCCCCGAATCCATCAATCTCCTGGCGGACCTCATCGGGTTTCAGTCGCAGTACCACCTTCTCCGCACGGCAGGGAAGCGCCAGCCGGCCCAACCCGATCACGACCGCTATAAGGATGATCCGCCGTATATTCATGCTATGCCCCCTCTTTCCGTGGTTCGGCTATCGGTGCCGGTGCGTTCTGCTGAACGCTCTTTTTCATTCCTACTGCCGTTTGATCCAGTTCGCCAACAGACTCAACCACTGCGACGTACCGTCGCCCGGCCGGCCCGGTCCGAATCCATGCCCACCGTGCGCGAAGAAATGCGCCTCAACCTTCCGGCCGGCATCCGCGAGGGCCTTGGCGTACAGCAACGATTCATCAATCGGCACCACGTCGTCATCATACGCGTGCAGCAGAAACGCCGGAGGCGTCTCCTTCGTCACGTTGCCCACCAGGTCATATTGCTTCCTCTCGTCGGCCGTCATCGTGCGGTGAAACAGGCTCTCCTCCAGCCATTCTCGATTCCCGGCACTCAACGTCGTCACAGGATAAATCAGTGCCGAAAAATCCGGATTCTCATCGGGCCGCCCGGAGGTCAACACGCTGACGGCCGTGGCGAGATGGCCGCCGGCGGAAAACCCCATAATGCCGACGTGCGCGGCGTCAAAGCCATAGTCCCCCGCCCTGGATTTCATCAGGGCAATCGCCCTGCGCGCATCCGTTATAGGGACCAAATGGGGCTGATCGGAAGCCTCCGTCAGCGGCAGGCGATACTTCAGCACCGCCGCGACGATCCCCTGCGACGACAGATACTCGGCAATGCGCTGGCCCTCGGCGACGAAGGACTCCACCGTATAACCACCGCCCGGCAAAACGATCATGGCCCGTCCGCACGAATCCCCCTGCGCCCGATAGACGGTCAGCGTCGGATTCGTCACGTTCTTGACACACGGAACGCCCCAGGATTCAATGACGGTTTCCTCCAGCGCGTTCGGCTTGGAATAGGGAGGCGCTTGCGTCCAGAGAGGGACGACCTCCTGCACGGCCAGTGTGTGGCCGGCCAACGTGCTCAAAAGGACAATAACAGTCTTCATTGTCGCCTCCCAATCCTGTCGATCCCTTGCGCCGCCCCCACTCGAGGACGTGCGTCATTTGTGCTTTCGGACATGTCGCAGCAGAATCGCATGGGCCGGTTCCGCCATCTGGCCGTGATTGAAACCCTGGAGTTCGTAGAGTTCCGTCTTCTCGTGGCCGGCGACCTTCATCATGCGCATCATGTAGGCGTTTTCCTCGTACCGCCCGAGCATCTCAACCGTGCGATCTCCGGTGATGAGCACGAGCGGCGGAGCATCCTTCCTCACGTGGAAAAGGGGAGCGAACTGATCGATGATCGGCTGCGTGCCCGGTATGCCGCGCTCCTTTCTCACGGTAAAGTGCGTTATCGTGTGCCCGCTGTAGGGGATCAGCCCGGCGATCCGGTCCGCATCGATGCCGTGGCGGGCCAGATACCTCTTGTCCAGCCCGATCATGCTGGTGAGGTATCCGCCGGCGGAATGTCCCGAGACGAAAATGCGATTGGGATCGCCGCCGTATTCCTGAATATGATTGAAGGTCCACGCCACCGCCGCGGCCGCATCCTCGACGTACACCGGGCAGCGAACCTTCGGGTACAATCGATAGTTGACCGCCACAACGGCAATGCCCTGCTGTTCGAGCTGGCGAGGGACCGACTTCTCACCGCTGGACAGTCCGCCACCGTGAAACCAGACCACCGTCGCGAAACCGTTGCCGTCGGTCGGGTAATAGACATCCAGTCGACACCGCTGCGACAGGTATTCATCTTTCGCCGCGAGTGTCTGTGTGCGATACAGAACATCCTTGTCTGTTCTATAGGCCGAACCCTCCTCGGCCCCGACACACGAAAACGCCACCAGGCCCAACAGAACGGCCCCGGCGATAAAACGCTCTTTCTTCATGCCTTCGACCCTTTCCCGTCTCCAACAACAATCGACAACGAACGAGCGATATGCCAGTTCGGCTTCACATCATCAGTAACCACCCGGCAGCCATAGTACCTCGGCACCGGTCCTCGAGCAATACAGTAGAGGCCAGTGAGCGTTCGCAGAATGATGGTCTCGCCAATACCGGATGTCCCCCCGATGCCGGCTCCTGTATTGCCGTCACGAAGTCGTTCAGAGCTCCGGGAGCGGGGCATTGCGGAATTCCTCTGTCACCGCCCAGAGGTTCTTCGGGCTAAACGCCTTTCCATACCTCAAGAAGCGCGCGCTTCCGTCGGCAAAGGCGTAGTTGGATCCGCCGTTGCGCTCATTGCCGCCGGAACGGTGCTTGCCATGAGCGACTTCCGTAAGATGGTCGCTGCCATACTGCGGAGGCCAGATGTCCATGTACGCGTCACCATCTGAATCCGCCCGCTTCTCGCCGAAGGTAATCGTGTCGGCCGACTGGGGGATGTTGGACAATCTTATACCCGGAAGGCCGCCCGTCTTGTACGCCCCGAAGAACTCATCCCAGTTGCCACGGAAGGAATGCATCACGAAGTAGTCGATGAATCCATTCATCAAGTAGCTCACGTCGACCTCACTGCGGTCCGTCGGACAACGTAAGAGCTTGCGATTTGCGTAATAGGACTCGAGGCGGTCGACCCAGACGGCGCCTTCCTCGTAGTCGCGCGGAGGGACGCGGCCGCCATGGCTATCGACATACAATTGGAGAGTAATTCCGAACTGGCGAACGTTGCTCAGACACTTCGTTCTCCTGGCGTTTTCTCTGGCTTTGGACAGGGCGGGAACTGACAAGCCGATCAGGAGTGCGATGATCGAGATCACAACCAGTATTTCGACCAAGGTGAATCCCCGGGCTCGGTACCGGTCGCCTGGATCTTGCCTTTGCTTCCTGGCGTTCATTCTGCTTCCTTCACGGAATCCTTGCTCCCCTTGGCGGCGGATTTGGACTTGGCCTTCCCCGCCGCCTCCATCCAAGCGGTCTTGGCTTCCTCTGCGGTCAGTTCGCCTTTCGCCACCTGTTCTTTCAGTTTCTCGCCGAGTGCTTCGAGAGCCGGAGAGAGCTTGGCTTTCTTCCCGGTCTTGTCTTTGCCTCTTGAGCCGAGCTTGGCTTCCTTGGTTGCCTCCGCCAATCTCACGACCGCTTCCTCCCGGGTTAGTTCGCCATTGGCTACCTGTTCCTTAAGACTCACTCTGACGGATTCCAGGTCCCGAGGCTTATTCGGCTCCTTTTTCCTGCTGCAACCGGCCATGGTAAGCACCAGCCCCAGGATCAGCGCCAAGCAGAGTGTTCCAATTCCAGTCTTCATTTCACGTCACTCGATCCTCATGGCTTCGACGACGGTCATCTGCTCGGAGCCCGGCGTGTCGTGAACCAGGATCGTATCCAGATGATCCGTCTTCAATTCAGCGAGGACTTTCTCGAACCCCCGCCGCGATCGTAGGCGTAGCGAACCAGCTTGACGCGTTCTTCGGTCGAAAGAGGATTGCCCCACATCCTCGGCAGCGCGTCGGCCCCATTGCCCGTTCATTTCTCGTGCCGCGTTCTCCGTGCCTGTCCTGTCCATTTGCGGATCTCTGCGATCAACCGTATTGTCAAACGTCTCTTCATTCTCCCTGCCGCACGATGGTGAAATCAGGTATATCCTACTTCGGCGTCGCCTCGCAATGGGGATACCGGTAGTCGGCGCCGTCGTTCGTCGACACTTTCACGGTAGACCTGTCCTTCAACGTATAGAGGTAGAGCGACGGGCTGGCATGGTACACAATCGCTGTTTCGTCCTTCGTCCAGCGCGGGTAGGCGAACCAGCGATTCGCACCTTCCTCGTTGGCGAACGGTTTGGCATTGGTAATGCTGGGTTTGGTCCCGTCGAAGTCGGCGATGTAGAGCGTGCGTCCCGCGTCTTTGTACCGGTGCCCGATCTGGTACTCGAAGCAAACCTTTGTCTCGCTGGGCGAAACGCTCACACGATCCAGCAGCCCCTTCTTCGCCAACTCGCAGTCGATGCGTTGGAAGCGGGGTTTGCCGCCGGGATCGTGCGTCATCAGGAAATAGCCCCAGCCCTGCTGCGGATGCGCGGACTGGACGAGAATTCTGCCGTCTGTGAGGCAGGTGTAGGCCCAGGTGTGATAGCGCTTGTCGGTGAGGGCGACCTCCTGGCCCGGCTTGGCACGGACCTTGCTCTTCATCACGTAGAAGCTGCCTGTGGCCGGGTTCTTCCGGTTCCAGATGGGCGTGTTGGAGCCGTCACGCGTCCAGGTCTGATTGAAGTCCGTGTGGGTGCCGTCCGTCAGTTGATGAAAGCCCGTGCCGTCGACGTTGATGACACAGATGGCGGTTTTCCACTTGGTCACGACAGGGTCGTTCTTCAATCGGCGAAAGAACACGAGCATGTCGCCGGTCTTCGACCAGGACGGCTTGAAGTCCTGGTGGCCGGTGGTCAGCGGTTTGCCTTCCGGCCTGCCGTAGGTGTTTACATGGATTTCACCGTTGACGAAATAAGATCCCAGATATCCAGTTCTTATGATTTCCGTCACTGCCTCCTTTCGCTGACCTTCGGCCTTGGCTTCGGCTTTGCGGAGGAGGGCAGCGATCCTGGGTCGGGTAGCCCTTATTCTTTCAAGGTCCAGTTGGAGGCTCCAGAGTTCCGCTAACCACTTGTAGATGCCTTCCAACTCCTGACTCCACTCGCCCGCTACTGCATCAAGCGGCGTTTCGCCTCTGATGTTCTCCGCATTTACTTGGGCCCCTCGATCCAAGAGCAGTTTGACGATCTCTGTATGGCAGAAGAAGGCGGCCGCATGCAGAGCAGTCGCTCCGTCGCTGCTGCCGACGTTGACATTCGCCCCCCTCTCTATCAGCAGTTTGGCCACCTCGGTCTGGCCAAAGATAGCCGCTACGATCAGAGGGGTGCCCCCCCCGGGCGACTCCCTGGCATCGACGTCTGTACCGTCTTGCAAGTGCTGCTTGATCGCCTCGATGTTGCCGCTCGCGGCCGCTCTCCAAATATCGACATCCGGCGCAGCAGCGGCCGATGTCGCAGTTTGTCCGCATACTACGAGCAATGCGATTACTATGATCCAGGAGTTCATCTTCTTCATAGGTCATTCCTTTCAGTCGGCCGCCCAGCGCCCCGCAATCGGAGAGCCACCAAAGTTGTGGCGCAGTAGAGGAACCTGACGCCCGGTCGTGTGCACAGTTAGTCCGGATGTCCCCAAGCTTTGGGGGTCTTAAAATCTTCGGGCATTCTGTGCGGCGGGACATTCGCCGGCGCAGCCTCGGCAGCGTATGATCTCAGCCGACGCTGGAGTTCCCTGAGCTTCTGTGGATTCGTCTGGCTGAGGTCGTTCTTTTCAAACGGATCGTCCGACAAATTGAAGAGTTCATACGTGTCAACCGTTGGCGGGTCGCCCGCGTAATTCGCGCGGAGATTGCCATTATGGACCAGTTTCCAGTTGCCACGACGAATCGCTCCGTTATAAGGTGTCACGTTCAGCAGAATCTCTTCGTGTGGTGAAGGTTTGCCTTTGGCGATCGTTGACCATGCGTCTTTGCCGTCAAGCGGCAGAGGTTGTTCGAGGCTGCCGGCGGCGAGTTTGAGTAGCGTAGGGTACATATCGACCATGTGGAGAGGTTCTTTGACCACCGCGCCCGCCTTCAGCACGCCAGGCCAGACGGCAAAAGCCGATACGCGAATTCCGCCCTCGTAAAGCAGCCCTTTCTCACCTCGCAACGGCCCGTTGTCGGAGACGAAGTTCATGCCGCCGTTGTCCGAACAGAAGAAGATCAGCGTGTTGCGCCTCATGCCGCGTTTGTTCAGCGCAGAGATGATCTGCCCGATGGCATCATCCAGGCATGTCACCATGGCCGCAAGCGCGCGTTTGTTCCTCGCCTTAATGTGCTTGTACATGTCCAGATATGACTGAGGCGCCTGGAATGGTGAGTGGGGAGCGTTAAACGGAACGTACAGAAACAACGGTTTCGAAACATCGTGCTTCTCAACGAGCCGGACCGATTCAGCAGCGATCAGATCTGTTGTGTATCCCTTCTCGCGAAGGGGCTTGTCATCACGGTTCCAATCGAGTGCCTTGTCGCGGATGTGTGTGAAGTAATCGAGAGCGCCGTTATAGTGGCCGTACTGGTGATCGAATCCACGTGAAGTCGGTAGATACCTGCGATCCAGATGCCCGAGATGCCATTTGCCGCAGATGGCCGTTGTGTACCCTGCTTCCCTAAGCGCCTGCGCCAGAGTGCGTTCAGCCAAAGGCAATCCGTGCTGGGCCCATGGACGCACAACCCCAACCTGCAAACCGTATCGCATCGGATATCTCCCGGTCAGAAGGCTCGACCTCGTGGGAGAACAGACAGGTTGAACGTAAAACTTATCGAGTCGTGTCCCTTCGGCGGCGAGTGCGTCGATATTGGGAGTTTTGATCTGGCCGCCCTGATAGCCGACGTCTTTGAAGCCAAGGTCATCGACCAGGAAGAAAACGATGTTCGGCTTTTCCATCGAAGGACCGGCCAGGCCGGAATTCTGTGAAACAGCAAGAGAAGCAGCCCCCAGACCTATCATCTTCAGAAAATCACGACGTGTCTTCATAATATGCGTTCCTCTGATTCAATTTCACTTTTGCAATCATGCGGAGCCTGTTGCCGGCTTCGGATTCACTCGACAATGGCTTCATACACCAGCGGTCTGACGGCGTCGGCCAGTTGGTTCGAGTAGGGCATCAACTGCGAAAGGGCGATGACGATTAGCTCGTGTTTGGGATGGATCCAGAAATGCGTACTGGCCGCCCCACCCCAGCCGTACTCGCCGGCGCCGTATTTGTTCTCGGTGAGCCATACGGAGAAACCCAGTCCGAATCCCTGGCCCATCCAGCTTACCGATTCCGGGAGCTGGTTCCGGGTCATCATCTCAACCGTTTCGGTGCGGAGGAGCCGCTTGCCGTCCAGTTCCCCCTTGTTCGCGAGCACGCGGCAGAACTGGAGATAATCCCCGATCGTCGAGACCAGACCGCCGCCGCCCGAGAGCAGACCGGGCTTTTGGAGAAACTGGCTCTTGCGGGGATCGTCGGAAATCGTCAACCCCTGGCCCGGCATCGGACTGTAACACACCGCGAAACGATCCACCTTCTCCGGCGGCACGTGGAATCCGGTATCCTTCATGCCCAGCGGCCCGAAGATCCGGTTTCGGAAAAATGCGTCCAGCGATTCACCGGAGACTTTCTCCACGAGGTATCCCAGCACGTCCGTGGAGACGCCGTAGTGCCATTTTGTGCCCGGCTGGTAAAGAAGGGGAATCTCGCCCAGCTTTGCCGCCATGTCCTGGAGCGACGCCTCCCGGTCGAGTACGCCTCTGTTGCGATACATCTTGTCCACTGCGGTATTGCCGAAATAGCCATAGGTGAGCCCCGAGGTGTGCCGCAGCAGGTCCCGAACCGTCACCTCCCGCGTCGCCTCGACAGGCGTCCCCGATTCATCGTACACCTTCAGATTCTTGAACGGCTCGATATACTTCGACACCGGGTCGTCCAGCTTGATCTTGCCCTGCTCGACCAGCATCATCACCGCCACGCTGGTCACGGGCTTGGTCATGGAGTAGAAGCGGAAGATCGTATCTTCCGCGACCGGCTTGCCTGCCTCCTTGTCCATCACCCCGAACGTTTCAAAGAACACCACCTTGCCCCGGCGCGCCACCACGACACTGGCGCCGGCAATTTTCTCGGCGTCTACCAGGTCCTGTACGGCCGGGCTCACCTGCGCCAGCTTCTCCGGCGACATCCCCACGTCCTGCGGCCGATCAAGCACGATCTGGCCGGCATAGCCCGAGCAGGAAAGAACAAAACACAACGCGACAATCGTCATTCTGGTCCGGGTCATTCTCATCGAGATACTCCTGTTATTAATTCGAATTCAGCTTCATCCGATGATAAACGGTTGCTGCAATTCAGATCCGATCTGCCTGTTCCTATTGCCTGGAGGTACCTTGTATCAATTGCGGGTACCACCGCTTGATGAGTGCCAGTTCGTCGGCGTTCAATTGACCGATAGGAAGTGGTGTGTCCTGCGGCCGGACTCCCTTCTGGTTGAGTCGGTTCATCAGGCTCCAATTGCGAGCGTGTTGGCCTGGTTTCGGGTCGGCGGGCTCATGGGCCTCCAGATCATAACGAGTGAAATCAATCGCGTGTTCCGCGGTGTTGGCTTGCCAGTCCCGCAGGAGAGCCAGTCGAAAGTCCTTGTTCATAAACCATCGGATTTCCAGTTCGGGTTCTGATCCGCAGATGCCTGATCCACGCTGGACGAAACGATAGTCGATATTGTCGTTGTTTTTGAAGTGCTTTCGCCAGAGCATGCCAAACTCTCCGTGCGTGACACACTTCGCCTCCGGCCAACGCCGTCGCATTTCACTGAGCCAGATCACCAGGCCGTCCAGCCCGTTGCGTCCATTGTACCCATATATCTTGCGTCCTTCCACGAGGCACAACTCCCAGGTGCAGGTCACCCATGCAAAGCCATTCAGTTCGAATCCCTTGTCGAAATGGGCCGCGGTGGTTGCCAGCATCTCCTGTGTTCCCAACTCGGTTCCCTGTCTCAGGACGGTTTCAATTGGACCTACGCCCTGACGACTGCCACAACGGAGATTATCGATTATCCTGGCACCAGGGTATCTTGCGTTCAGAAAATCGACGGTCCAACCGTCGAGATTGACGCAGTCGATGAAATCCTCCTGGCCCCGAGCGGGTTTGCAGAAGTGTTCTCGTGACGGGTAATAAGGATAGGATATCGAGCCCTCACCGTCACCGTTGTCGACGGCATACTGGCTCCAAATGTTGCCTTGGCAAACGTGGATTCCTTCCTCTTCAGCGAGGTATCTGAGGTTTTCGGCAGAGAGAAAACCCGCGATGACACTCCGGGGACGGTATCCTCCGCCAACCATATCGGAAACCATCTGCAGGCCATCGCGCAGGTCCCGGTTGACCTGCTCCCGCGTGTTGTACATGTTGGCAAAATAGCCGCCGGGAAGAAAGGTGATCTCATCGCCATACTTCCGATGATAGCTGACAACCAGCTTCTTCACATCCCGATAGTGGGAACGTTGGTCTTTCAATGCGAGCCAACTGAATGCCCAGGTAATCCGCGCGCCCGGCCAACCCTCTTCAACAGCTTCCCGAAAAGCACGGGCTTCTTTGGGAGTGTGAATACTGGACTCATCCGGGCCGTGAGCTTCATGACGCGAAGTTTCGATCTGTCGAACCCGCACCACCGTACTGAAGGTAAAGAACCGATTCCCCATCAACTGAAGCCCCGGCTGTTTTGATGATTGAGCGGTATTCTCAGAATGATCCGCAGCATCGGTCCGCTGCGTCTGTGTCTCACCGCAACCAGTCAATATACACAGGCCAATTCCCAGCACAATGAAAGCGTGTGGGTGCAGAAAGTTCCTCAGAGATGTCCAATGAAATATTCTGTGTAGACTTTTGCAAAACACGAATCAATCCTTTACGTACCCAATGCCAACTGACATTTCCCATTACACTTCAAACGGCATTTCTATGTACCTGGGCACTTGTTCCCACAATGTTGGCATCTTCCCGCGGTCGCCGGTCGTTCATGCAGCCGCGCCGAATTGCCCACAAAGGCGTGGCGCGAAAGCCATCACGTGGATTCCGATGTCTTCGTTTCCAGGTCCACCCTGTTTCGCGTTCAACGCAGAGGCGTCAGCTTGATGTTTCGGAACATGATGGGGACGCCTTCGCTCTGGAGACCGATGTACCCCTTGGCAATGGTGACCCCGGTCGCCCGGTTCTGGAGCCGGCCGTTGACGGTCGCCTCTATCGTATCGCCCTTGCAAGTGATCTCATATCGATTCCAGCCGCCGAGTTCTTTCTCGTTGGACTCATTCATACGCGGCGTGTAGCTGATGGGCCCGCCCTCCTGGGCCTTGTTCTCATTGAAATTGCAGCCCATGCCGATGAGATCGCCGGCGCGTTTGTGCATGAGCTGCGATTCCATGCACAGGGGCCAAACCTTCTCCTCCGCACTCATCCGCAGCAGGACGCCGCTGTTGCCGTCCCTGTCGGGCCATTTCCATTCGAGCGTGAGCTTGTAATCGCCGTACTGCTGCTTCGTACGCAGAAAGCCCGTCGGCTTTCCCGAACACAAAATCTCTCCGTTTCGAACCTTCCACACACTCTTCGGATCCGCGCTGGAGTCCTGCGAATAGATGTGCCAGTTATCGAGATTCTCCCCGTTGAACAAAGCAACGGTGTCATCCTCCTGCGACTCGGTCGAAGCGGCACTTGTTTCTTCGTCTACGTAATCGCCTTCGATTTTCGCCATGCCGAGGGGCAGGCATTTCTTCATCGCCGATTTCAGGTCGCCTGGCAGGTCATCTCCATACATCAATGTTGCTTCGGGATCGCCAACGCCAAGTGCTCTCGCCGTGTCACTGCCTTGTTCATACTGGGCGAGCATCACTTCACCATAGAGAAACTTGTCCATCAGGATACGACCATGCAAAACCGATAACATAGGACTGTCGCCATATTCGTTTATCATGAGAACGATGACGATTTTCCTGCTGAAGAAACCGGGGAACTCGTGTTGCCTTGGCTCGGCATAGAAAACGTGCTTTATTCTGGAGATTCCGTCTTCATTGCTCGTTTGCCCCTCGACCATCCCCTGTTCGTCAACGGACATCTTGAACTGATACTCTATTTCTTCCGTTCCATACTCACTGATGACCGACCCAACACCCTTCCCTTCCCACGTGAAAGGCGGCTCCACGTTCTGCGCCATACACGGCATTGCCACCATCACGGCTGCCACCAATACCAGAACAAGTTTTCCTGTCCAGTGCGTCATGGTCTTTCTCCTACATCTGAATGAATGCTGAACTACCGCCTTATCCGATACAGCTTATTCAACGTGCGTATGATGATACTTCCGCGAAGCGTCGCCGGCGTGGCCATGCACATCTCATCCAGCGCGTTTCGGCCGAGGACCTTGAACTCGGGCCCCGCCTGGACGACGAAGGTGTCCCCGTCTTCGCTCAGGAAGAACAGCTTGCCGTCGTTGGCCCAGGGCGACGCCGTAAAGGCTCGTGCATCGTTCGCCAGTGGCTGCTTTTCGTAGATGACCTTGCCGCTGCGACCATCATAACAGCTTACGGTCCCGCGGTCGTAAAGAACATACAAATAGTCTCCGTACGCGATCGGCGACGGATTGTAGGGTCCGCCGAACTTGTGATACCAGGCCATGTATGGGCCGGTATCCTGTTCGTCCTCGGGCGTGATATCGCCGGCAGCCCCGGGCTTGACGGCATAGATGGGCCTGTTCTTCCTGTCGCCCACGTACCCGCTGCAGAGACAAAGCAATCCGTTGGCCTCCACCGGCGAGGGAATCGCAATGACGGACATCCCCCCCAGTTCCCACAGCAACTGCCCCGTGAGATCGTACGACCGGATCTTTCCCGTGCCGCAAGTCACCAGCTCCGTCCGCCCGGCGTTCTCCCACACATAAGGCGTCACCCAGTTGCTCTTCTCGTCACGGCCGACACGCAAGACCTCGTCGCCCGTCTTCCCGTCCAACGCCAGCAGATACGATTCCTCGTCGTTGTCGTTGACGATGAACAGACGATCGCCATGGAGGACCGGCGAAGCGGCCGTACCCCAGTTGTAGCGCATCTTGGCCGGATCGAGCCGCTTGCGCCAGAGCTCTTTGCCGTGCAGGTCGAAGCAGAACACGCCGAGATTGCCGAAGTAGAAGTATACCCGCTGCCCGTCGGTCACCGGCGTCTCCGATGCGTACGTGTTCTTGATGTGCACCGGCTCGGCGGGCTTGCCCGTATGGACCGTCTTCTGCCACAGGGTCTTTCCGCTGACCCAGTCGTAGCAATAGACGATCCAGTGATGAATGGCCGAGGATGGCTCGTTCCGGTTGCCGCCGAAGTACAGTCCCTTCTTGGCCTCTTCCACGTGGCCTTCGCTGGCAACCGTGGTCAGGAATATCCTGTCGCCCCACACAACCGGACTGGACCAGGCCCTGCCGACGACATCGATCCTCCAGGCAACGTTCTCGGTCGTGCTCCACGACACCGGCAGAACCGCGTCCTCGGCGACACCACAGGACGGGCCCCGAAAGCCCGGCCAGTTCACTGCGGCCGGAGACGCCAATACGAACAGGCAGGAAATGGCGATCACATACAATCTGCTTCGACACATAGAACCTTCCTTCCAGTATCTTGCTGGCATTCTGTTGGCACGAGCGACAAAAGGGCTCGCGGTTTGCGGCGTGGCTCCGTCAGGCCTGCGACATGAGACCCTTCAACCGCGCCGGTTTCCACTCCACGCGCAGGTTGTCGAGTTTTTCCCCCAGGATTTCGATCGACCGCTCTCTGATCTGCCCCAGGCCCCTTTCGTACCCCATGGTCAGTTGCTTCACCTTCCCGACATCATGGCTCATAATCCGTGCGGCGGTCGCGTCCGCGGCCATGATGTCCGTACTGGCGATAACGGCCCACGAGCCGAGACGCTGCTTCATGTCCACGGCCGTTCCCCCCTGCCCCCTGGAGGGACCGTCCCCCTCCATGCCGATGGAGAAGTCGATAAGGGAAAGATCGACTTTCTTGCTCTTGACGATATCCAGATAGACCTGGGCAATGGCCTGCGGGCTGCTGTGATCGAAGGTGCCGCGATTCCACCACGTATTGTCGATCAACTGCGCATAGCGGGAGATGGGCGTGACACCGATGAAGTTCTTCGCCGCCAGGGTGAGCTGCGCCCAGGAGTGCGTCTTCGCCACGGGAATGGAAATGACCTTGTCGGCGTTGGCGACCAGGCTGGAGATGGCAATCTTGTTCAGTCGAGTCCGGGAAGGAACCTCGACCCAGCCCGGAGAGTCCGTTTCCAGACATGCCAGCGTCACCTTGCCGTCATACCGGGAGCTGAGCCGCGCCGCTTCCTTGACCAGATCGGTGCTGCCGTCCAGCGTGACCGCGTATTGCCAGTCGAATTTCGGCAGGTGAGAGCCTTCCCCCACGATGACCTCCGCGGCGCCCGCTTTGAGGCATTCCTCCGCGACCGCGATGACGATCTCCGGTTTCGTGCATTCACCCGTGTGAAAACACCGATTGTATTTCGCCCAGGGAAAAGTAACGAAATTCGGTTTGATAAAGACGGTCTCGCCTTCGTTGACGACCGTCCGCATTCCTCCCAGCGCATCGACGGCGTCCCGGGCGATCGTGCCCAGGTCGTCGCCGCGAATCGCCGCAACCTGCGCATCGCTCTTCGCGGAAGGCTCCTGCGCGGATCCTGTGCGACCCGTGAAAGGCCACGGTGCCCCCACGGCAATCGCCGCTCCGACACCGGCCTTCAGGAAGTCGCGTCGCTTTGTCTTTCGCATTGCTTGCCCCTTCTTCTGGTGTTGTTACGAACCTGGTGTCGGTGTCTTTTTCCGGCCGTCCTCTGGGGCCCCTGTCCATTTCGCGGTGCCTCGATCGGGTCGAGAGATGCTGCTCTTTCCTTGTCATCATACAGTTATGGCAGCAAACGTGGCAAGGCTCCCCCGGCGGATCGTGATTATTTGGACAACGACGCAGCAGATTCCGTCCCCGGGCGGGCCCACCCGACTTCAGCATGCCGGATTCCCCGCCGACCCACAGGCTTTCCCTGGCCGGAACAAACCGACAAGAGCATTGAAATGAAGCAAGCCGGTCACGTATGATACCGTGGCACAACCTGCTGAAACAGCTTCCATCACGATATGTCCGTGAAATTCAGCCTGGGTAAGCACACGAAAATGATACGGGAGTGTCCATGCTATTGGGATGCAGACGCAGCTTGACGGCGAGCGCCGGTACGTTTGCGGCCCTGATCCTCTCGCTTGGCTTGATCGCAAACGGCCAGCAGGGAAAGGCCCACTGGAATCAGTTTCGCGGCCCCAACGGACAGGGAGTCGCGCCGGCGGATCGCATCTGCGTTCACTTCGGTCCGAAAGCGAACGTTTGGTGGAAAACCGTCATCCCGACAGGCCACTCGTCTCCTGTGATCCGGAACAAGCGCATCTTCCTCACCGCCGTTGAACCGGCCCGGAAAGGGGAGCTTGTCACGTTGGCCATCGATCGCCAGGAGGGCCGAATCCTGTGGCGACGGGTGGTGCAGGCCGAGACGAGGGGGAGGTTTCATCCACTGAACAATGCCGCCTCTTCCACGCCCGCCGTGGACGACAAACAGGTGTACGTCTATTTCGGGACGTACGGGCTCGTCTGTTACGACCATGCGGGAACCGAGGTGTGGCAGCGCAAAATCGATATGCCGAGAAGCAAATACGGAATGGCGACCTCCCCCATATTGTACGAAGACAAAGTGATCCTGGCCCTGGACGGTGACGACGGCCGGTCGCGTTTGCTGGCGGTCCATCGAGACACCGGCGAGACGGTCTGGGAGCAGCCGAGGTCGTTGTTCAAGGCGGGCTGGTCGACGCCCATGATCTGGCGTCACGGCGAAGTGGAAGAGCTTATCGTGCTGGGCTCCAAACGGCTGACGTCGTACGACCCATCCACCGGGGAGGAAATTTGGTGGGCCGGTGGCTTTCCGCCGGAAACAGTCACCGTCCCCGTCGCCGGCGAAGGGCTCATCTTTGTCAGCGCCGCGGCCCTGGGCGGACGCGGCGACAACGAGTGGGATGCGGCCGGAACCTGGAAGTTCACTGTCGAGCAGTTCGACCGCAATCGCGACAATCAGATACAGCGCGACGAAATGACGAAAGGCTTTGCGTTCATCCAGCGGCCGGAGTTGCCCAGAGACAATCCCGGATACGGACTGCCGATCAGGGACATGGACGTTCTGCTGAGGATCTTCGACCACGACAAGAACCGGATCATCAGTGAAGCCGAGTGGATGCAAACGATGTCGGGCTTTGCCGCCCACAGCCAGCCCAACCTCGTGGCCATTCGACCCGGAGCGACAAAGGATGCCCGCCCATCGCACGTGGCCTGGGAAATTCAGCGCGGCATTCCCGAAGCGCCCTCGCTGCTCTACTGTCACCAAAGACTCTACCTCCTGCGAGACGGCGGCCTGCTGACCTGCCTCCGGGCCTCGACCGGCAAAGAACTCTTCCGGGAACGAATCGGGGCGCCGGGACAGTACATCGCTTCGCCCATTGTCGCGGGCGACAAGCTCGTCGCGGCCTCTGCGCGCGGCGTCGTCACGATCATCCAGGTCGATGACCAATTGAAGGTCCTGGCGCGGAACGACTTCGGCGAAAAGATCTTTGCCACTCCGGCGATCGCCGAAAACAAGATGTACGTGCGGACAGTCGGCCATCTGTACGCCGTGGGCGAGCGAGATGCGCCGGACAAAGGGGACCTAAGAGACGTGCCGAAACAATGACGTAGCCCGACCGCCGTGCGGGCACGTCATGTCCGGAAAGTCACTCACGAACCGGATCTTTTGGCTGACGCTGACGGTTGGCGTCTGTCTTTGGCTCCCGGGTATGGCCGACGCCGTCATTGCGATCGATACTGACGCACTGACGATCAGCATCGACGGCAATCCCATCGCGGACGGTCGATTCCAAGGCACGGATTTCACGGCCGCATATCGGCCCGGCGACGGGGCCACCCCGTTCACGTTCTGGGGCGACCTCGATCTCGCGGGCGAAACCATGGTCTTTTCCGGCGCCCGGGGCTCGTATATGTCTTGGCACGTTGTTCCAGGGGAAGATATTTCTTTGGTTTTGTGTGAGGTCCCTTGACTGTAGACGAGTCGCTATTCCCTGGCCGCGACGAGGCTGGGAGCAGTACCGTTGAAATCGCACCCCATATTGTGCTATTGTAGAGGACGCAGCGCAAAGGAGTAGCATTCGAAAATCTATATGGGGAATCTCGGATGAAACACTACGTGAAAGACAAAGTGGTCGTCATTACAGGCGGTTCCTCAGGTTTCGGCCTGGAGACGGCGAGGATTCTGCTGGAGATGGGGGCCAAAGTGGTCATCACCGGACGAAACGAGGAACGCCTGGCTCGCGCCGAGAAGGACCTTGCCCACGAGAACCTGATGGCGGTCCGGGCCGACGCCGTCAAGACCGCCGACTGGAAGACGCTGATTGCCGAGACGCGCAAGCGATTCAAGCGGATTGACGTCCTGGTCAACAATCACGGCGCCGGGGTCAAGATTGCGGAAGTCGAGCACATGGAGGATGACGACATCCAGACGGTGATGGATATCAACATCATCTCCGTGATCAAGGGGTGCCGGGAGGTCATACCGGTCATGAAAGCGCAGGGGAGCGGACATATCATCAATGTCTCCAGCGGCTGCGCGAATTATTCGTGGCCTTCCTGGGCGGTCTACACTGCCGCCAAGGCCGGCATGGTCGGCTTCACGCGCTGTCTGCACCTGGAGATGGCCGAGTGGGGCGGCAAGGCCTCGAACTTCGTTCCCGGTGCGGCGCGCACGGGCTTTTGCAAAGCCGCCGGGATTGATGCCGACTGGCAGGAAGGCTACCCCGATGCCAGTGACTTCGCCCGGACGCTCGTTCATCTGATCGACATGCCCGAGAACGCATTCATCGACGAAGTGTCGATCTGGGGCACGAAACAAGTCAAAGAGATGCTCAATCCCTTTTAGGAGAGACTCTATGAGGCGGGAGGTCGTGCTGTGGGTTGTCGTAGTGTTGTGTATCTGCGTGGGGGGGCGTGCTCTCGCTGTCCCACGTGACGAGGGGGCCGGGGCTCGCGCCGCATTCGGCGCCCGGGTCGAGGCGGACTGGCTGCGACAGGAAAAGTATCGTACCGACCGAACCGGGCAGACCGGTACGGTCGAGGTAACACCGCAACTCGACGCTGCCGGCGGCTGCGACGGGATCAAAGACGGCACCTATGGCTTTCACACGGGCCAGGCGACGAACCCCTGGTGGCACGTGGACCTCGGGACGGCGCAGCCCGTTGCGAAGGTGGTCGTCTGGAACCGCATGGACGGCGCCTCGGAGCGAGTGAGTCATTTGCGCATTCTACTCTCGGAGGATGGACACGATTGGCGCACGGTCTATTCACGCAACGGGACTTGGTTCGGCGGTTTCACCGACAAGAAGCCGCTCGTGGTCCAATTGAACGGGCAAAGGGGCCGGTTCGTGCGCGTTCAACTGCCGGGCACCACATACCTTCACCTGGATGAAGTGGAAGTTTTCGGGCTGGCGGCGCCGGAGGAGAATCTCGCCCTGCACCGCCCGGCCGACCAGGTCAGTGTATCCCAGTGGTCCACACGACAGCAGCGCCGAGCAGGTGTCGACTGGAAGAGATGCGGCGCGCTGCGGGTGGCGGAGATTCTCGCCCATTGCCGGAGGCTCGCAGAGGAATTGCAGGCGCAGGGTCTCGATGTATCGACGGACCGCAAGGCCATTGCCGCGTTGGCAGAGAGGGTGGAAGCTTTGCCTGCGGAGGCCGTTGGAAAATCGCTCTATCTGGAAGCCCGCTGGATTCAACGCCGACTCACGCTGGCCCACCCGATCCTCGATTTCGATTCGATGCTGTTCGCCAAGCGCGTCCCCACCGGCTACAACCACATGTCCGATCAGTATATCGGCTGGTGGTCGCGCCCGGGAGGGGGGCTCTATATACTGGACGGCATCACCAATGACGTGCCGCAGGTCAGATGCATCAGCCGGGCGCTTTCAGCACCGGGGAGTTTCCTGCGGCCAATGTTGTCGTACGACGGGCAAAAGGTGCTTTTTGCCTGGTGCAGGCACTACCCCAACCTGGCCGCAGAGCAGAACAAACTGGACAAGGGCAACGTCCCGGAGGACGCTTTTTACCATCTCTTCGAGATGCGCATCGACGGCACCGGCCTGAGGCAGTTGACACACGGCAAATATGATGATTTCGACGGGCGGTACCTGCCGGACGGGAGGATTGTCTTTTTGTCCACCCGCCGCGGTCAGTTCATCCAGTGCGGCCGCGACAGCGCCCGGCAAACGCTCGTCACGAGGGATCTGCCGGATGTGTACGTGCGTTGTGGCGGGGGACCCGAACGGCCCTGTGTGGTGTACACTCTCCATACACTGGAGCCCCAGAGCGGCGACCTGTGCGCGATATCACCGTTTGAGATGTTCGAGTGGACGCCTTCCGTGGCTCACGATGGCTCCATTCTCTACTCGCGCTGGGATTACGTCGATCGCGACAATATGCCCTATATGAGTCTTTGGGCCACCAATCCCGACGGCACCAATGCCCACATCGTGTACGCCAACTATTCGAGGACGCCGCACTGCACGTTCGAGCCCCGCAGCGTTCCCGATTCTCACAAGATCGTTTTCACCGCTTCGGCGCATCATTCTCAAACGATGGGCAGCCTCGTGCTGCTGGACCCGACCGTGGGCATGGAGGGGCCCTCGCCGATCACCCGCATGACGCCGGAAGTGGCATTTCCCGAGGCCGAAGGCTGGCCCGAGACCTACTACGCCAATCCCTGGCCGCTCTCCGAGCGATTTTATCTGGTGGCGTGGGGAGACGAGGGGGCCATGGCGCCCGGCAAGTCGAACGGCTGGGACCGGTGGCACACCACGATGCGGCCGCCCAACGGCATGGGCCTTTATCTGTTCGACGCCGAAGGGAATATGGAACTGCTCTACCGCGACCCTGACATCTCCTGCATGTATCCGATTCCCCTGCAGCGGCGAAAGTCTCCCCCTCGCATCGCCAGCAGCATCGACCAAAATGCTGAACCGGAGGGTCGGTTCCTTCTTGCCGATGTCTACCAGGGCCTCACCACTGTCAAACGCGGCGATGTCAAGGCGCTTCGCATCATTGCCGTTCCAGCCAAGACGCATCCGACCATGAACTATCCCAACCTGGGAGTGACACGCGACGATCCGGGAAAGTGCGTCCTGGGAACGGTCCCGGTGGAGGAAGACGGCTCCGCGTATTTCCGGATACCTTCCGGCGTGATCGTTTTCTTCCAGGCTCTGGACGCTCGCGGCATGGCCATCCAGACGATGCGTTCGACAACGCACGTCCAACCCGGCCAAACCCTCAGTTGCATCGGGTGCCACGAATCGCGCTACGAGGCCCCGCCAACACGCCCCCTGCTGGCAGCCCGGCGTGCTCCTTCGAAAATCACAACTGGGCCCGACGGGTCCTGGCCGCTTCGGTTCGACACGCTGGTCCAGCCGGTGCTCAACCGGCACTGTGTGCAGTGCCACAGTGCCACTGGCGAGGATGCCGAGGCCAGAGCGTTCGATCTGACGGCCTCCAACGCATATGAGTCCCTGGTTCGGTACGGCCGGCCGAGTTTGCAGGATCACGTCATGGCGCGTTACCGCGAGGGGCGGTCTGTGGAAGGGGCCTGCCCGGCCGATCAGAGTGTGCTGCTGGCAAAGATTACCGATCCGCACGGCCACTACGACGTCAAGCTGGATGACGACAGCCTGGCACGCCTGATCGTGTGGATGGATGGATATGCGCAGAAACTCGGTTCTTTCGGTCCCGATCAGGAGCAGCGTTTGCTCGCCCTGCGCCAAGCCTGTGGCCCCCTGCTCATCGACCGGCCGCCCGCCCGCAATAGGAGATAGAACGAATGCACGCCTGCACGAAAGACAAGCGGGCCGTCATCCGGCGTCTGCTTGCCCTGAGCGTCATGATCCCGGTGCTGCACGGATGCGCCAACGCCGAACCGACGTCCGAGTCGATCCGCTTTGGCGTTTGTGCGGACGTGCACAAGGATTTAATGCACGATGCGGATCAACGGATCGAGGCCTTTGTCGGTCGAATGAATCAGCGGAAGGTCGATTTCATCATCCAGTTGGGGGACTTCTGTCGGCCCTACGCGCACAACAACGGCTTCATGGCGGTCTGGAACTCGTTCGAGGGCCCTCGGTACCACGTGCTCGGCAATCACGACACCGATGGCGGATTCACCCGGGAACAAACGGTGACGTACTGGAAGATCCCGGCGAAATACTACGCCTTCGAGAAAGGTGGCTTCCATTTCATCGTCCTCGACGGCAACGACAAGACAGACCCTCCGCAGCCCGGATATGCCCGGTACATCGGCGCCGAACAACAGCAATGGCTGCGTCGAGAGTTGGAGAACACGCCTCTGCCGACGGTCATTTTCTCGCATCAAAGCCTGGAAGACCCAGGCGGCATTGCCAACGGGGAGGCGATTCGCAAAATACTGGAGGATGCCAATCAGGCGGCAGGAAGGAAGAAGGTCGTTGCATGCTTCAGCGGCCACCATCACATCGATTATTCCCGCGAGATCAACGGCATCCATTACATCCAGATCAACAGCATGTCGTATTTCTGGGTTGGCGGTAATTATCAGCACGTCCGATACAGCGACGAGATCGACCGGGACTATCCCTGGATCAAGTACACGGTTCCCTACCGCGATCCTCTGTTTGCCCTTGTCACAGTCCAATCGGACGGGACCATTCGGATCGAAGGAACGCAAAGTGAATGGGTGGGGCCTTCACCATGGGACATCGGGTACCCCAGGGACAAGAAAGATCGAGTTGTTCCGCGCATCTCGACGCGCCGGTTGGAAGCGGTTGTAAGGTAAACACGACCGTAGGTGTGTAACCAGCGGAATCGGTGCGCCGGTTTGACAGGAGATTGCTATGAACTTCACACGATGTTGGGTTGCCGTTTCTTGTATTGGCTTGGTCCATGCGGCCGGACTGTATGCGGAGCCATCCTCGGTCATGTGGTATCGTCAGCCGGCCGAGCATTTCACGCAATCGCTTCCCTTAGGCAACGGCCGGCTGGGCATGATGGTATTTGGCGGCGTCGAGCAGGACCGGATCGTGCTGAACGAGGAATCGATGTGGTCCGGGTCGCCGGCCCAGGACAATCGACCGGACGCCTACAAGCGGCTGCCCGAGATACGCCGTCTCTTGCAGCAGGGTCGGAACGTCGAAGCCGAGCAGCTCGTCAACGAGACGTTCACCTGCCAGGGCAAAGGGTCCGGGCACGGAAGCGGCGCCAACGTTCCGTTTGGCTGCTATCAGGTTATGGGAAACCTCCGGCTGACGTTCAATACGGACCCGAACACGGTGAGCCAATACCGCCGGGAGCTCGATCTCCGCTCCGCCGTGGCGCAAGTGAGCTACGAGACCGGTGGTATTACCTTCCGCCGGGAGTATTTCGTCAGCGCCCCTGACCAGGTGGCAGTGGTGCGTCTGACCGCCGACAAGAAGAACGTGCTGGATGTCAGCGTTGCGCTGGACCGCCCCGAGCGAGCCACCGTGCGAGCGGTGCATGACGACACCTTGCTGATGACGGGCCAGCTCTCTGACGGCCAGAGCGGCGGCGGAGTCCGTTATGTCGTTCGCGTCCGAGTCGTTTGCGCGGGGGGACGAATCGCCGCCAAGGAGAACCGGCTGCAGGTAAGCAACGCAGACGAAGTCCTTCTCCTGGTTGCCGGGGAGACCGATTACCGGGGGAATGTGCCGCGACGTCGCATCCTTGCAGACCCGGAGGCGAAGGCGGAAGAGGTCGTCTCCCGGGCCATGGCCAGGCCCTATGCGAGACTGCGAGCCGATCACACGACAGACCATGGGCGTTTCTTCAATCGCGTTTCGCTGACACTCGACGATGGGAGCGACACAAGTCGAGAAGCTGCCAACCTGCCGACGGACCGCCGATTGGCCGTGTTCAGCGAAGGCGGCGCCGATCCGGCGCTGGCGGCGCTCTATTTCAATTACGCCCGTTACCTGCTTATCAGCTCTTCACGTCCCGGGACACTTCCGGCGAACCTGCAAGGCATCTGGGCGGAGGAGATTCAGACGCCGTGGAACGGCGATTATCATCTGGATATCAACGTTCAGATGAACTACTGGATTGCCGAAGTCGCCGCGCTGAGCGATTGCCACGGCCCCCTTCTCAGCTTGATCGAGTCACTCCAGAAACCGGGCGCCCAAACCGCCCGGGTCTATTACGACGCGGACGGATGGGTGGCCCACGTGATTACGAACGTGTGGGGCTTCACCGCCCCGGGGGAACGAGCGTCCTGGGGCGCCACGACCAGCGGCTCGGCCTGGCTCTGCGAGCACCTGTGGGAACACTACGCATTTCGTCCCGACGGAGAGTATCTGCGTTGGGCCTATCCGATCATGAAGGGCTCGGCCCAGTTCTACCTGGACATGCTCATCGAAGAACCCAGGCACGGCTGGCTCGTCACGGCGCCGTCCAATTCCCCGGAAAACTCCTTTCGCATGGCCGACGGCAAGACCGCCCACGTGTGCATGGGGCCTGCCGTAGACATGCAACTTCTGCGCGAGTTGTTCGGCAACTGCATCGCCGCCAGCGAAGTCCTCGACACCGACAAGGAATTCCGTGAGCTTCTTGTGGCGAAACGAGGCCGCCTCGCACCCAATCAGATCGCTCCCGACGGCCGCCTGCAAGAGTGGCTGGAACCTTACGATGAGCCGGACCCCCACCACCGTCACATCTCACACATGTACGGCCTGTATCCTTACCATGAATGCGCCCCTCAGGTGGACCCGAAACTGGCCGCGGCGGCGCGACGGTCCCTTGAACGCCGCGGGGCCAAAGGCGATGTCGGCTGGAGCAACGCCTGGAAGACGGCACTGCGAGCGCGACTTCAGGATGCGCCCCAGGCCTATGACTATCTGCGTCGTCTCATCAGCGTGAACACCTTCGGTAATCTGTTCAATGCCTGCTGGCCGGGCCGAGTCTTTCAGATCGACGGTAATTTTGGCGGCGCGGCAGGTATCGCAGAAATGCTCCTCCAAAGCCACGGGAACGAGATACATCTGCTGCCGGCCCTTCCGCAAGCTTGGCCGGACGGCCGCGTCGAGGGTCTGTGCGCGCGCGGAGGCTTCAACATCGACCTCGCTTGGGAAGACGGCAGGTTGCACAACGCCACGCTCATATCCAACTTCGGCAAGACCTGCCGCGTGCGGACAGCAATGCCGGTCCGGATCACCTCCGCAGGAGAGCCGGTTGCTCTCGATAAACTGGAGGGGAGCATTGTGGAGTTTCGGACAGAAACCGGACAGACCTACCATATCAAGCCCGTACAAGGGCCTTGAAGGAGAATGTCGGTTGGTGGCCGAAGTGGCAGGCATACGCCGAATTCATCAGCGCATGCCTGCGAAACGGCCTTCGACCCGCATGGGGGACATTGAGATACCGCCGTTGAATCTGGCGGGACGCTGGTTGCCCTGCGCGGTTATCTCACTCGGTTCAGGGTCTGTCGAGCCCTCCTTTTCGTACCCTCATTACCGGATTTCTCGATCACCATTTGCAGCGCTTGTCGGCGTTGCTGTTTGGACAGCCCCGGCGTGTTTTGGCCGGCAATCTGGACGATGGCCGAATAGGCTTCCTCGGCAACCGCCGGGTCTTGTGCCAGTTTCGTCAGCAACTCCAGAGCACCGGTACTCGGCGCTTCGCCCAGAACGGCGATGGCCAGCCGCTCCTCTTCGGGCCGGTTGATGTGGGATCGCAGGTCACTGACCTGGGCCACTTTCTGGTCGCTGGTGAGCTTTGTAGTGCCGCGCACGTACTGCAGGTAGCCGCGCAAACCCAGCACTTGATGGGACATTTTCTCAGCCGACGTCGCCATTTTCAGCAAAGCCCGCCCGGCGTCGGTGTCTTCGGGCCAATTGTTCGGCCAGGTCGACAGGATGCGTACCGCCTCGTCCTGCACCACCGGTTTGGCGTCTTCCATCGCGGAGATCACGGCCCCCAGCGCCTCGGGCCCGCCAATGATGGCCAGCGCGTGCAGCCCGATCATGTGCAGGTCGGCGTCACTGCTTTGCGTCAGAGGACGCAGGTGCGGAATGCACTTCACTCCGCCGCGACCGCTGATGGCCAGCAGAGCCTTCTCGACGGCGGCTCGTTCCCGGGAACTGCTGGTTGCCTGAAGCAGTTTGACGAGATCGGCCGCCTGCTGGTCCCCACCGATAATGCCGATGGTCCGCACCGCCGTACCGCGAATCTCATCGTTGGAATCTTGAAGGCTCGACACCACCGCGGGAAGAGCCGCACTCATTTGTCGCTGGCCGCCGAGCTCGATGAGCACACTGCGCAGCTTGCCTCTGGCCTGCGGCAGGCGGGCAAGCAGATCGGCCTCCACATCCTTGCCAGGTAGTCTGACAAGTGCTTCCATGGCCGCCTGCTCCAGTTCGGCGTCGCCCTCGGTCGCAGCATCGAGGAGTACCGGGACGCACGAGACGTCGCCCAGGTGGATCAGGATCTCAATGGCGGTGATCCGCAGATCCTTCGACTTGCTTTTAGCCGCCTCGAGAACGGCAGGCAACACCGCTTCATCGCTGCGATCGGCCAGGGCCAACAGCAGCAGCGGGCGCCGCTCGGAGGGCAAACGCTTCAGTTCCGCCGCCAGTGCCTCGGTCACGTCGCGACCGGGCAGCTCGCGGGCGGCGCGCAATCCGATGGCGAGCTTGTCTTTGTCTTCCGAGCGCAACTGCTCGATCAACAGCGGGACCCCGGCCGATTGGCGGGCCAGAATCGCGCCGCGAACGGCTTCCAGATGCCTCTGCTTGGGTACATCCGCCTTACGAACAGCGTCGTACAACTGCACGGCTTTGGCGGACTTGTCCCGCGCCAAGTACCACTCCGCACAAAGAACACAGCCCTCTGCCACCGCCGAACGAACGTCGGCCAGAGCATCGCCCAGTGCTCGTGGCAGCACCGTGGCCGCTCGTTCGCCGCCGATGTGGCCCAGAGCCACGGCCGCGGCCGATGCGACGCCGGCGTCGGTGTCACCGAGCTTCTGCACGAGTCCGTCCACGGCGCGGCTGTCACCGCGAACGGCGATCGAGTTGATCGTTCCGATCAGCAGCCGGCCCTTCAGTGTGCCGAGCGCATCGCGCAGAGCTGCGTCGGCGGCCGGTCCCGGGATGGCCTCCAGTGCGATTCGCGCCCACGACGCTAATTCTTGATCCGCCAGCAGCGGCGACAGAACCGGGACGGCTTTCTCGGTGCCGTAGATGGCCAATCGCTTGCAGGTGATGGCCTTCTCGGCCTTGGGGGCGTTCGACTGAAGCACGGCGATCAACTCGTCCTGTTTGGCATCTTGAGCGAAGGTCCCGGCCGCAGCAACGACCGCAAGAAGCAAAACACACCACGTGAAGTATCGATTCTCAACTATCATGATTATCCTCGTCGATAGGGTTTCTTTCGGAATGATCGGACGCTAAATCCGCCAGGGTTCCCGCAGGGCCTCGGAACGCAGTCGGTTGGCCTGCTCGTCGCCGATGAACCGGGTCGTCTTCGGGTCAAACCTGACTTTTCGGTCCAGGAACAAGGCGACATTGGCCGCATGGCAAGCGATGTGCGCCCAGCAGGCGCAATCGGCGTTGGCCCGGGTCAGAGCGCGCGTCTTGACGCAATCGAGGAAGTTGCGCACGTGGAAGTCGGCCGGGTAGCCGGGGATCTTCTTGCCGCGACGCAGCAGCAGCGAATCGGAACTCGCGGCCATCTCCGCATTGTCGCCCGTCTCGACCCATCCGGTCGTGCCTTCGAAGCGGACCGGGCAGGAGCCTAACGGCAGCCAGCCGTCGTTACGCATGACCAGCTTGACGCCGTTGGCATAGCGGGCGTGCAATTGGCCGTTGACCGGTTCGTATTCGACCGGTGCCGTGTCGTCGGCCTGGTTGGCCCACTGGCAGAGGTCCACGCAGTGCGAGCCCCATTCGAGGCATCCCCCTCCCGTCATACCGCCGCCTTTCTCGAAGTGGAACGCGTTCATCAGCTTGGAGGTGTACGGTCTCCAGGCGGCCGGCCCGAGATACATGTCCCAGTCCACCTTCTCTCGCGGTGGTGCCGGCTCGGCCGGCAGCCAGCCGCTCATACTGGTGCCCAGACCACCGGGGTGAGCGTGGACCGTTTGGAGTTGCCCTAACTTGCCGCTCTGGGCTAATTCGACTGCATAGGCGAAGTTGGGCAGGCTGCGACGCTGCGTGCCGGCCTGGAACACCCGGCCCGTGCGGCGGAAGACCTCCGCCAGGGTCAGGCTCTGGGCGATGTTCTTCGTGCAGGGCTTTTCGCAGTAGACGTCTTTGCCCGCCCGAGCGGCCATTGTCGCAGCGGTCACATGCCAATTCGGTCCCGTTGCGATCAACACCGCGTCGATATCGTCGCGGGCGAGTAACTCGCGCATGTCGATGTACGTCGCGCAGTCCTTGTCGCCGTTCTGGGCATCGACCACGTCCTTGGCACGCTGGCGGTTGTCGCCTCGAACGTCACAGACGGCCACACACCGCAAATCAGGTTCTCGCAGGAAGCAGCCCAGCACGTACCGGCCCCGATTGCCGATGCCGATGGCGCCCAGCGTGATGCGCTCGCTGGGCGCGACACTGCCGTCCCTGCCCAACGCGCTGCTGGGGATTACATATGGCACCGCCAGCAGGGTACCGGCCTTCGCCACCGTGGTTAGAAAACGACGCCGGCCCAAATGAGTTCTGTCCTTGGACTGGCGGCTGCAGGTTGTTGTCGGCGTCTTCTTCATGTTACTCCCTTCACTTGAAAGCCCGGATGATCTCAATCATACGAGCGCCGCAGGAACGAACCGATTGAGACACACACGGGCCGCGTCTCGATCAGGTTGACATCTCCTGCATGATCTTAAACGGAAGATTCTCGGTTCATCTTCCTGAATGCTGCCGGCGTTTACTGTGTCATATTACCCTACTTGAACGATACATTCCATGCAATTTTCGGGCCGGCCCATGCGGACCATCTTCGGGAATTCGGCGTCATTCAGGTCTGCTTGTCGCGCCGTTGACGTCTCACGACGAGCCGCAAGGGTATGCTGGCTTGGAGGCGCACAGGGAACCCTTCGCGTAGCGATTTCCCGGACAGGATCTTCGTCGATCCGGCGCCCACGTCCGTGACCCGGTACCAGTGTGATTCATCCGGTTCCACGGTGAACCACTCCGGCACAGCGTTCATCCGCGGCCAGTCCTGCTCGAAGCCCATGTACAACCGATGACGCGGGATGTCAAATTGAAGAAGCCCGACATAGGGCTCGTCAGATTCCAGGTAGATACAAATGCCGTCACCGCTGGGGGCCGCACCAAGCTGAAGGCCTTCTCGCCAGGGCCGGGCGATCGTATTGCGCGTATGTAACATGGTGTGGATCAATACGGTGCGCACGGTGTTCGCTTCGAGCTTGTGCACACCCCAGAGGCGATTCGGATCGGTATGATCGACCAGAACGGTGGCGATTTCGCGGTCGGCCCAGATGAATGCCTCCGTGACCGGAATCCGGTACAACAGGTAAAGTCCTCCCTCGACGGAATCGGCGATGTTGTCACGCGAGCCGTGGTCCCAGTTGAACTCCAGGTAGCGAGGCTTGAGAAGGTTGCTCATCGCGCGACGCATCGCTTCCTGATAGCGGTCCGTGCCCAGCGCCAAGTCGTAATCGAGAAAGCCGACGAAGTCATATCCCCAACCGTCCCGAATACCCACGTCGTCGTGCGGTCCTTCCTCGGCCTGGAGACCGCCAATGATGATACCGTCTGGGTTCGTTCCTCGTCGAAGAATCGCGTCGAACATGTATTGCAGGTGAGGTTTGTACTCTGCACACTTCTGTGGACACGCCGTGCTGTCCACGGCAAATAGCAGACCGAGTCCACCGATGATCTCACAGCCGTGATCGGAGAGACGCGAAGGGACAAACTCGCCCGCCAGAAGGTAGTAGTCCGCGAGCCGGTGGGCCCAGTCGAGGTATTTTCGCTCCCCTGTCATGCTGTACAGTCGGGGCAGAAGTTGCAACAGCTCGCCGTTGACTTCGATGTTGGTTGAGGGGATCTTCCCGTGGGGTGTTTCGATTCGAGCGTGCTTGAAAATATCGTCCACGAGGCCCCGCATGCGGTCAAACCAGGGATAGTCCTTGCCCGTGATTTCGACAATCGGGATCAAGCCGTCTTTGGCGTATTCGCTGGCGCCGAAGACCATCGCGTCGAAGGGAATCACGATCTTCTGCCCGGTGTCCATGTCGTACGGAACCGGAAGGCGGTCCAGGTGATTGCAGAGCCGCTGCTCGGCTTCGAGAGTGTCGATCATCACCGTATCAAGGAGCTCTTTGTCGGTGTAATAGGCGGCCCAGACATAGAATGGGTAGCAGTCGGCCGCGGTATCGCGATAGTTCCACTCTCGACCGGTGGGCCGGAACAGGCCGGATCGTTCGTCGCGGACCGCAAGGCATTGCTCGCGCAGCCAGCGCTGAACCTTGCTCAACGCAATGCCGGCATACCGAGCCGACCTCTTCGCGCGGCGCCAGTCCGGTTGCTCGGGAGAGGAATTCCAGAGACGCGTCGTCTCTGCGTTGAGTGCGAAGCCGGGCAGTTTCGCCCAGGTTGCGGCGTGTCGGTTGTCTTGTGGATTGGGCACCGTTCGGATGGGCGTCACTTCAGGTGCATGGTTCGACTCGCCTTTGACGCGCACCCCCGCCAGGAAGGCCACTCGGTCGCGCCCTTTGCCGTAGAGAAGGACCGTCTTTCCGGGCGCAAGCCTGCCCAACGGCAGCGCCATCCATGCAAACCCGTCGCCCTGTCCCGCATGGGCGATTGAGCCGGATTGGCCGTCGCACTCAAAATAGAGAGTCCGCTTGCCGGAGCCTTTCGTGCCGAAAAGGACCTCCAATCGATCGTCCGCAGCGACATCTTCGGGGACAGTGACTTCCAGCTTCCATTCGGCCAGCCAATAGTACCTCCGGCCGGCGAATTCCTGTGGTCCCGATGTGAATCGTTTCTCGCCGCCGAATACGACGGACGCCGTCGCGACGAGGATAGCCAGTATGCGCAGATACGTCATGACCCGCTCATTTCTCCTGGTAGCAGACCACGCTGCCGTCGATCATACTGATGAACACGCGTCCTTCGGCCACTGACATGCCGTCGGAGACCGGTACACTGTCGGTTTTGTACTGGGCAAGTTTCTCCCCGGTTCGGGCCGACATCGCCCAGAGCATCCCTCCATGCTTTCCCCGCCAGGCGTCGTCCTGGGCCTTGAGCTGCCGGTTGATGTCATCGTGGGCGCCGGGAAGATAGCCCAACATCTTGGTCTCGTCGGCCAAGTCAGGAGGTCCGGCGACGAACAGCGTCTTGTCCCCCAGGGCCATCGCGTTGACCAGCAGCGGAAGCGATGCCTTCTGCCAGTGGATCTTGTGAGCGCCGACGGTGAACTCCCTTTGCAGGCCCCGTCGTTTGACCGACCGCGCCGTTTCCTTCGGCGGCGACTGTTCACCGGGGTCTTTGTCGGCCGCATAGAGGCGATACGTGGTCCGAGGAAGCAGCATGTTTCCCAGCGGCTCTGAGCGAAAGGCATACGCCCGGGATTCGTCGAGCACCATGACGCGGCCCGAAGGATTCGAGTTTCGCGGCCCGGCATACGCACCCCAGCCTTCTCCGCAGTCTTCGGCATACAGCAGATAGGACCGATGGAACCACGCGTCATCCAGAAAGCCGGTCTGACAGAACAGGTGTCTCTTTCCGGGTGCCACCGGGGTGCCCTTTTTGGCCCCCGGGACGGTGGGCGCGACCGTGATGCGTTTGCCCTGCATGTTGAAGTTCTGCTCCTGCATGTAGACGCGCTCGCCGTCGCTCGAGAGAATATCACCGTTGGTGACAGGCATGTACTTGGTGTTGATCAGCGTCTGGAGGTTCTTCCCCGTGGCCGGATACTTCTCGTCAAGGATCGTCTCCGATCCTTTCTTGCCTGAAACCGGGTCCAATAGAACCAGACGCATGCCGCCGTCCAGGAACATATTGCGACCGGCAAGGGCGTATACGGTGTCCTTCTCGATCAGTACACTGCCATGTACGGGCCATACGGATTCGAGCTGCTGATAGAAGACGTTCTGCTTGTCCTCCGGCGCCACCAGGTATCGCCACACAACCGCACCGTCGTCGGCGCGCAGACAGTAAACGCGACCGTCGCCACAACCGAACAGCACAAGGTCTTTGTATACCGACGGAGACGAATCGATTCTGCCCCCGGCTGTATATTTCCAGACGATCCGGCCCGAATCGGCATTCAGGGCGTACAGTGTCTGCCGGTCCGTATCGGCCACGAAGGCTTTCCCGGACGCAACAACCGGCTGTGTCGGTTTGCCGCCCAGTTGAACGCGCCACGACGGTTTCAGGTCGGCCGAGACCGGCGTTGGAACGAATCCGCTCCGTGCGGCGTTGCCCCGATAGGTTGGCCATGAATGGGCGGCGTCGCCCGTAGCGGACGGTCGATGGCCGTATGCAGGGCCTTTCTCGAGACGATTTTTCACCCTCGATTCGTCTATCTGAAACCGTCCCGGAGCCAATGCACACAAATGCTCCAGCTTCGACTGGTAATAGCACGCACACGTGTCCGGCGGCTTGTAGAGCAACCCATTGCAGGGCATGACGCCGTAGATGCAGCTTCCCCGCACAAAGTTGTTGATATCCACCTGATCGCCGCCTACCTCGTAGAATTCGGTCCCTATCCCGTTCATCATGATGTACTTCGTGGTGGCCCGGCCCGGATAGCATCTCGGGTGCATCGGAAAACCCGGCAGATTCGTGGCGACAAAATCGCGCCGAACCTCGCCCGTGTGCAGATCGATCACCTTGAAATGGGTCCCTTTTTCCTGGGGGCGTCCGGTGTTGGGTGACCAGATCAGACCGTCAATGATGAACAGGTCTTCCGGGCAGTGGTGGCTCGTTTTTAGCAGCGTGCCCGACCAGAGTTGCTCCCCTTTGTCCTGGGAGAACGCGGTGAGCTTCGTACCACTGGCGAACACGGCGACCCCGTCGGAGAGTGAGACTCTCAAAGAACCGCCCGTCATTACCATTTTGACGACGGGGCCCTGTGACTGCCATATCTTGTCTCCCGTCACGCGATCGATGGCAACCATGCCTTGGCCGTTGTGGTAGAAAACCTTGTCGTCGCCGACGGTTAGCGACAGGGGAGCAACCTTGGCGGGGTGTTCCCAGAGAAGTCTCCCGGAACGGGCCTCCACGGCCATGATCTTCCGCAACGGACTCTGCGGCGTCCACGCCCAGCCGCGGTTGGCTCGATTGATCTCCTTGTACGTTGTCATTTCGGCTCGGTAGCCGATTGGGGCAGCCTCCGGGTCCACCAGCAGATAGAGGATTCCGTCGGAAAGCAGTATCTCCTGCGTGGGTCTCGTTCCTTCGTACGTCCTGATCGTATCTCCCGTGACGGCGTCGATGCATTTGACTGGCTCTGCCAGTCCTGCAGCCACGTACACCCTGTCCCCGACGGCAACGAGCTTTCGCGGGTAATGACCCGGGCCGCTTTTGAGGGGCCAGTTGGTCGGATGCCAGTCGGTCAGCGTCTTCTTCCACAGGATCGTCCCGTTGAATCCGTCTCGCGCGATGAGGGTCCATCGGGAGGGCAGGAAAATGTGGTTTCGCAAGGCCTCATCGATCACATAGAACACCTTGCCCCGGGCCGAGACCATGGCGTGCATGACCGTCATGAAGTCATGGTTGCGCAGCCACTTCGGCGCGCCGCCCCATTGTATCCTCCGCGGCGGACCCACCACCTGGTCCTTGCCCACCATCGTACCCTGAGGGTCATGATGGAAATGCGTCCACTCGTCCAGTTCCTCGGGCCAGGGCTTGACGGTATTCTTCCCGTTGATGCAGGCCACTCCACCGGGCGCCAGTACCCGCAACAATTCTTCCCGTGACACCTCACAGGCACCGGTTGCAACAACCAGATTCACGAGGTTGTCAATATAGGGCAGGCTCTCGCCGTCAAATCGTCTGGCCGTGATCTCTCCGTACAACCCCTCGGTCAAGATCGCTCTTTTCGCCTGCTGGACGTCGTCGGGATCCGTGTCCAGTCCCTGGACGATGTAGCTTTCGCCGGCCCGCAGCGCGGTCGTCAGCTTGCCGTCGTCACAATCAAGGTGCACGATAAGACCGCCTCTGACGCCGGCTGCGTTCAGGATATCGCGGGCCCGCTGTTTGTAATCTTGAGATTGGGCCATCACGGGCGGTAACGCGCACGAGACCCAGACAACGAGGACTGTCTTTGCGAAAAACCGATTGTTCGCACTCATCGATAATCCTCCATCTTGACTGAGAACTGGCGGAGATGCCTACAACGGCATTGTACCATCCGGCCCGGCAGCATGCCAAAGGCAGAATCGCCAAGCCGATACGGGCGTGGACGGAGCTGGGGATTTGGATCGTCGCAGCGGGCTATGTGCGCCAGGGACTTCGCATGGGCCGGGACGACAATCTGTCGGCCCGCTCGTTTCCTATGAAGCGTTCTTCAGCGGGGTCCCAGTGCAATTCCTCTCCGAGTTCGCAGGCGATGTTACCCAGGTGGCATATGGTTGCCGACCGCGCTCCGATCTCGACGTCTGCCACGCACCGCTTACGGCTGCGGATGCAATCGAGCCAGTTGCCATGGTGGTCGTTGCTCTCGTATAGACGGATATCATTTGCTCCAATCGGTTCCTTGGCGATCGAGTCGGGCTTGGTCCACAGTCCGTCCCTGCCGACGTAGAGCACGCCTTCGCTGCCATGGAACGTCAACCCCAGGCAGTTCCCTCCCACGTGATTCATGATGACGCCGTTGGCGTACTCGAATTGCACGCGCTGGCGCTCTTTTCCATCCGGCGGATATATTTTCGTCGGTCCGGAATGGTCCATGTCCAGCGCCCACTGGGCAATGTCAAAGTGATGGGCGCCCATGTCAGCAAAGCCGCCGCCGCAATACTCCCGATAGGGCCGCCAGTGAACCGATGCCAGCTTCGAGTGGTACGGACGCCAGGGCGTCGGTCCGGCCCACATGTCCCAGTCGAAGTCGTCCGGACGCGGTTCTTCGGGCAGGTCACAGGGTATCGGCGGGTCTCCCGTGGAAACGTCGATAGAGCGGACCTTCCCGATGCGTCCGTTCCGCACGAGTTCGCAGCCCCGTCGGAACGGGCCAAACACGTTCGAGCGCTGCTGGCTTCCCGTTTGAAACACGCGATTGTATCGCCTCACCGCCTTGACGACGGCCTTCGCCTCCTGGATCGTCAGAGTCATGGGCTTCTCGCAATAGATATCCTTGCCGACTCGGGCCGCTTCAATCGAAATCGGTGCGTGCCAGTGATCGGGCGTGGCAATGACGACCGCATCCAAATCCTCGCGTGCCAGCATTTCCCGAAAATCGCGATAGGTCGCACAACCGGTGTAGCTGCCTTTGGGGCGATCCTCGCCGTATTTGGCCTCGATTTTCCGGCGGACTTCCTCCAACTTCCGGCCGTTAACGTCGCAAGCGGCTACATACCGAACCTCCTTGCGATTCAGCAAGGTCGTCAGATGACTGCCTCCAATCCAACCGAACCCGATTTGTCCGATTGCTATTTGGCTGCTCGGGGCGACGGCGCCCTTTGCGCCCAGCACGCAGGAGGGAATGATCGTGGGCAAGCTCATCATTGTAGCGGCACTGGCAACTCCATAGCCCAGAAGCGTGCGGCGCGTAACGTTCTTCATATGTGTGGCCTCCCAAAGTCCGCGAGGACTCAGTCACAGATCAAAGATGTACTCTTTTGGTCAGTCGTAGCCCCGGAGTATACCACAATCGGGGGCTCCGGCCAAATCGACGACGCGCGGATCGACAACCGTGGCATCTGCTACGTGAACTGCTCTGAGTTCGGGTGGGATATTTGTGACAGAAATGAAGATGTACCTGGAGTACGTCGCAGACCTTGGGAAGCGAAGGAGAGACGCACGATGTTCCATGGCCACACGTCGAGCGTGACTCTGGTGTTACGTTACCGAATCCCGGTTCGCCCGCTTCGCCCAAACTCCAGACTATTCACTCCGGCTGGGAGTTGATAGTCGCCTGGGCGGACGTCAGACCGTCGCTGTCCGCCTGCACCTGGATCGTGCCCCCCGGCCCCTCGGTGGCGCGCAGAATCAGCATCGCTTTTCCATGGAACAACTTCCTGTGGCGGGCCTGAAAGGCTTCCAGCGAGAGAGGATTCCCGTTGCCGACGCCGGCCACGTCGGCTGGTCCCTTGATTTCGAAGTGGACAAGGTTGTCCGCTAAAGGACAAAGCGTGCCATCCTCGTCCAATGCCTCTACGAGAACGTAGCACAAGTCCTCCCCGGTGGCGGCAAGCGTAGTGCGATCGGGCGTCAGGCGAAGCATCGCAGGCTCACCGGAAGTCCGCACGACGGCATCGCCTATGCGATTGCCGTTTTTGTAAGCGACGGCTTTCAGCGTGCCGGGCTCGTAGACCACATCGTTCCAACGCAACCGATACTTATAGGTGACGTCGTAGTAGGGAGACTCGACCCGAGCGGGGTAGACTCCGAATTCCTTCATGCTGGCCCACGTCTGGTTCTCCACATCAGTGAATTCGATGCGAATGTGGCGGGCGGCTGTATTGACGTCATGATACGCTTGCGTTGGGCCGCCCCAACGGGGGAACGGGCTCGTGCTCTTGCTGGCGATCGTCTCCCAAGCCGAAGCATCCGCCGAAGCCTTGACTTCGTAGCCGTACCTCTTCGCCTCTTTTTCGAACTCAATGAACAGGTATCGCACGGACTGAACCCGGCCCAAATCAACTTGCCACCACTGCCCGGCGCCGCCCTTCGAGGCGCACCAGCGCGTCGTATTATCACCGTCGTTCGCATGGGTCCCGAGGTTACCCTTGCTCGACTCCTGGGAACTGACAATGACCACCCTGCCCTCGGCGAAATTGACCGGTCGATCGGGCGGGCTCCCTTTCGTCCGGCGGCCCAGCGATTTGCCGTTGAGAGACAATTCGGCGGAGTCACCATTGGTATACACGAAAACAGGGACCTTCTGTCCCACGCGGTCGTTCCAGTTCCAGTGGGGCAGGATATGCACGGTTGTCGTGTCCGACCGCCAGTAGCTGCGATAAAGATAAAACCGGTCCTTGGGTATGCCGCACAGGTCCACGATGCCGAAGTACGAACTTCGCGCCTGCTGGTTGAATGGGGTTGGTTCGCCGAGGTAGTCGAACCCCGTCCAGACGAACTCGCCGGCCACAAACGCATCGTCTTCCATCAGTTGGAACTCGGCGTCGGCAATATCCGACCAGGCGGCCGCGTTCAAGTCGTACGAATTGACCTGGAACTGTCTGGAATATTCGGTCTTGCCGTTCGGTAGAGGCAGCTCATAGAATCCCCGCGTGCTCAGAGCCGAGGCCGATTCGCTGTAGATGATGGGTTTGTTGGGGTACTTCTGCCGGTAGCGGGCGTAGCGCCGGGCGTAGTTCCAGCCGGTCAGGTCGAGCGCATCGAGGATCGGCTGATCGACCGTCGAGGGGATGTGACAGGAAATCCCGACCGGACGGGTTGGATCGCACTGGCGCACGAAGTCACTCATGAATTGGACGCGCTCGGGTGACTTACCTTCCCGGTCGTGGGGTTGGTTGCCAATCTCATTGCCAATGGACCAGACTACGATACTGGGGTGATTCCGGTCACGAAGAATGAGGTTGCTGATCTGCTTCCAGCCATGCTGTTCCAAGGGCGGTTCGCCTCGGACGCGATCGGCCTTGTCGTCCCACTTGTCGAAGGCTTCGTCCCAGACGACGAACCCCATGCGGTCGCACAGTTCGAGCAGTTCGGGCGCGGGGGGATTGTGACTGGTGCGGATGGCGTTGACACCCATCTCGCGCATGATTTCCAGTTGTCGTTCCATGGCGCGGGGGTAGAAGGCCGCCCCGAGCGGCCCATGATCGTGATGTAGATTCACACCGTAGAGTTGGACGCGCCGGCCGTTGAGATGGAATCCATCGTCGGCGGTGAACTTGAATGCGCGGATGCCAAACGTCGTTCTATCCGTGTCCACGACTTTGCCATCAATTCGAATGGTTGTACTGACGCTGTACAAGCTCGGCGCCTCAATGTCCCATCGCTGCGGTGTCTTGACGGTCAACGTTTGGTGCATCTCGGTTGCACCGCCGGCCGAAAGACCGACCGGAAGCCAGCTTGTGGCGGCCGAGTTGCCTTCGGGGTCCAGGATCATGACGTCGAGGATCGCCTGTGTTTCAGCGTCAAGGTAGTTTTCGATTGTCGAGCGAACTTGGATTGTGGCCGATCCATCAGTGACTTCCGGCGTGGTCACGTACGTGCCCCAGTGGGCAAGGTGGACGGAATCGCAGATTGTCATCATCACCTTGCGATAGATCCCCGCACCGGGATACCACCGTGTGCCATGGTTTCGTGTATCGACGTGTACGGCAATCACGTTGGCCTCGCCAAACTTGACGTAAGGCGTGGCATCGACGCGGAACGACATGTAGCCGTAATTCCATTGTCCGGCCAACTGCCCATTGATGTAGACTCTGGGGAATGCCATCACACCGTCGAAGTCGAAGTACACGCGTCTCCCGCTGTCGGCCCGATCCAGCGGGAACGTTTTTCGATACCAGCCTTCCCCTCTCCAGGGCAGCTTGCCGGCATACCCGTTCTCATCTGGATTGAACGGGCCCGAAATCGCCCAGTCGTGCGGCAGGCGCACCCTCTCCCATGGGGAATCGTCGAAAGTCGTTTGCAGGACTTGCTCGTCTTGTCCTCCCTTGGCAAAACGCCAGTCGCGATTGAAATTCTGCACGCTCCGCTGGGCCCAAAGGTTGCTGACCAACAGGAGCACTGTAACGTAAGCAAATAAGAGACGACATGGCTTCACGGCGTTTTGTTTCATGACGACGTTCCTTTCGCGACTGCCGGATCTCAGCTCCGGTTCTACTCCTCGCACGTTATCAGGGACACGCGTCCCTTGGCCTCACGGCGTCCCCTGCCCCTCCCTGCTCAAACCCAGAACCACTTAACCCCGTCAGTGTCACGTGAACTTCTGGAATACAGCAAGAGTTTTGCAAAATGGAGATTAGGCTTATATTCTTCAAGGAAATCGTCGGTGTGATTTCCTTGAAGATGGGTCTTATATCCCTATACGAAAAGCACTTACGTTCTCGGGAGAAAAAAATCACGAAGGAGATTTTTCCTCCCTAAAGTAAGCCTAATCTCCATTTTGCAAAAGTTCAGATACAGATACAACCGGCTTTGCCCCCCAAAAAATCACGAAACAGCATCATCATAACCACTCCGTTGCGGCCGATCAACTCAATCCCCCGGAGCAGGGGAGACTCACTCCCGCAAGGTACGGCTCTGGCGAGTTTCCCCGCGGGATGCTGCCATAGGGACGCGTCCTGGGACGTCCAATACCTCAATACCATACAACTGAGTGGCAGGAACCTTCTCATCGCACCAGTAGCGTCTTTCCTTCGGCGTGGCAGTTCGTTAGTCTATGGCAGAGAACAGATTGGATGTGAAATCCCGTAGCGGTTGCGGGATTGGGTCCTAATGGTTTCCTATTGCGGGAGGAACATGTCATGAAGGCGACACTACCAATCAAGGCGGCTTTGCTATTCTCTATGGCGGTTGCGACCTGCGCAGCGGCACAGCAGCCAGCGCGGTCGGGAGGACCTGCACGGTGGAGATTGTACGGCGACTGGTCGGTCAAGGTTGAGTTTGGCGAGCGACAGATGAATGCTATCGTGTCCTTCTCTCGAGGCGAAGAAGGCAACCTGGCAGCCCAATGGATCAGTCCTTTCGGTGTGATCGATCTGAAAGAGGTTACGCTTGACGAGAACGAGCTGAGCTTCGTCCAGGTAGTCAGATTTGGCGAGAACGAATTCACCTCGCATTTCAAAGGAACCATCGAGGACGGCAAACTCACGGGCACTCTGTCCAGCGACAGAGGCGAGTCCAAGGTCGAGGGACAGCGCAGTCCACGAATCCCCCGAGCCGTGGGCAGTTGGGAAATGAAGTTCAAAGTGGGGGACCGCGACGTCACCACAACATTCGTCGTCAAGCCCAGCCAGGACGACGAACTGACCGCCGAATGGCAGAGCCAGTGGGGTGAGCATGAGGTTGCCGACGTGGCGTACGAGCGAGGCAATCTGACCTTTAAAAGGAAGAGCAAGTTCCAGGATCGTCAGTGGGAATCCACTTTCGAAGGGGAAATCAGGGGCGATGCGCTGTCCGGTGTGATGAAATCCGAAATGGGCGAGATTCCGGTCGAGGGCCAGCGAATCAACGCGGCCTTGATCGGCACCTGGAACCTGGACGTCAGTGCCGACTGGGGCCAGATCAAGCAGAGACTGGTAGTGTACCCGAACCTGACCGCCTTGTACGGGACCATCCCCGTGAAGAAGGTCAATTTCCAGGACGACCGGGTGGATTTCCCGATGGTTGTGGAATGGGACGATCAGAGTTTTGAGATGAAGTTCGAGGGAAAACTGGAGAACTCGAAGCTGACGGGAGAAATCACAACCTCACGCGGCAATCAGAAGATCACGGGAACGAAGGTGGTCCGTCCCTCCAGGCGAAGCCGCAACATGTAAGGTCGGCACGCTCGGTAAAACGACGGGCCTGAATACCCGGGACGGGAAGCCGCAGGAGAGAAAGGAATCGATCACAGGTCACGGCAGCCTGGGAACTAACGCGACGTTGTATACCTGCGGCTGCGTTTCCAAGGCCCGTCGGAGACTGCCGGGACCATTATGTTTGAAATTCGTCACCTCAAGGACCTTGCCGCCGGTACACACTATCGCTCCGGACTGCTCTCGACAACCTCTCCCGGACGTTCTCCCGTTGCTCAGGGCATGGGACTCAGCCCCTCCCAGTGAACTCTCCATTGCCCGTTGTCTGGAAAGCCCGGCACCGGCCGATTGGGACAGCCATCCCAGCCCCCGGCCATCATGGCAACGGCCGTCAGTAATCCCCCATTGCCCGGCAGATACAGCGGCAAACGTTTAGATTGGTAGTTGTGTCCGTTTGCCAAGTAGCGATTCTTCGGCGAATCCATGAACAGAGCATCGACGGCCTTTTCCGGCTCGCCCAGTCGGGCCGCCGTCATGGCCAGCATGGGATAATCCCAGCCCCACGTGCTGGGCCAGTCCCAGTTCTCAAGCACGTGGTCGTACGTGCGTCTCATCGTGTCCGCGTCGATCAGGGGTGTCGAGCGAATAAATCCCAGCGCCGCCACCATCGAAGGATGGTCCCTGTAGATCGTATGCGGTGGCGTTTCAATTCCGGTGTACACCCCCTCGCGGATGTGCGGTCTGGATAAGTGCTGTATGACGTGATCCCAGTGCGGCTCACGCTCCAGACCAAGGCGCTGCCGCCATGTCTGAGCGGTTTGCAGAGCCCAATACCAGTATGCCAACTCGAACGTCGGATTAAGATTGCGTGCCCGATCCGAGCCATAGCTTTCCTGGGCCGGGATCAACGCCGGGCCAAGGACATAGCGCTGCCCGTCCGCATCCCACACCGGATAGGAGGACATGAACTCGGCGGTTTTGAAGACCACCTCCCGATACCGTTCCAGCGTTCCCCGGTCCCTGTGAGCGCGGTAGCACAGTTCGGCGTAGTATATGGGGTGCGGCTGTTGCCAGATCAAGAATACCCCGACGCGGCTCGGGCTCTCGCGTCCCTCGGGGCCAACCATCTTGGGCCAGCGCGCCCCGGCGTAGCCCTGAAGACGCGCGGTGGCCTCGGCCATGGGCAGAATCGACTCGTACCAGAGCAGGCTTCGTTCCAGCAATTCAATGCGGTTCCAAAGGGCAAAGTGCACCGCATGCCACCAGTGCATCTCCAGATGGAACTTGCCGTGCCAACTGTTGCAGACCAGACCCGTCTCCTGGGGCGGCCGCGACCCAGCGCATTGTATAGCGGCCAGATACTGCGAGAGCACGACGCGACGCTCCAATTCACGAGCACGAGGGTCCGTACAATCGGAGAAATCTATCGCCGCTCCAGTGCTCCAGAAAGACCGCCAGTGTTTCGTAGCCGACATGCAGACCGCCTCGAAGCCGGGGAGGGATTCCACAATCTGCTTGGGCGAGAACGCGAAGGCGAGGTCCAAAGATTCATGATCGTGGCATGTGATCTCATACTCATGTGGAGACTTCTTCACTATCCGACCACCTTCCGACCACATGATGCGCACGTGGTAACGTTCCTCGTCCAAGGTTCTCCTCAAATCAATCCCGTTGTCTATGCTGTGTCCCACCGTGCTGTGACGACCGGGCTCAGACCAGTCCGCGGCGTTTCTCCACTCCGTACTTGCGTAGGGAACGGCTACCTTGATCGTCAGCCGTCCCGCTTGCAGAAGAGGCGACTCGACGCGTACAGCAAGCAGATCGCGACCCGGATGACAGAGGCTCTGCACGTGCACCGGCTGACCACCGAACTTGAACCGGCTGTTCAGCAAGCCGGTCCACAAGTCCAGCCTCTGCGTCGTATCTTCCAGGTCTTCGATTCCCGCCTCGGACCCATCGGATCGAAGCACACCCAAGCCAATCCGCCCCAGATGCAGACGATGTGGATTGGCTCGCAGCCACGTTCCCGCCGGAGAGTAGCCGCCGGAGAATCTTTCGTCGCTGGCGTAAGGCACCTTGCGGCCGGAGACGATGTAGGCGTTGAGAACATCGGAAAGCGCGTAGCCCTGAGAGTTGGGCAAGCTGTGCCAGCCCCAGTGCGACTGCGTGCCCAGGGGCATGCCCTTCTCATGGAACTCGGGAAAGGTCTGGAGTCCCGTGATGTCTGCCGTAAAGGCAAATTCGCCGTTGCCGACAGTCAGCGGAGTCAGCGGGGCAGGAGCATGCAGTTCAATATTATGACGCGTGACCACGGCATGCCGGTCAATTCGCTCGCTCGTACGTACGATCACTTGGTCCACAAGGGACTCGCCACTCACACAAGCCCGGCCGCACAACACGACGGCCACGAAGGCGACAAGCGCCGGGGTTACGATGTGACCTGAGGGCGACCACCGTTGGCGGGTAACATACACTGGCTCTTCTCCACTTGAACGTTGTCAGTTCATACGATTGAGTGTAGCCGCAAAAGCCGGCTGACCAGCGCAGCCAAAGCCTGTCCAGCAGGCCAGGACAGAAATCTGCACGCAGGGCGCTGGCAAACTGCATGAAACCAGAACCGGACACGGTCTTGACCTGCTCATAGCGTAGTCAAGGCAACGCCGCCACACGCGGCCATCCGTCTTTCCAGATTATAGTGGAAATCTTCAGTTCAGAGCGAGACCGTTCGCTTTGACTATCATAAGCGTGGAAGACAAGGTAGTCGCCGCTGATGTCTTGGATCACTGCACAGTGTCCCGGTCCGACCCAGAAGCCGCCTTCCGTGGCGCCGAGCAGCAGAGTCCCTCCACCCCGGGTCATGAGCTTGCCGTCTTTGTCGACGTAAGGCCCGGCCACCTCCTTCGACCGCCCGACCATGATCTTGTACGTGCTGTTCTTTCCTTTGCAGCACAAGTCAAAGGAGACGAAGAGATACCAGTAGTCGTCGTGCTTGATGACAAACGGGGCCTCGATTGCCCCTTCATTCGGCGGCGCTTGGGGCTGGTCGCCGCCCGGCCGGCTGGCGATCGAGCACAAAGTCGTGTCTTCCTCGGAGAGTTTGCCTGTGGATCGGTCGATACGACGCATCTTGATACCACTCCAGAAACTCCCCCAGCAGAGCCACGCCCTGTCCTCTCCCTCCAGAATGAGGTTGGCGTCTATGGCGTTCCAGTCTGTCTCGCCGGGCGTCGAGCGAATCACGACGCCCCGGTCTTCCCATTGGTAATCGGGACTGTTGGGGTCGAGGGTCTCGTTCGTAACCAAACCGATCGCGGAATTGTTTCGGCCAAAGGTGGAAATCGAATAGTAGAGGTGGTACTTGCCGTTGAAGTAGGAGATGTCCGGCGCCCACGCCCCGCGTGTCCCCGGGACTTCCCGGGGCGCCCATTCCGGCAGTTGACGAAACACGGCCCCGCACCGCTTCCAGTTGTAGAGGTCTCTGGAGCAGCGAATGGGGATGATGCCCCCGCGCCGGGAGCTCCCTCCGGTGGAGAAGACGTAGAAGGTGTCGCCTTGACGTATCATGGCCGGATCGTGAACGCGCAGGTCACCCTGGAGTTCCAGCATTTGCGGTTCTGGCGAGACTGCACTAGAGCGGCAGGATGCCTCCGGGAACAAGGCCCCGAGACAGCAGAGCGCAATACCGATTTGCCTGACGAGTGGTTGTGTTGTCACAGGCCGACCTCCCGGTCATCGGATCGCCAAAACGGCAACGGACTTGGCGGGAATTACGGCAGTAATGACGGTCCCGTCCACCTTGACACCGTGCAGCGCCACCGGCTTGACCTCGTCAGGATTCGCAAAGGTATTGTGAGCCGTCATCTTCTCGGCGGTAAGGACTCGAGCAGCGACCTGCCTGGGTGCCATTCCATCGACGAGACACTCGAACTCGGAATCTCGGCTGGGATCAAGGTTGCAGATCGAAACGTGCACGGTGTCGTCCGTGTTTTTGGAGGCCGAAACGACCAAGCCAGGAATCTCCCGGTCCCGGAACCGGTATGCGTGACAGGTCAGATCGCTCGGCAGGAACGTGGCATCCTGATGCACCTTGAACATCTCGAAAACGTGGTAGGTGGGCGTGACAATCATCGCCTTGCCGCGGGTCAGGATCATGGCTTGGAGCACATTGTTCGTCTGGGCAATGTTGGCCATCTTGACACGCCGGCAATATTTGTTGAACACGTTCAGAAAGACTCCGGCTGAGACCGCATCCCGTAGAGTATTCTGCTGATACAAGAATCCAGGATTCGTCCCGGGTTCGGCATCCCACCAGGTACCCCATTCATCGACATACAGGGCGATACGCTTGCGGCGATCGTACTTGTCCATGACCTCGATGTTCCTGGCGATAAGGTCATCGACGCCCAGCGAGTTCTTCATCAGGGCAAACCATTCCAGCTCATCAAACCGGGTGGCGCTGCCCTTGTCCGTCCAGTTGCCGGTTCCGCGTACGTAGTGGTGCAGACTGACTGCGTGCATGTGACGGGCGGCCTTCTGCATTACCACGTCCATCCAATGCAGGTTCAGACTGCCCGGGCCACACGCGACCTTGAGAATCCTGTTGCCCGAGTAATCGCGCACGTAGGTCTGGAAACGACAATACAAGTCCGCGTAGTACTCAGGCGTCATGTTGCCGCCACAGCCCCAGTTCTCATTGCCCACGCCGAAATACCGCACGCGCCAGGGTCGTTCCCGCCCGTTTTGACGGCGCAGGTTGACCATGTCACTATCGCTATCACTGGTCATGTACTCGACCCAGTCCTGCATTTCCTCGACCGTGCCGGACCCCACATTGCCTGCGACGTAGGCTTCACAACCCAGCATTTCGCAGAGGTCCAGAAACTCATGGGTACCGAACGAATGGTCGTCGATCACACGGCCCCAGTGGGTATTGATCATTTTGCCCCGCTTCTCACGGGGGCCGACGCCCTCTCTCCAATGATATTCGTCGGCAAAGCATCCGCCGGGCCAGCGCAGCACAGGCACCCGGATTTGTCTAAGGGCCTCTACGACGTCCGTGCGAATGCCGCGCGTGTTGGGAATGTCCGAATCTTCGCCGACCCAGAAGCCTTCGTATATGCAGCGACCCAGGTGTTCGGCGAAGTGGCCGTAGATCTCTGGTGCGATCCGGTCCTTTCCCCGGTCAGTGTGCACGAGCAACTTGTCGGGCTCTTCGCTGTCGGCGGTAATACCGGTAACGCCCCGGACGGAACCGGCGAGTCCCAAAATGACGATAGCGAGTGTCAGTCTTCTGCGATTCATGAACAGTCTCCTTATATCGATTGCTGGATGCAAGCCGACCATGTCTAAAGAGCCAATTGTGTTATTGCACCGGCAGGCGCAGAACCGTCAGTGAGTGGGGCGTGAACCCATACGCGAACACGGGCCCGCAGATCGAGACCGATGTCTCCTTGGGATAGATCTTTTTTGCTTCTTGCAAAGAGTTCTCATCGGCAAGATCGTCCGACGCCAGGATCGTCGCCTTGGCCGTCTGGCCCGCCTTCGCCACGCCTTTGAGCTCAATGGTCGCGTTTTGAACAATGCCACTGATATTGACGGCTTTGATGATGACTTCGCCGGCGTCTTTGTCCAGAGTGGTGCTGACACACAGAGTATTCTGTCTTCCCGTCAGAATCGACACATCCTCGACCTCGGCGATCAATTGATGCGTGCCGGGATTGAGACTGAAAAGCTTTTGCACGTAGTAATTGGCGGAGCCGTAGACGTTGAGGTTGTCAAACCAGATGAGGTCCGGACGCCACTGCCAGGCGTTTTCGTGCCCGAACAGCGGCGCGTAGCAGGTCATCCGCACCAAGTCGGCGTTTCGCTCCAGGCCCGTCATAAACGCGGCCTCGTACAGCGCACATTTCAGGCTGTTGCGGTTGTCAGGACTGCCGACTCCCACGCTCTGCGACGCGTACTCGCCGACAAATAGCCTGGGCCCGGTGCGACCGTACTGATCGTACCAATCGACATTCTCCAGGAACCATTCCGGTTTTCGGTAAAAGTGCTCATCCACAAATTCGGGCTGGAGACTCCGCCATTGGGACCATAAGTAGTCGATTTCCGCGGGTCCGTTGGGGAAGATCGTAGCGTCCGAACCCGTGGCGGCGATGAGTTGCATTTCCGGATACCTCGCTTTGATCGCCCGGGCAAATACCTTGTAGCGTTCGATATACTGAGGCCCCCACTGCTCGTTTCCGATTCCGAGCATGGTCATATTGAACGGCTGGGGATGCCCCATATTCGCGCGCACGCCGCCCCACCGGCTGCCAGCCGGGCCGTTGGCAAATTCAATCAGATCCAGGGCATCCTGCACATAAGGACCGAGCTGACCGATGGGCACGAGTTCAGCCGTGTTGAATTGACAAGCCATGCCACAGTTGATGATCGGCATCGGTTCGGCCCCGAGATCCTCGGCCAGCAGGAAATATTCGTAGAATCCCAGACCGTAAGACTGGAAATAGTCCGGGGCCGGACGGTGGTTGAATTCGAAGTTCCAACGATTGATGTTCAGCATCCGCTGATTGGGATCACCGATCGTGCGCTTCCACTGATACCGCTGGGAAAGATCAAAACCCTCGACAATGCACCCGCCCGGGAAACGCAAGAAGCCCGGCTTCATGTCTGCCAGCATCTGCACCAAGTCTCTTCGCCAACCGTTCGCGCGGTTCTTCCAGGTGTCTCTCGGGAACAATGACACCATATCCAGATCCAACGTACCTGTACCCTTGACATGTAGATTCAGGTGAGCTGTGGCTTCCGTGGCCGTGGCAACCATCGCACAACTTTTCTTTTCCCATTGGTCAGAGAATCCATCAACGGTGGCTTGCGCCAACGTACGCCCTTCAGGTCCGGCCAATTCCACCTTCAGAGATAAACGCTGACCTTCTACCGTGCGACCTTCCACAGAGAATACGTACGTGACATCCTGGCGGATGCCCATGCCCCGAAATCCTTCATTGGAAAGCCCAAATGCTCCAGCCGCTTTATCAACGCGTATGCGCGCGTACCGGGGATTCGCCGGCCTGTTCGCATTGCGATAGATGAGGATGTCACCTTGGCCGCCGCCGCGCCTGATCTTCCGCCAGCCCGTCAAAGGCCGGTCGAATTCAAAGGATCGGTTCTTGACCAGCTCTGCGTAGATGCCGCCATCTGCAGCAAAGTTGATGTCCTCAAAAAAGATGCCCCACATCGTAGGGCTGATCCGGGCACCAGGCTTGGAGATGTCGACCGTAATCCTTGGGTGTGCCCAAGTCGCAGAGACCAGAAACCCGCCGATCACAACGGACAACAATGCTCTTTGTCTCATCTTCGGTTCTCCTGTCCTCTTCTGTGGAGTCAGCGTTGCAACCCGATCATCTCTTTCCCGAACGCCTGCCAGGATCGCCTGCGCGCCAACGAAGAGCCAAACCGCCAAACTCAACGAATTGCAGACCTTCTCATACCAGGTGCCGCGAACGCGGTTGACTACTTGACCATTCCACCAAAGACGGCTGCTCCAATGATGACGAGCGCGGGATGCGTTTTTGTCAAAGTCAAGAGCAGAAAAGAAACGGCCACGACGAGCAACACCTTGGGCTCGAGCAAGTGGCCTTTGTCCACCAATCGGATCGCAATCGCGACGATCATCGCAAACACGGCGTAGCGAACCATTTGCAGGGCTGCACCGACCCGCGGCGCATCGCGGTACCTGGAGTAAACCAGCGAAGCCATCATAATGAACAACACCGGAGGCAGTAGATTGGCGATGTTGGCTATGATCGCTCCCGGGATGCCGGCCACCTGATAGCCTGTGTACGTCGCGAACTTGATCGAGATGGCCCCCGGAAAGATTTCTACCATCCCGGTCACTTCCAGAAACTCCGACTTGCTCATCCACCTTTGGCCCTGGACGACCTCCTGCTCGACCAGTGGCAGAAACGAGTACGCCCCTCCAATGGCGAAGAGACCGACTTTGAAAAAAACCAGAAACAGCTTCAGCAGAATCATTGCATTCCCCTTCGTCAGTGTCCGCCGCCGTGTATCATCTCGACGGCGTGAGGCAGAATGTCGAGCAGTATTTCCACGCATTCGCGCACCGCCTTCGGACTGCCCGGAAGATTGATGATTAAGGTATTCCCGCGCAGGCCGGCAACCGCTCGTGACAGGACCGCGTTTCGTGTCTTCTTCAGACTTTCAGCGCGCATCAACTCGACCAAGCCAGGCACAAGCCTCTCACAGACGGATGATGTTGCTTCGGGAGTGACGTCGCGCGGCCCCAATCCCGTGCCGCCCGTGGTGAACACCACGTCGCACGCACCGCCATCACAGAAAGACACAAGTTCTCTCGCGATGACGTCCTGCTCGTCCGGTACAAGACTTCTGGCGCCGACGTCAAACCCGTTCCGGGACAGGATCTCCTCGACCGCCGGCGCGCTATGGTCTTCCTGCTGCTCGTTGGCGCAACGATCGCTCACCGTCAGTATGGCCGCCTTAATCATCGATCACCTCGATAACGTCTTCCACTTTGATGCGTCCCGAACACCTCACCCGCGCGAAGATACCCTCTCGGGGCATGACACAGTCGCCCAACCGTTCAAAGATGGCACAGCGTCCATGGCACTGCTTACCCCGCTGTGTCACTTCGAGTTCCGCGCCGTCTCCGACCATCAGCTTGGTGCCTACGCGCAACGCCGACAGGTCAAGACCTTCAACCGTAAGGTTCTCGGCGAAATCGCCCGGTGAGATCTCCACCGCGCGGCGGCGCACCTTCTCGATTGACTCGAACGCGAGCAGACTCACCTGTCGGTGCCCGCTTCCGGCATGGGCGTCGCCCACAACACCGAAGTCTTCTTTCAGGTTGGCCTGTGGCACGTTGGTCTTGGGTGTGCCCTTCTGCGCCGAAATGGATATGGCCTTAATCCGACCGCTTGTAGTGGCCACTTCGCCCCCCTGACTTTTCCATCAACCTGATCTGTTCTATCGTCATGTCCTGCCCGGTATACTTAAGCATGTCGTAGACGGTCAAACATGCCGCCGACACGCCGCACAGCGCCTCCATCTCAACACCGGTCTTGCCGCAGGAGCGGACCGTAACTGTCACGACCACGCGAGGAACGGTTTCGTCAAGGTCAAAACTCACGTCCACGCTCTCGAGACCTACCGGGTGACACATTGGGATGATGGTCGACGTCGATTTCACGGCCTGGATCGCCGCAATGCGCGCGGTGACCAGAACGTCCCCCTTCTGACATGCGCCCTGTTGGAGGACGTCGAAGGCCTTGCAGCTCAGCCGAACCGCCCCGCGCGCCGTTGCGATGCGCACTGTGATGCTCTTGCCGCTGATGTCGATCATACCTCCGGAGTCCTTCATCGCGCTGTTACCCTCCGATGCGTTGCATAGAGAAATCGCGCACGGGTGGCCCGGATACTGCGTATCGTTCCTTCGATCGAATGATCCGGCCAATCAGATCCAACAGGACATCGTCGCCGGCGCCTCCTCTCAGGAGTCTCTTCACGTCGTAACACTGGGCCGAGTGCAGACAGGGGCGAAACTTCCCGTCGCTGGTCAACCGCAGACGGGTGCACCGGTGACAGAACGTGGAAGAGCGGCCGCTGATGAAGCCAATGGTTCCCACGGCACCGGACGGACGAAAATACACGGCCGGTCCGCTTGCGTTGGCTACGACAACAGGCACAAGAGGCCCGAAGCGAGACTCGATCAGCCCACGAACCTCACGATTCGGCACATACCAATGCCCCGGCCCTGCCGAGCCGCCTGCGCAGTAGTACTCAATGAAACGCACCGATACGGGACGACGGACACTGATATCTGCAAGGCTGGCGACCTGGGCGAGGTTCATCCCTCTTAGCACAACGCAATTGATCCGCACAGGATTCAGGCCAACCTCCATGGCTTTGTCCATTCCCCTCATCACCCGGGGCAGCATGTCAGAACCGGTCATCTCCCTGTAGCATGCGTCTCCTACCGCATCCAGGCTGACATTGATGCGCTTGAGGCCGGCGTTTTTGAGCTCGCCCGCCATTTGCTCGAGTAGTATCCCGTTGGTCGTCAGAGACAAATCCTCAATCTCAGAGATTTCGGAGAGCCTGCGGACCAGATCGATGACGTTTTCCCGCACCAATGGTTCGCCCCCGGTGAGGCGCACTCGTGTGATGCCGCACTCTGTACAAAGCCTCACTACACGATGGATCTCAGGGAAGCGGAGCATTTCGCGGTCGGCCACGAATCCGTCCTGGCCGAGGGGGTTGCAGTAGACACAGCGCAGATTGCACCTGTCGGTGATTGAGACCCGCAAGTAATTGACCGTTGTACCAGACATTATCCTGAAGTCCGCCCTCGTTCAAAGCAACCTGACAGATACATGGCTTCCCTTTTCCAAGCTCGCAACGTCGACATCCATGGCAATCAGTCCGTGAGCCTGACAAAGCGCCAGGATATGAGCCGAGCCGCGATACTCCACGGGCCGGACGGAGGCTGCGCCCGCTATTTCCACGGGAATCCAGCCTTGCCTTTCCGTGTCTTTTCTCATCACGGATTCGTCCAAACACATCTGAACGCATCTGGGCGAGTAGCGATGCCCCATCAATTGGTAGAGGAAGGGCTTGACGAGAAGTTCAAATGTCACGAATGTTGACACCGGATTGCCCGGGAGGCCAAAACAGAACACCTTCTCTGACATGCCGAAAACAGTCGGTTTGCCAGGTTTGACCGCAATCTTATCGAAGAGCAATTCCACATCATTTTGGCGAAGTACCGACGGCACGAAATCATAATCGCCGACCGAAACCCCGCCGGAGAACAAAATGACGTCGTTTTCGCTCATGGCGGTCTTTAGCACAAGGTCAATCTCAGCGGCAACGTCTTTGACCACACCATAGTCGCGAACGGTCGCGCCGACGGCCGTAAGCTGGGCGGCAAGCTGAAAACTGTTGCTGTTTCGTATCTGCGACGGCCCCGGCCTGGCAGAGGGCTCAGCCAACTCGTCGCCACCGGCGATGAGCCCCACCCTGGGCCTCTTCGCCACCAGCGGCCTCGTGCAGCCAACAGAGGCAAGGACCGCGATGTGCTGCGGGGCGATGAGACTGCCGACGTGCAAGACCACTTGTCCCGTCTTGACGTCCGCTGCCTTGTGGGCGATGTTGTCACGCGTTTGCTGGTTTGTGAGTCGAATCGACCGCGTGCCGACTTTCTCGGTCTGCTCGATCATGACCACGCAGTCCGCTCCGTTTGGAACCGCGGCCCCGGTCATGATCTTGGCGCACCGGCCGGGCCCGATGGCCTTCGTGGGCGGCGCGCCGGCCTGTATCGTCTCCATCACCTCAAGCTCACCAGCGAGGTCGGCTCGACGGCAGGCGTAGCCATCGACCAGCGATTTTTCAAAAGGCGGCATGTCCATATCGGATGCCACATCCTCGGCCAATACGCGACCGAGAGACTCGCGCATCTTGACGCGTTCCCGATCGAGCGCCCGAGCGGAACTCAAAACGATTTGCAGCGCTTCCTTCAATGCGATCATGTTTCCTCGCAAGCCTGCCAAGCGGGCGGCTCCTGTGGGTCCGTGCCGAGATGTGACGTATAATCATCCGGCGTATTGATGCCCGCCAGAATGGTACTATCCGAGACGGCCACTTCAAGGACTTTGTCTTCGTTCGTGTATACGACGTGCCGGGCTCCCTTCTCCACAGGGGCGCTGATAAGCTCATCAAACATCGAGCGAGAGAACAAAGTCGGGTGTCCGCGTCTGTGGTCGAAGGTGGGAACCACAATGGCAGCGTCTGTTCTTCTGAACTCGTCCACCAACCGATCGACGATTTCGACTGTGATGAAAGGGTGGTCCACCAGACAGAGCAGAATGGCCTCCGTCTCCCGCGGAACATGCGTGAGCCCGGCAACGAGGGACGATAGTTGTCCCTTGCGGTAGTCCCTGTTGACGACCACGTCGGCGTCTGCGAGATTCACCGCCCCGGCAATTGTCTCCGCCTGGGCCCCCAGGACCACCGTGACCCCGTCCGCTCGGGAACTTTGCAGGATGCCGACGATCTGTTCGAGAAACGTTCTGTCGCGAAAACGAAGCAGAGGCTTGGGCTCTCCCATTCTCTTTGACTCACCGGCGGCCAAGACGATTGCGTTTATCATGTGTTGCTCCCGGACCGCGACAGAGCCAGATGGCCGATCCCAGGTGCCGGCCCTAACCGCCGGACCTTCACCAGTTCACAGACGATACTCAAGGCGATTTCTTCCGGTGTGACGGCGCCAATGTGAAGCCCGATGGGAGAGAAGACGCGCGTGAGCGACTCGGCGCCGACGCCTCGTTGCCTGAGTCGGTCCATGATGGTCTGTGTCTTGCGCCGGCTCCCGATCATGCCGATGTACTTCGCATCGGTCCGGAGAACCTGTTCCAGGACAATTTCGTCATACTCGTGCCCGCGCGTGACGATCACGAGATGCGAGTGTTGATCGATCCGGACGTTGTCCAGCACACACCCGAAATCCGCGACGATGATCTCGTCGGCCTCGGGAAAACGTTCGGCGTTGGTGTATTCGCCTCTGTCATCATAGACCGTCACTCTAAAATCCACCGCCTTGGCGTGTCGTGCGATGTGGTACGACAGGTGTCCGGCGCCGAAGAGGACCACAGTCGGTCGCCGCACTACCCTTTCGACAAACGCCTGGCTGTCACCGGTTGACACTCTCAGGGCAACGGCTCCGGCGACCGCCGCCTTCATGGCTGAGACGATCTCAGATGAAAACTCGGCGTCAATCGTCGCCGACAGAGCTGCCTCTCGGATAAGCATCTTGCGCGGAGGGGCCTCCGGGGATATTATCGATAGCAGCACCGCTGGTTCGTCACAGTCGGCAGCTTCGACAACATCATGAAACAAGGGCAACGCCTCTTCGTCGAATGTCTCGACGAGCAGCTCTACGGCACCACCACAGATGCCCTTCTCATCGTCGGTCGCATCACCCAGGTCGAATCGGAACGTCCTGCTACCCGGCCTCGAAAGCATGCGCGCCGCCTGTTCGATCATCTCGGCTTCAACCAGGCCGCCTCCCACAGTGCCAAACGTCTGTTCACCGTGGTCCCAGACGAGCATTTTGTAGCCGGCTTTGCCTGGTGTCGAACCGATTGCACTGACGACTGTTACGACGGCGACGTGCTCACCGCTCCGGAGTAGCGTGGCCGCTTTCTGGAATGTCTCAAGGTTATCCATAGCTCGACAGAGAACCGCAAAGGTCTCGGATAGATCAGGTTTGCCTGAGTGACCTGCCGCGTAGGGGCATGGAGCGAATCCGCACCCCCGTGGCGGCGAAGATGGCGTTCCCAATGGCCGGGGCCACGGCGATAATAGGGGTTTCACCGCCGCCGGCGGACGGAATGTCCCTGTTATCGACCAGATGGACATCGATCTGGGGAACGTCCTTGAACCGGGGGACTCGATACCCGGCGAAGTCAGCGTTGAGAATCTTGCCGTTCTCGAATTGGATTTCTTCACTCAGCGCCCCGCCGAGCCCCATCACGATGCAGCCCTGCACCTGAGATGTCAGGTTCGCCGGGTTCTGGATGGGTCCGCATTCGAAGGCTTCGCAAACCTCGTTCACTCTGATTTGCCCCTTCCGTCGGTCGATAGCCACTGCCACGCACGCTGCCACAACGGAGTTCTTCTCCGTTCCGCAGGCCAACCCTACGCCTGATTCAGGCGTGATCTTTTTGCTTCTCGCGGCCCAATCGAAGTTCTTGGCAGCGGTTTCCAGAACCGTTCGAAGGCGCGGATTCTCGAGGTGGGCGAGTCTGAAGGCCAGCGGGTCGGTTCCGGCCGCTGCCGCCAACTCATCCATGAACGACTCGCGGGCAAAGTTGTTGACCGTCGCGCCGAGACATCGATACGGGCCTTGTCGCAGGGGAGCATCGGTACTGATGGAGGCAACACTGGCATTAGCAATGGCGTAGGGCGTATCCATGGCGGCACCACCCGGATTTATCGTCGCGAAATCCCAGGCCGTGATCCTGCCGCGGGTGTCCAGGCCGGCCTTGCACTCGATGACGCCGGCCGGTCGGAAATACGCCCAGGTGAACTCTTCGGCCCGCGTCCAGCGTACCGAGACGGGGCGCCCGGCGACCTTGGCCAGGCGAGCGGCTTCTTCTGCGGCCTCGGCGCTGTGCTTGCCGCCGAATCCACCGCCCATATCAGGCACGATGACGCGAATCCGCTCGCCGGGCATATCGAAAACGCGGGCCAGATCGCGTTGGGCCCGCTGGGGCCAGTCCACGCCCGCCCATACCGTGAGCTTGCCGTCCTTCCACTCTGCGACTGCCGCCCTCGGCTCCATGGGCGTATGCTGGATGTAGGCCGCTTCGTAGGTGGCACTGAGAACCTTGTCCGCTTCGGAGAAACCCTTCTCGATAGAGCCCCTGGTTCTGGGTCGCGACCGGTCGCCGGTGCGAGCATGTTTCTTGAGATGGGAGAATAACTCCTTGCTCGATGGATGTGGGGCCGTTTTCCAGGAGGCTGTTTTGGCCAGAACCTCCACCGCCTGGGCAGCGCGAAGCGATGTCGGTGCGGCACAGCCCACGAACTGATCGTCGCGGACAACCACCACATCCTCCATGCCTTTGATGCTGGCCAGATCGATGGACTCGAGCGTGGCTCCATAAGAGACAGGACGCAACAGTCGTCCGTAGAGCATATTCGGGCGAACGATGTCGGAAGGATAGCGGTGCGCTCCGGTAACCAATTCCTGCAAGTTCGGCCTGGGAACCGAAGTTCCCAGCACATCCCATTGCTCGACCGGCACAACGGTGACATCGGAGGAAACGCTCTGTTTGAACGCTTCTGCGACGTTCCCGGCTCTGGCGAGATCTGCATAGCTGATCGTTCGCTTTGCGGTCCCGTCGGTGATCGCGCCGTCGCGTACCTCCAGCGTGCTGGCGTCGGCCTTCCATTGCTCGGCGGCGAGACTTTTCAGGAGTTCGCGGGCCGTTGCCGCTCCGCGACGGACGGCGGGAACGGTATACGGGGTCGTCCGGCTGCCGGCGGTAATACCGTCGTCGGGAACGAGTGCGGTATCGGCCATGATCAGGTGGACGCGATCCGCAGAGACCTGCAACTCCTCCGCCGCGGCCTGGGTGAGCTGCGCGCGGGCGCCCTGGCCTTCCTCGACCTTGCCGGTCATGACGGTAAACGTGCCATCGGTGTTGAGGTGCAGCCGAGCCGCCACAGCGATGGACCGTCCATCTCGGCTGCGCTGCTGCCCCAGAGAAACGCCATCAGTCACCGTGATGAGAAGGCCGGCGCCGAGAAGCTGGACAAAGCGGCGTCTGCTCAACTCAACCTCACATCCCGCTTCGGGAGACCGGCGGGATCGCTCTGCCTCGATCGTTTTCGTCAGCGTATCTCTGATCATGAGCGTCTACCTCCCCAATTTCTCGGCGGCGCGCCGCACGGCCTGCAGAATCTTCGTGTATCCGTTGCACCGGCACAGATTGACATTCATCTCTGCCACGATCTCCTCGTCCGTTGGGTTGGGATTCCTGGCCAGCAGGGCCGCCGCCGTAAGAACCATGCCGCTCGTACAATACCCGCACTGCATGGCCCCCTCTTCGAGAAAAGCTTCCTGAACGGGGTGCAGGGAGCGACCCCGGGCCAAGCCCTCGATGGTCGTGATCGCCTTCTGGTCCGCCTCGGCCACCGCAGTCACACAGGAAAGAACACGTCTGCCATCCATCAGAACCGAGCACGCACCACACCGCCCCTCGCCGCATCCGTACTTGGCACCGGTCAAATGCAAGTCCTCCCGAAGCACGTCAAGAAGAGAACGCTGTGGATCGGTAGTAACGGTCTTCTCCTGGCCGTTGACCGTGAAGGTAAGCGTCGCGTCCATTGTATACCTCCATCAGAATGCAAATCGACAAGACGGCCGGCCCCCATCTGCAGGGGGTTCGACCGGTCCCACACAACCCCGCGACTGACCAGCGCAGAGCATTCTTGCGGTACGAACCGCTGCTGGAGACAATCACAACCTTTTCTAAGTGCGGTTGCAATAGAAATTTGGCTTCGACGTCCCGTTTCGCAGGGCATCGTTGCCACAATCCTATGGGTAGTCCCGGTTTACAGACCCAAACGCTTGCTGTGCGAAACCAGTCACTTGCCCAATGCCCGGCAGTTGCCGCAAGAACTGCAAACTCATTCATCCCATCCACCAGACGGCCCTCCGATAAGACGTCAGGGAGCCCGCACACGGCTTGTTCTGAAATGAAGTTGAAGTGTAGACCATCATCCGCTCGTGTCTGGCCGGAGATCTTCAATTGATTTGCCTTCTTTCCGAGGGTATTATCCTCTCTCATGGTTGGAAAATCAAAATCCTCATCCTTAGAGACGTAAAGGAAGGAGCATATGAAGAACAAACCTGTGACGCTCATCGCTGCGTGTCTTTGCCTGCTCAATGCCGCTGCCGGCATGGGCTCCGACCTCAAAATGTGGTACGACAAGCCCGCAGGTGAGTGGATGCGTGAAGCGCTGCCGATTGGAAACGGACGCCTCGGCGCCATGATTTTTGGCGGCCAGGCCAAGGAGCACATCCAGTTCAACGAAGACAGCCTGTGGATAGGCGACGAAAGTGACACCGGTGCGTACCAGGCATTCGGAAACCTTTTTATCGAACTTGGTGACCCAAGTTCTTCTTCCAAGAGAACAGGCAGCGGTGACCGGCCGGCGTCCGGTCAATACAGGCGCGAGCTGGACCTGGCCAGAGGCGTTCACACCGTAGCTTACAATGACAAAGGAATCAACTTCAAGCGTGAATATTTCGCCAGTTATCCGGACCAGGTACTGGTGTTCCGCCTGACGGCGGACAAGAAAGGAATGTACAGCGGAACGGTGACCCTCACCGATATGCACGAAGGCCATGTATCCGCAGAAGGCAACAAGATCACCTCCAAGGGATCGCTTGCAGGCTATGTTTACGGGAGAGGCAGCAATTCTGGAAAAAAGAACATCAAGTACAACATCGCTCTCTGCTACGAAGCCCAGGTGCTCGTCCTGCACGAAGGTGGCTCAGTCACGGCCTCCAACGGCAAGATTACTTTCGAGCAGGCTGACAGCCTCACTATATTGCTCGTTGCCGACACCGATTATCTGAACCGGAGGGCCGAGGGCTGGAAAGGCGAACACCCTCACCAGAGACTCGAACAACAACTGAAGTCGGCCGCAGGGAAATCCTACGACGATCTCCTCGGCGCCCACATCACGGACTACAAGAGCTTGTTCGACAGGTGCGTACTCGATATCGGCTCCTCGACCCAAGAGAAGGAGAATCTCCCCACCGACCAGCGTCTGGCCGCCTACAAGACGGATGGATCGGATCCAGGTCTTGAAGAGCTGGTCTTCCAGTACGCCCGCTATCTCATGATCGCGAGCTCACGACCCGGCGCGCTGCCCGCAAATCTCCAGGGGCTCTGGAATATGAGCAATACGCCACCGTGGCGATCCGACTATCATACGGACGTCAACATCCAAATGAACTACTGGTTTACCGACCACGCCAACTTGTCCGAGTGCTTCCTGCCGCTGGCCGAATGGGTGCATTCCATTCGAGAGGTCCGCAAGGCTGAAACGAAGGCCACATTCGGCACCCGGGGCTGGATCTCACATGCAGAAAACGGTGTGTTTGGCGGGTCGACCTGGAAATGGTTGAAGGGCGACGCGGCCTGGGTCGCGCAGAACCTCTGGGATCATTATGCCTATACAGGCGACCAGGAGTACCTAAGACTACGCGCCTACCCGGTCATGAAAGAGTTGTGCCAGTTCTGGGAGGACCATCTGAAAGCACTCCCGGACGGCACACTGGTTTCTCCCGACGGATTCTCTCCCGAGCACGGTCCCCACGAGGACGGCGTCTCTTTCGACCAGCAGCTTGTATGGGATCTCTTCACGAACTTCACTGAAGCCTCGGAAATACTGGGCAAGGACGAAGCATTCAGGAAGAAAATCGCTTCGATGAAATCGCGCCTGCTCGGGCCAAAGATCGGCAAATGGGGACAACTCCAGGAATGGATGGTCGACAGGGACAATCCCAAGGACCAACACCGCCATCTATCTCACATGATCGCCGTCCACCCCGGCCGCCAGATCTCTCCAATAACGACACCGGAATTTGCCGAAGCGGCACAAGTCTCAATGAACGCTCGTGGTGACGGCTCTACCGGCTGGAGCCGGGCCTGGAAAGTGTCCATATGGGCCAGGCTCCATGACGGCGACCGCGCCTACAGCATATTGAAAGGAATGCTCCAGGCCCAGTTCGCCGACAATCTGTTCGACATGCATCCGCCGTTCCAGATCGACGGGAACTTTGGATATGCCGCGGGCATCTGCGAGATGATTGTCCAGTCCCACATTGGTGATGTTCATCTGTTACCCGCACTGCCCTCGGCGTGGGGGACGGGCAGCGTAAAGGGCATTCGGGCCCGTACAGGCTTTGTGTTGAACATGGAGTGGCAAGACGCAAGGCTCCGGAAATGCACACTTCTCTCAGAGCTGGGGAAACCCTGCAGGCTCCGCACCCAACAGCCAGTGACGGTCTCCTGCGGATGCAAATCCGTCAAGACTACGCGAATATCCGACCTTGCGCTCGAATTCGACACATCAAAGGGCAGCATCTATGAGATCGTGCCGCGGTAGGCGTATCGACAAAACCCAGTCTTCCGGCCTGTAAAAGGACTGTTTCTGAATTCATATGTGGGTGTCAGGTAGACTGCCATCTGCATTGTGGCCAGGAGAACTGACGCCCAAATCGCGTATCTCGATGGGGCCTGAGCCAGTAATCTCGTGGCCTCCGAGGACCTACGCGCCCATGCCTCCGGTCAGCGGAAAATCAGTCGACCAGCAGCCTTCTATGCGCTTACCCCTGGACTTTCGGGCTTGGTCCACCTGGCCTGCTCAAGAAGAATCCCAACCATGATCCTGATGCCTGCAACAAGCCGCCCGAGTGCGGCCGACGCCGGGGCTGGGGCCCTTTTGCATGCCGATTGCCAAAACGCAGATGCCGACCAACAGTCTTAAATGTTGGCAGTATGGGCAATTTGAGAGTACGTTAGGAACATGGAATGCTCATGAAAGCGTTTGTTGCTGGATGACGGACCAAGCCGTGCGAAAAAAGGAGCGTACATGGGCAATCTGAGCCGACGTGCTTTCATCCGAACGGTCGCCGGGAGTATGGGTCTTATCGTCTCGGGATGCGCGAAATCCGTTGCATCCGGCCCCAGGATTCCTCAGAGGGACTGGCCGAACATCATCGTGGTCCTGGCCGACGATCAGCGAGCAGATTACCTCGGTTGTGCGGGGCATCCGGTCATCCGAACACCCCATGTTGATCGACTGGCGGCAGACGGGGTGCGCTTTGTAAACGCGTTTGCCACCAGCGCCGCGTGTACTCCCAACCGGACGTGTATCCTGACGGGCCAGTACGAGCGCCGGCATGGCGTCACGTTCGGTTCCCAGAGCAGCCTGACCCTGGAGGCCTTCGCTGCAACCTATCCCATGCTGTTGCGTCAGGCCGGGTACCATGTCGGCTACGTCGGCAAGAATCATACACCGGTCGGGGTATCCGAAAAGGGGTTCGGGTATGCCAGCGAGGTGATGGAGAGGCAGTTCGATTACTGGTATGGGAACCATGGCCACTCCACGTTCTATCCCAAGAAACGACATCCGATCTATCGGAATGCCCGTGCCGAAACACAGGTCGAAATCCTTCAGGAGGGAGCTATGAACTTCCTGAAGCACAACCCGGAATTCGCCGGGGCCAGGGACTTTCTCCGAACAAAGCCGCAGAACAAACCGTTTTGCCTGTTGGTGAATTTCAACGTCCCCCATGGCGCGGGCACGGGCTCGATGCAGTTGAGGCCCACTGATCCGAAACTCTACCGAACAGCCTACCGGAATCGGATAGACCAGATGCCTCAGCCCGAGACATACGTGGCCGAGGCGAATATCCGAACACCCAAGATTCCGCCGCACGTCTATAACGGCAAGTACATCTCGCAGTACGACTACGTCAAGGCACCCGAGACCCTGCGAGAACGACAGGTACGTACGTGCCAGACGATTGCGGGCATTGACCAACTGATCAGCGCCCTCACGGAAGAACTTGCCGACCAGGGGCTCGCCGAAAACACGATCTTCGTCTACACGTCCGATCACGGCCTCCTGCACGGCGAACATGGCCTGGGAGGCAAGGTGTTACTCTACGAGGAGTCCATCCGAGTGCCGCTGATCATCTATGATCCCCGTCTGCCCGATAGTCAGCGTGGGAAGATCGTGCAGGAATTGGCCCTCTCCATCGATATCGCCCCGACGATCCTCGATTTGGTCGGCCTGCCGGCCCCGGACTGCATGCAAGGGCGCAGCTTGAGACCTTTGCTCGAAGGTAAGGACGTGGCGTGGCGAGGAGATTTCTTCTGCGAAAACATGTTCATGGGCCAGAACTATCCGCGCATAGAGGGCGTGCGCGGCAGGGAATGGAAGTACCTGCGCTATTTTGACAAGAAGAACGACCAGCACCACCTCTTGTCGCTAACGGCTTCGATTCGCGGGGAAGAGCCGGTCTACGAAGAGCTATACCACTTGCGAGACGATCCGTTGGAAACCACCAACCTGGCCGGCTCGGTGGAACATTTACAAAGACTGGAAAGGCTCAGGAGACGATGCCGGGAGTTGGTCGTCGCGGTCAAGGGCGGGCCGGATTACCCGCGTACCCACGTCAAGAACGATCCAAGAGAGAAAGTACGCTGAGGGAACACACCTCCGGCGCAGCAGGACACAAACGTCCCGGCGCCAAAGTCGGACTACCCATTGCTGAAGCAGAGCAGCGAGCTCAACAACGCACGCTGCAGATCCGGGACCCGCAAACAAACGCACCGTGAATGGCAGCTATTCACTGAGGACCAAAAGCCTCCCTTTGCCCGGCGCTACGGGTATCTCATCTTCAGGGAGAAACACGGCCGCATCTTGGAAACCCTCTATAGAGGGAGCGGTGAGCTTTGCGTCCTTTCCGTTCAGGCCTACTGCATTCCAGTCGATTTTCAACCGGCAATGGACGGGCTCAGGCTCCCAGCTCGCCATCGATATCAGAACCTTGTCTTTCTTCCGGTAGACAGTGGCCGGTACATTCTTGTGCCCCGATCTTACCGGGCACGCGGGAGCCCAGTAACCGACCATCTGCGCATCAGCCATCCCGAATTCGTCCCAGAACTTCCACATGCTCGAGGGATTGCCCGACCATGGCAGACGAGCCGTCATGCCATACACCATCCCTCGCCAGGGATTGCCGCCGTCCTGGAGCATCTCACCCATTAAGCCAAAGCAAATCCCCGACACTTCCACCAGCCAGAAGTCGGGCGGGCTGTTGTAGTCAAAGTACTCGCCGAACCAGAGACGGTCTATGTATGGGAAGTGTTCGAGGTAAAGGTTAGCGCTGTTGACGAATCCGTCTCGGATGTTGTACTGATTCGCTGAGTGCAAATCGATAAGGGCGCCGGGCCGACCCTGATCGAGTATTCTCCTGACACGCTTCATTACGGTGCGATCAAACGCCACGTCGTCAATGTACAGGCCGTCGATCCCGACGTTCTCAACAAGCCAGTTAAGCCCCTCAAGGTAATAGTTGTGCCACCGGGAGACTCCGCTGTTTATCACTGCAGCATCCTTGAACCTCGGCACAAACCACCCGGCAATATAGTCCGATTCAAGGTGCTCCTGTAACCAGGAAGGCCCACCACCCGGGCCGAATGCGAGAATTTCGTCGTCGAGGCTGCGCAGGGCAAATAACTCGGGACACCGGTTGGAAAGCTCTCTCACGGTGTAATAGATCTTCACCTTCATGTTCTTCTCATGTGCGGCGTCAACGTACTCCTTCATCTGCCGTGTATGGATGAAAGGGTAATTAATGTAAGGATTGGCCTCGTTCGCATGGTGGTTGTTTATCGTGTTGGCACCCGTTGCAGCTATTTCTTCGATCGGCCTGTAGCTGTGGTAGAACCGTGTTGCCCATTGCCCTTTGACATCAAGCGTCTTGAAGGGAGTCAGGAGCAGGTTGAAGTCGAAACGAAGCTTCTCGCCCGTCTGGATTGTGCGCGGGCCGCTATAGGCGCTAATCAGCACCGTGTTATCATCTGTTTGGCCGATGTTGCAGCCACCTTTGCCCTGATTGTGCCAGGAAGGTGGCATGTGGAGCGGCTTGAGGAGATAGAAGTTCGTGTTCAAGGGCCGCGAGTAGTTCTCAGCCCTCAATGCACACTGCAGGCCGGCATTCGTATCGCCTACCCATGCTGAATCCTGGTTCTTCTTCCAGTCCCATTTCCAACGATGTTCGCCGACGCGCAAGCCGCCTTTGAGCCCCATGCCCATGATGTACTTGGCAACGTCCCTGGCCACGGGGATTTCCAGGCGGATGTCTTTGACGCGCGTTGGCTGCGAAGCGCGTAAAGCGATCGTATAACGGATGAACCCGTCGAATTCCATCCGCCCATGGCAACTCAGGCTCAGATTTCCTGCATCACCTTGCGACTGCCAGCTCACCGCCCCGGCCGTTGTGCTGACTATCTTCGTCCCTCGAATGTCCCAGCGAACCGGCTCACCGCTTCCGCTTTCGACTACGATCAGCACGGGGCCCGACAAAACGTCCCGGGGTCGGTCCCCAATGTGGGTACCCTCCGGCGCGAATGTGCTCCGGATTGTCTCGGGCAATCCCGTCCTTCCGAGTGTTACGCTTCTGCCGAGACAGCTTATCGTAGTCCCGTGGACTGTGAGAGGGATGAACGGCTCGACAGGCTCTTCCGCCGCTGCAATCTTCGAGTCGAGCCATCGCAATCGTGAGTGACGCCACGGCTCACTATCACCAGCATCGGCCAACACCCGGTCCTTGATGTCGAGATTGATTTGGACTGGAGTTGATTCAGCGCCCTTGGGAGCAATCGTTACCTGGCCGGTGTACCTGCCGGCCCGCGCCTCCTTGGGGATGTCGATACCGAACCACAATGCGCGGACTTTGCCTTTTCCCACCGAACAGGTTCTCTCAAACTCCCTGCCCCGCCAATCCACACCTCCGACGTTAAAGCAACGCAAGGCCGATGCATGAATCACAAAGCCACCGGGGCCCTGCAAATCGCTGAACCCGATATCAACATCACTGATGGCTTTGGCACAGGCATAGAGCCCGACCTGAAATGCGTAGAACTCCCCTCTCAGTGCTTCCGCGTGAAACCGCTCCCGCGGACCTGTTTCGATCCATCGCAGGGGCAGATCCTCCGTCATGCGAATGGGGTGCTCCCTGTCTTCGGGGAACAGCAGGTAGGATGCATCTGAAGCGTTCGCCTGCAGTCTACGGATCTCCGCCGCCGTGGCGATCACCTCCATCGGATAGAAACTGTTGAATCCATCGATGGACTGCATTTCCACAGCTTTCGCGTTCGGCAGAACTGACCAGCTCTTTTCTGACAGTTTGCCGCTATGGGACCCGAGGCTCCGGAGCCATTGTTCGTCAGCCGTCTGTTCGGATTGCAAGTAACGGGTCTGCGGGTAGTTGCGGCCGGTCACCTCGTAGGGCATGTAATACATGTAGTAGGTTCCGGGGCCGGTCGTTGGCTCAAAGACGAAATCTCCAAATTCCCTGTTGACCTCGATAGCGTACACATTGTCTATACGCCGTCCGGTTTTCGCATCAATGAGAATGGTCCTTTTGTTCTGGGGGTCGTGGTCTCGCCTGCGCCATGGAATGTGAACCGCCACGGCAGAAGTCCCAGTTGACACATCAATCGCCACACGATGATTGCCCAGCGAATTCGCGTCCCAGGAGCCGACGCCGTAGGAGAGCCGATCCCCAGGATCGCCCGCGGCCTGGATCGCGTTGAGCACATGCTGTGACGGCGGGCCCGTGTCTGTGGGCTTTTCAGCTCTTTCATGCTCGACGAGCAGTTCAGTGACGACCGCTTGCGATGCTGCGATGTCCATCGGGGAATCAGCGTCCAATTTCGCCGGGGGCTCGGCCGCAGAGAATGCGCAACCGAGAGTGATGGATAAAGTGATTACCCATGAAGCGACATTCGCAGACAGTGCGGGTTCCATTCTCAATCCTCGACAATCACATTTCCACACCGCTTCCTTTACGTCTGGCGCTATGGCATGGTTTGCACCAGAAAAGACGCTGGCTCGAAGGCGCCGAGCTCGAATGTGAATTTGTCATCAACCACTCGTAGAGGCCGGCCGAAAGGTCGACCACGAAGGTCGACGGGCTGGGCGTCACTGAGGTGCATCTGCTCGGGCAACGTGATCGTCAGCGGGCCGGACTGTCCGGCATCTTCCCATACCCGCAAGAGCGTACCCTGGCCATCGGGATTCGGGCCAAAGGCGGTTAGCAGTACCCCTTTGCGAGAGACGCTCACGCCCCGCGCGGTCACGGGCAAGCTGCCCCGGACGTAGTTGCACATACCTGTGAGCATGGGCGTAAGCGCTTCCGTCAGGGGAGTGGTGAGATCCCTCTCTGGCGCGTATTGGTCGATAGCCCAGAGGCGGATACGGGCAGTGAGGTTTCCCTGCCAGAACGACCGGAAGTTGGTGTTCCACTTGTTGTTGAACAGGTTGACATAAACATACGAATTCGGCTGGTCCCAATTATTCTCATAGCGGTAGATGCCGGGAGCACCCAAGCTCACGGCCGGACAATCCAGCAAGGCCATGCCCATGCCGTCGCCCTTCGCATCAAGCACCGCAAGACCGCCTTGCGTCCAGAAATAGGCGAAGTTGCTGCCCTTGAGTACGTCTT
>JAFGCA010000393.1 GCA_016932895.1 Sedimentisphaerales bacterium | reverse complement strand
TGGTCGTTATAGCCCCAGTAGGCGCTCTCGATGAAACCAGGAACGGTGCGGAGCATCAGCGGCTCCAGGAAGGTAGTGTAGATTTCGTAGTGGCTGGTGGTGAGCTTGAGACCCGGGCCGTACTGGTTGTCCCACAACTCCACGGAATCGAGAACCGGCAGGCGCTCGGCGCGCAAACGCTCCATGATGACGGTGGGAACATCTTCGACGGGAGCGTCCGTCCAGGCTTTGTGAGCCCGACCGCACCCCGCCACACAGATACCCCACACCAGGAGAACCCATGCGAGCTTGCGGGTCATACGTCCCTCCTCCATGTCCGTATACTTCTCCATCAATTAGAACCGGGCCCTTTTTGAAACGCCGGCGTACGCCGGGAAAAACGCTCAGGGCCTACCGGCCATGCTGCCAAGGCCTATCAAAGTATAACAAACCCGCGCCCGGCACCGCACGCTTTTTCGCCCCGAAAGCGCGGGCACCCTCCGGCAGAGACCTATAAAACCGGAAGTTTCAGGCTGGGCAGCGGGCCAATCCGTCTTTGGTCCCGGGGCAGGTGCCACCGAGGCCGCGCCGCCTCTCACAGATCTTTGACGGCACCGCCGAAAACTTCGGCAGTAAACAGATAGACCTGCGTCTCCGGGTCCTGCCAGGCGTCCGGGGCAAGTCCGGCCTTGTGCGAGCAGCAGTACGAGAGGAACTGCTCCTTGCTCCAGCCCGTCTCGGTCGCCACCTGGGGCAGAAAACACCCGGAGAACGAACCCTGCCGGATGTAGATCCCATGCCTGCCGAGCTCGAGGCTCAACGGATCGTCTGTCGGCTCCAACGGGGAAAGGGCGGAGATCTCAATATCGAGGCCGTCGATTTCAGCAGGTGTGATGCGGCTGGCAGCGAAACGCGGATCGCTCGTGGCTGACGCCTTGGCCATCTGCACAACCAGGGTAATCAGCGGCTGGTCCGAAGTGAACTGGCCGATACAGCCCCTGAGCCGGTCGGCGCTCTTGAGCGTAACGAAACAGCCGCAGGGCGCGTTCAGCTCGGGATCGTCGCTCTCCGGCGCAGGCGGCGGCGTGCCCTCCACAGCGGCCCGGACGGCGTCCCGGGCGACGCGAAGGAGTCCCTGTCGTTGCTGGTCATTCATATCGGCTGTCACCATGCAGGCAGAGATCCGAGGATCAATGCACCCATTTTATTACCAGGAACCCGCCTATCAAGAGCGCGACGAAGGCAAGTGAGAACCAGTTGAAATACTTGTCGATGACGGGCTTGATGCTCTCGCCCTTCCAGCCCATCAGCCCGGCGACGATGAAGAACCGCGCCGAGCGGCTGACCGCCGAAGCCAGCAGAAAGCCGAAGAAGTTGATGCGGGCCACCCCGGCGGAAATCGTGCATACTTTGTAGGGCAGCGGCGTAAAGCCACAGGTGAAGACAATCCAAAAATCGTACTTCGCGTACCAGCCCTGAAACTTGCCGAAATTCTCTTCCGTCAGGCCGATGGGGCCGAGGTGGGCGTAGGCCCACGGCCCGATGGCCGACCAGAGAAACACACCGATGCAATAGCCCAGGATTCCGCCGAGAACCGACGCGACCGAGCAGGCCAGAGCGAATCGCAGCCACCGACGCGGCGAACCCAGGGCCAGCGGCGCCAGCAACACGTCGGGGGGAACCGGAAAGAAACTCGATTCGGCGAAGCTCAGGGCAAACAATGCCGTCACGCCGTGACGGGTCTCGGAGAAATGGATCACCCAATCGTACAGCCGCCTGTGCCAATGCCACCTGGCCACCGCCGTCTTGCTTTCCGATTCGCCCATAACCACCCTTATCTGAAAACCGCCACCTCTGCCGCGGGTACCCACCATACGCACATGACGGTATAATGTCAACAAGCCAGTCAGATGAGCCGGCTCCAGAGAAGCGCGTACAATCAACCTGCGATCGTAGTCCCGGAGGAAACATGACACGTGTTCGTCAATTCGAGCGTCTCGGCGAGGGTCTGAAGGTCCTGGCGCCGGCCAAACTGAATCTGAGCCTGTTGATCGCGGGCAAACGTCCCGACGGCTTTCACGAGATCGAAACCGTCATGGCCAAAATCGACTGGTATGACGAACTGTTTATAGAGCCGGGAGGAAAAAGCGGTATCGAGCTGGTGTGCCAGGGTCCGCAGTGGGCACCCACCGGCCCGGAGAATCTCGTCTACCGGGCGGCCGAGCGGATTCTGTCGCGCGCCGGCAGGACCGCCCGGCTCCGCCTGACGCTGACAAAGAACGTGCCGGCCGGCTCCGGGCTGGGCTCGGCCAGCAGCGACGCCGCCGCCGCCATCATGGGATTGAACGAGTATCTCACTCTCGGCCTGTCCAAACGCGATCTGATGGAAGCGGCCGCCGAGATCGGCAGTGACGTCGCTTTCTTTCTGGACGGACCCCTCGCCATGTGCACGGGAAAAGGGGAAAAAATCACGAAATTGCCCACCGAGTTCAACTTCACCGCCCTGCTCATCACACCGAATATAAGTGTTTCCACAGAAATGATTTACAAAAACTACACCCACAACCAGAATCGGTACGAGCGGCTCAGCAAACCGATCCGCATGCATCTGGAAAAAAACAGAATTGATCTCGTGGTAAAAATGTGCGCAAATATGCTCAGTGGAACGTGCTTTTCCCTCTTTCAGGAGCTTGGCCAGCTAAAGAAAACCATTGAATCGCTCGGCGTAAGGCCGGTGTGCCTAAGTGGGAGTGGCTCTACACTGTTCTCTATCCTGGATCACCATGATATGGAACGCCTTGGACAGGTACGAGACGAAATAACGGAGAAGGCGGGTTGCGAGAGCATCGTCGTGAGGAACTGTAGGTTGTAGAGATTGAGCGAGGCAGACAAATGAAGATCACCGAGGTCCGAGTCAAACTTGTGAGGAACAGGGATGACAGGTTGAAGGCCTTCTGCTCCCTAACCCTCGACAACGAGTTTGTGGTTCGCGACATCAAGGTCATCGAGGGCGTCGGGGGCTATTTCGTCGCCATGCCCTCGCGTAAGATGAGCGACCACTGCGAAAACTGCGGGGGCAAGAACCATTTGAGGGCCAAATACTGCAACAATTGTGCGCAGGCCCTTCCGCAGAACCGCGTAAAGAAGGATCCCAAAGGCCGAATGAAAGTCCACGCCGACATCGCCCATCCCATCAACACGCGGTGCCGGCAGACGATCCAGCGAACGGTGATCGCGGCCTTCAACGATGAAGTGAGCAAATCCAAGAAGCCGGACTACAAACCGGTGGAAATGGATGAACCTGACGACGACGTTTGCGACGTGACCGGGTAGATTCGAAAGGCAGGCCGGCACCCGGCAAAAAACCCTGACAGCCTCTGCATCGAAGAATCCTGCTTTGGGCCCTCTCAACGGTGTGAGGGCAACCGCGGGTTACCCGGAAACGTCCGGTATCCTGCCCCTCAGGCGGTCAGTTCTTCCAGCACCTTGTCCAGCACCAGGTCGAGCCGCCCGGTCAGATCGTACCGACCCTCGGTGATTTCCTGACGCACGCGAAGCACCTTCTCCCTTCGAATCTCAGGGAGGCAGGCGATCCTCTTCAACACCCGCCCCAGGGGCGTGTTGTGGATGTTCTCGAGGATTTGCTCCATCACCAAATCCTCGTTCGGGGAGACTTCGCCCTCAAGAGGATTGATCCAGCGGTCGCATCCGCGTCCAAATGTGCTCGAACCAGAGTCCGGCATCCGACTCACCTTGCCAAAGCAGTTCCGCGTACGAAACAGAACTTCAAACCACTACATCTTGTATGCCCCAAAATCACCACTGGGGCCAAATCAACATTGATATCGACACAACTCGCGCGAAAACTTTAGAAGAATTTGGCTCCGAGTAATCTGCCCGGCTCGGCTTGATATCGCCTCCGCTACGCCGCAAAACGCCTCTGACAGCCTCATGAAGGCCGATCCGCGCGTATCTCTTCGACCCTGCAACCGCCGGGCCTGCGCCGCTTCAACCCAACCGGTGTCAAGATGGGAAACATACTACATATAGTAATACCGCACCGTGCGCTCCTGACAACCGGGGATATTCCGGTAAAACAAGGCCGACGAGGCCTGAGGCGGTGAGTTTAGTAATAGTACCAGAAGGTGAAGTCCACATCCCATTGATCGGGCAACCCCTTGTCCTTGGTCAGCTTCACCTTGTCGCACGTGAGCTTGACCCAGGTCGACTGAATCCGGGAAAGGAACATGGCGGCCTGGACGATATCGACGTCCGTCAACTTTACCCTCGCCTGCTGTTTTCTTTTGTTCCCGGAAGGAACAATACTGCCGGCACTGTAATCACATTTACCGGCAGGTATCTGGCAGAGGTTGGCCACGCGGTCGATCTCCTTGGCATAGGAAAACTCCCCGGAGACCTCGCTGTCGCCGGCATAATCCAGGCGATCGGGATCCAGGCGGAGAATATCGAGGATATGCACCTGACCGTCGTCGAAAAGCAACCTGTCGGTATCCCAGTCCTCCTGGGTCTGCGGCAGATAGACGGCCCAGACCAGCAACGGCCAGAGCGCCACCAGCAAAGGAGCCAGCACGTAGTACAGCATCGGGTTCCTTAAGACCTCTTTCATGGTTGCTCCTTCTTTGCTACCTGTTTCTTCGGCTCCATGGTCGCAGAGAAATTGTCTCGCCCGCCCTCGGTGCTGAGCCGGTGGTCCTGGACCTCCAGGCCTGCTTTCTTCATGGCGTCGAAGACGCTGAGCGTGTTACGCCGGCTGGAGGTATCGGCGTTGACCAGGATGCTCCGTTCGGTAATGGTCACCGAATCGATATTGAGATCGGTCTTTGCCGCACAACTATTGACCGCCTGCAGGACCCGCACCAGCTTGGCGGAGATGGAGTTCTCGGCGCCGACGCCCGTGGTCTCGGCGCGAAGCCGCCGCAGAGCCCTGTCCAAATTATTGACTGCGGTCTTCATCTTCTCCGGGAGCATTTCCTCCCCGGGCATCACGGCCAGGTAATCCGGCTCGAACTTGCTTCGTAAGGCCTCCTGGTCCCGTTTGATTTCGAGCAGTTGGGTGTGAAAGTACACGCCCACGGCCAGGAGAAGCAGAGTCACGGCGAAGCTCAAGAACTTCAGGGCCCGGCGTTTGCGGGCTTTCGTGCCCTGGTAAGGCATATGATCGGTGCGAAAGTTGACGCTTTTCTCCTGCGGAACCGCCAGGGCGGCGCCGTAGGCCAGCGCCACATCCACCGGTCCCGAACAATCGCCCCAATCCGCCGGCACCAGACCTGCCATCCCGGCGAGATTGCACCTCTCGGCTCGCAGCCCGGTTCGCGTGCCAAGCTCTGCCACGTTGACTTCATTCCTGGCATCGAAAGCACAGAGCCGCTCCACTTTGCCGACGCTCTCGGCCAAACCGGCCGTAACGAGGATCTCCCGCGAGAGCAACTGGTCCCGCTGCTGAGCCGGACCCACCGGAAATGCACGCATCAGCGAGCGCTGCGACGATTCCGCCGGTGAGACGAGATAACCGCGCGAATCGGAAAGAAACGCGTACAGCACCCGCCTTTCCGACGATTCGCCGCCGCCGTAGGTCCGCAGATACCGAGACAGGCAATACACGTCGGGATCCACCGTCACCGGATCGATGCCGTGGCCCTGCAAAGAAAACAGCAGCTCCGACAAGTCGTTTCGCTGGGCGGTGTACACGTCGAGAGTGGCGCCTTCCTCATCGCTCGCAGTGACCCGAAACGCCACGGCCACTTCGCTGATATCCGTGGCCAGAGCTTCTTCCGTGTCAAAACGAACGGTGGCGGCGATCTTTTTTTCGTCCAGGAACGCGCTGCGGACGCTATGCTGCATGAACATTTCGCAGTCCAGGGCCACTCCGGCCGCTGCGGACTTCACGTTCCGCTCGGAACAGGCCCGCCCAATGCGCTCGGCCAGAGCCGAAGGGCCCGGCTCCTGCTCGTCCGCGACCGAAACGGAAAACGCATCCAGCAGCTTGCGGTCCCGTCCCTGCGCCGCCAGAGCGACCACCGTGGCCCGGTCACGGGCCCAGTAGATCCCCAAGTAGTTTCGAGATTCCACGTCGAATCATCTCCAAAAGTGGCAGCAGCCACGCTGCTTGGCCTGTGAAAAGGTGGCCGAAGCCACCCTTCTTTAGTCGGAAATTACACCGATCTCCTTTACTTTGTCCCCCTCTTTGCTGACGGCGGCCACGGCGGTGACCGTCGCCACGCCGCTCGTGGCGGTGGCCCGGATGACAAAATCCGTGCTCACGGTGGTGAGAAAGTCCTTGCACTTGTCGATGGAGTCCGAATATTCGAACACGTTGGTTTTCAACTCTTCAATGTCGGTGAAGGGCTTCTCGCGCCGTTGCTGTATGATCGCCTCGGCCATTTTGGGCGCGTCGGCGACACTGCCGAAGGTCAGGGCGGCCTCCAGCACGTGACGCGGCGCCGAATTGACGTTGACCTTCCGGGCTGCCCACAGTCCCAGATACTTTATGGCGGACTCCTGGCGGCTCTCGGCGACCACACTGGGCCGGGACAACAGCTCCGCATCGATGAACGAGCTGTGAAAGAGCTTCGCCAACGCGGTGCTCTGCTGGGCAATCTGGTCGGCGGCGGAAATGGTCTTCTTCTGGGTCGCCGAACGCCGGACGGGGGTATTGCGTGAGCTCGCGCCCGAGGCCCGGCTCCGCAGACTGCTCTGCGTCGGCTTGACCGTCTCGGTCACCGGTTTGAATTCCGTCTTGAACGTCCTGATCTCACCAATCCGGGCCAGATCCTCCCGCAACGACCGGATCTCCTTGTCCCCATAGGCCATCCATTCGCAAAACGTCACGAAGCCCACATCGGCCAGGGGCTGTAGCTTCTCGTCCTCGATCAGCGCCCAGCCCAGCGGGTACTTGGCGTTCTCGTCCTCGATCTCGATCTTCACGCGGGCCGAGCCGATTTCAAATTCGAGCGGACTGCTGACCAACGGCCATGGGGGCCCGTAGGGGCCTCGTATGGTCGGCAGTTCCGCATCGGATGCAAGCGTGCGATCGAAACCAAACTCGTTGGAATCGCTGGTGTCTTCCCAGTCCGGATCGTCCCGGCCGGCGTCAAGGTTTTCCTCGCCTGCCTCGGTGCTCAAACCGTACTCGATCAGAAGCTCCTGGTATTCCAGCTCGCTCATGGCAAACACGTCGGAAAAATCCGGATCGTTGGGGCGGCTGATCGGCTCGGCTTCGATATTGCCCGCCGAAGCCAACGCGTATTTCAGCGCCGAGGCACAGGCGTATTGCGCCTGCCCGTAGTCGATCATGTATTGATCCCGGTGCCGGCGCGCGGCCACCCGGGCGCTGAGCGTATAGCCCAGCGTCGCCAGGATGACCAGAATCACCAGGGTGATCAGCAGGACCACGCCCGGACGAAACGGGTCGCTACTTTCGCCTTGTCGATGGGGTCGGTTTCTCATCAGCTTTTTGTTCTGTTGGCTGAGCCGCTTTCTCATCCTCATCAGCGGCTTCGTCTTTCTCGTCTTCCTCACCGCCCGGACCCGGCAGGGTCATTTTGGCGGCGGTGAACTTGATCGCGCGCGTCCGGTCGATGGCGATGGTTCGACTGACCTTCTCCTGGTCGAGCACATCCCACGTGCCGCGGACGGTCTCGTAGGGCTCGGCAAACGAGATCGTGACCCTCACGCCCGGCGGCAACGAAGAGGCCGCCCAGCGATCGACGAATTCGTCCTCTTTGTCCTTGGGCACCTCGATCCGAAAGAACGTCACGCCGCGACAGATCGGGATCAGGGGATAATTGTCTTCCCAGCCTTCCCGCTTGGCGTCGAGAAGCTTGTCCTCCAGGTTCATCCCTTCATGGCCGCGATAGATCATCAGTCCCGGCACGGAGCCTTCGTGATCGTATCCGGCCAGCCACGTGATTTCTTCAAACGCCTTCTCCTCGTTCTTCGCGTCGCGGTACGTCCGGCGCAGCGTCAACCGGGAGCGGGCGAAACCGTTGTCGAAACCGGGCTCGATCTTGATACTGGTCTCGCCCTCCTCTGCACCTAACAGGCGGTCGAGATCTTCGGCCAGGAGATGGAGGACTTCGGTCGCCAGCGACGGGCTCTCGACCTTCGCCAGGACCGCGTCGGCGGCGCGGTTGGCCCGGGCATAAACACCCAGGATGGCGGTGAGAACCATCGCGCCGATCACCAGGGCCGCGAGCATCTCCCCCAGGGAGAATCCCGCAAAACGATTTGTCCGGGCCGTTGGCTGTTTCATAAATGACTTTTCGGATTCATGCCTTCATGTCGGTACGTTTCACTTCTGTCGCTTCTGCAACAACTCCATGACCTCTCGCACGTCCTTCTTCTCTAATTCTTCGTAGGGCAGACCCGTGAGCGGGTCGATGCCGTCGGCGCCCTGCTCGGCGTCGGAGCGGCCCGTTTCCCCTTCCTGCCCAGATCGCAACGACAGGGCCAGATCCTCGATGGATTCGACCTGGTCGGCCTTGTCCTGCTCGGAGGGGTTGCCCTGGGTTCGCTTGTAGATATCCAGATTGTACTTGATGAAAAGACCATCTTCGGTGGTCAGCAGCCCGTTTTCGACCCACTCCTCGATCGTCTCGGCACTGACGCCGGCGTACTCGGCGGCCTCTGCCGGCGTCTCGATCAACTGCTCGACCGCAAGCTGCTCGATATCCTCCTGCCCCGCGAGCTGGCCGGCCTGCTGCTCGGTCAGTTCCGTGAGCCAATGCTCGAGCTTGACTGTCTGCGTCTCGCCGGTGGTGTCCGGGAATTCCGCCGAACAAACCGCACGCACCCACATGGTACCGTCCACCGGCTCGGAAAACGCCTCAATCACGGTCTGCCACGAGATATTGGGATTCGTGTCACTTACCCCGTATTCGACGGTTTCACTGACCGAGTTCGAGACGAGGATTTTCTCCATGTTCTCGCGGGCGAGCGTAAAGGCTTCCATGCGGAGCGTCGAGTCCGCGGCGGCAACGACGCAGCGATCGATGACAACGAGCACGCTGGAGCTGACGAACGCGAGAATCGCCAGGGCCGTCAACACCTCCAGCAAGGTGAAGCCGTCGCGCCCGAACGGCCGAGCCGGCCGGTGCCCCATGCCCGAATTGTATGTCCTTCTGTCTTGCATCGTCGCCTGCAATCCAAACGTATGGACGCGCTAAAGAAACGGGACCTCATCTTTGCCTTTGGGCGTCATGAGAACCGGATCGCCCTGCACCAGTCTCACCATCGGCGAGAGCCGGCTGACGAGCACGCTGTGGGCCTGCTCGCTGTCGTCGAGGAACACGATCTTGCCCCCATAGTGCCAGCCGGCGTGGCCGGCTCGAAATTTCGCGGCGCTCTCGTTCGTATAGGCGCCGTCATCAAACTCGACGTACACGACCTTGCAGTTCTCGCCGAAATACCCCTGCATGATGATCTCTTCGTCGAGGATCTCGGACAGGTTCGACGAGCTGATCTCCCGCAGCAGGAAGGCCTGCTCGGTGATGTCGACAATCACTTCGTACCGGCGTCCCTTCTCGGCCGCTGCCGCTGCCGCCATTTGCATGGCGGAAACGAATTCCTGCACGTCTGCCTGGAATTGGCTCCGGCGCAACACGCCAAAAAGATTCACCTGAGCCACCATGACCAACAGCGCGAGGATCGAGATAACAACGATCATCTCGACGAGCGTGAAGCCGTGTCGGCGCGTGCGTGTGGAAGCGGCGCCGTCACGCCGGGAACGAGCGGCCTTAGCGGTCGGTGCTGAGCAGGTCCGCATCGTAGCCCTCGCCTTCCTCCTGACCGTCGGCGCCGAGGCTCTTGATCACGAACGGCTTGCCGCTCTCGGGATACAGCTCGTAAATGAAGTCCCGACCCCAGCCGTCCGTCGGAATGTCGGTCGTTTCCAGGTAACCACCCGGAGGCCAGTTCTCCACCTCCGCCGGCGCGTCGATCAGGGCATACAAGCCTTCGTCTTCACTCGGATATCTGCCCTGGTCCATGTAGAATTGATTTACGGCGCTGTGCAGAAGTCGGAGGTTGGCTTTGGTCGTAGTCATCTTGCCTTTGTCGACCTGGCCGACGAAATTCTTGACCACGACGCCTGCCAGCAGGCCCAGAATGATCAGGACCGCCATCAGCTCAACCATGGTGAAACCGCTTCTTCCGAGTCGCTTCTTGTGCTCCTTCATAATCCTTTCACTCCCAACAACGCTTAGAATCCCACGACCGAGATGCGCAGGATCGGCAGAATGGTCGCATAGGCGATCACGCCCACGACCGCTGCCATGAAAATGATAATAACCGGCTCAACCGCCGCACTAAGACGCTCGATGACAACGTCGGTGGAGGATTCGAGATTCTCACTGATGCTCTTGAGCATGACCTCGAGTTCACCGCTTTTCTCTCCCACGGCCACCATATGGGCAATGGCCGGATCGATCACACCGCTGTCACGCAGAGGCGTGGCGATATCGGCGCCCGCCAGAATGCGCTCGCGCGCCTGCTGGACCGCCCGTTTCATCAGCATGTTCCCCGTCGTCTCGGCCACGACACGCAACGACTCGGCCATCGCCAGTCCCGAGCCGATCAAGGTCGACAGCGTCGAGGCGAAACGCGCCACCACGCGCTGCCGGATGAGCGATCCGAACACGGGCAACGAGAGGATGAAGCGGTCGCGCAAATACGCCCCGCGATCGGTCCGGAAGAACTGCCGGAACAGGCCCACGATGAGCAGGATGGCCGCGATCAGGACCGCCAGCCACCAGCTCGTCAGGATATGGCTGAACGTCATCAACTGCTGCGTAATCCAGGGCAGTTCCTGTCCCGCCCTCTCGATTTGGGCGCCGATCGTCGGAATCACTTTCGTCGTCAGGATCAAGATGGCGACGAGACAAAAGGCCACCAGGACGAGCGGGTAGATCATCGCCGTCATGACCTTGGATTCGACGCGCTGACGCTTCTCCATGAAGCCGGCGACGGTTTGGAGGGTCTGGCCCAGCGAACCGGTAACCTCACCGACCCGAACCATGGCGACGTACACGACGTCGAAATAGTCTCCGTACTCCTTCAGCGCGTCGGTGAACGACTCGCCCGTTACGACGCGGTCGCGAATCTCGGCCAGGGCCGCCTTGAACCGATGGTCCGACGTCTGCAGCATCAGGACCGAAAGCGACTCGGTGAGTTTGATCCCCGAGTTCAGCAGCGTCGCCAACTGCTTCGTGAAATCGATAATCTGGCTTTTTCCTGCCTTGCGCAGGCGGAGGGAGAAGCCCCCCCGTTCATCGGTGGCGGAGACCTCGGTCAGCGAGGCCGGATGGACGCTGCGCATCCGCAACTGCTTGCGCGCCGCGTAGGGGCTCTCGGCCGTGATGGCCCCTTTCACCTTCTTGCCGGTGCTGGCTATCGCCGTGTATTCGTATCTTGGCATAGAAGAATCTAAATATCAAAATACCGAAACTCTTTCAACGTCCGGCTCGATCCACGAATGTGGGCCGCCGCACGCCTTATCGGACGTCGGCCTGGGTCACGCGCAAGACCTCCGCGGCCGTGGTGACACCGGTCAGGACTTTACGGGCCCCGTCCATGCGCAGGGTCTGCATCCCGGCCGCCCGGGCCATTTTCTTGATCGCGCCGGCGGTTTCCTGTTTGTAAATAAGCTCTTGAATCTCGTCGCTGATCAGCATCACTTCATAGATACCGGTCCGGCCGCGATAGCCCGTCTGGAAGCACCTCTCGCAACCTTCTCCCACGTAGAAGGTCGCATCGCGGGCTTCCTTCGAAGAGTCCAGCCCCAGGGCCGTGAGCTCGTGGGCTTGCGGCTCGGCCGGTTTCCTGCAATTCGGACAAACCCGGCGCACTAAGCGCTGGGCGATAATGGCGATCAACGAAGAACTGACGAGGTAGGGCTCGACGCCCAGGTCCAGCAGCCGGCTCACCGCTCCGGCCGAATCGTTCGTGTGCAGCGTGCTGAAGACCAGGTGGCCGGTCAGCGACGACTGAATCGCCATCCGGGCGGTTTCCACGTCGCGCACTTCGCCGACCATGATGACGTCGGGGTCCTGGCGCAGAACGTGCCGCAGCGAGGTGGCAAAGGTCATGCCCTTCTTGCTGGCCACCTGAATCTGACTGATCCCCTCGAGCTGATACTCAATGGGATCTTCGATCGTCAGAACGTTCTTCTCGGCGGAGTTGATTCGATTCAAATAGGCGTAGAGGCTGGTGCTCTTGCCGCTGCCGGTCGGCCCGGTGACAAAGATCACGCCGTGGGCCCGGTGCAACAACGCATCGAGCTTCTTCAGGTCGTCTTCCCAGAGGCCCAACTCTTCCAAAGCGAACACGCCCGTGCTCTTGTCCAGGATACGCAGCACGCTGCGCTCGCCAAAACTGGTCGGCACCGTGCTGACACGCAGATCCACCTCCCGCTGCCCGAGGCGAACGCTGGAGCGCCCGTCCTGCGGTAGCCGGCGTTCGGCAATATCCATGCCCGCCATCACCTTGATACGCGAGGTAATCAGAGGCAGGACATTGCGGTTCAGCGTCAACACATCGTAGAGAATCCCGTCGATGCGATAGCGGATCTGAATCTTCGTCTCGTAGGGATGGACGTGAATGTCGCTGGCCCGAAGCTGCAAGGCGCGAAACAGAACGTCATTCACCAGCCGGATGACCGGGGGCCGGTTCACGACGTCGAGCAGGTCGTCGGAAGCGGCCACTTCATCGACCAACTGATCGAGGTTCTGGGAATCCAACTCCTCGGCCACTTCCTCAATCACGGTGTTGCGCTGCTCGTAGGCCATATCGATAACGGCGGTAATCGCCGCCCGCGTGGCGACGGCGGGCTTGACGGCCAACCGCGTCATCTTGGAGACGTTGTCCAGAACGTTGGCATCCAGCGGACGAGACAGCACCACAGTGAGCTCGCCGTTGTCCCCCTCCGGCCGAATACCGATCAGGTAGTGATGCTGAGCGTAGGGGGCCGGCACCGCCTCCACAAACTCCTGCGGAACCAGCTTCTCCGACACGTCCGGCAGATACTCCCACCCGAGCGCCTCGGCGAAGAGTTTCAACACCACGTCTTCCGTGAAATACGGACAGGTAAGCAGGACTTCGTCCAGGCGTCCCCGACCCTTGTTCTCTTCAATGAACTGAGCCAGACGCTCGGCGTCGACCAGACCCGTTCTCTCTGCGGTTTGTACCAGCAATTCTTTCATGTTCGCCTATGGCCTGCCAGAAAGCGTCTGCTATTGGGCTTCGAGAACTTTTACGGGATCCACCGGCCGGGGTTTGATGCCGGGCCAGTCCTCGTAGTTCTGGAACTCCAGCTCATGCTTTTCAAACGCCATCCGGTTTCTCTCGGAGATGGCTTCGAGATCGGCCATACCCTGACCGTGGCCGGCCGGACGAATGATCTCGGCCTTCACGAAGACGTAGAGCTTGTTCTGCCGGTCCGAGTTCTTGATGCCCCGGAAGAGCCCGCCGATCAGGGGAAGGTCGCCCAGAATCGGCACCTTGTCCCCGCCCTTGTTCTGGTTCAGTTTCAGCAAGCCACCCAGGATGACGGTGCTTCCGTCGGGAACCGTAACCGCCGTGTTCACCTCGCTGGCGGTCGTATTGGGCGGCTGCTCTCCGGTGGTCTCGAGGAAATCGGACCGCGTCAAGCCGATGTCCAGACGAAGCAACTCGCCCTCGCTGATGTGCGGCGTGATTTCCAGCGTGATACCGGCCTCATACGGGGTGTAATCTTCCGCCGTCTGGATGAGGGTGGTATCGGTGCCGGCGCCGCCGCCGCTGACCGGAATCGACGAGGTCTTCTTGACGTAGGTCGTATCGGTGGTCTTGATCAAGCCCGGCTCGTTGTCGTTGACCAGGATCTTGGGCTTGGCCAGCACGCGCCCGTAGTTCTTGGTCTGAACAGCGTCGAGCAGGACATTGATGTGCTTGTCGCCATAGAAGCCACGGAAGTTGCCGCTGTCCGACTGGAAATCGGCGAAATTACTTCGACCGCTCGAGTTGAGCTGGCTGATGATATCGGCGCTCGATTTGCCTTCCGTAATCACGCCCGTCAAACCCGACGTCGCCACCAGATCCGGGAAGCTCTGGATAAGATTGAGATCGTACGTGAAGGAGTCCGTCTCGGTGATCTCCACCAGCGTCACGTCGATAAGCACCTGCGGACGCCGTTTGTCGAGCTGCTGGACCAGGTTGGCAATCCAGTCCTGATTCTTCTTACTGGCGTAAACGATCAGCGAATACGTATTCGGATCGGGAACGATGGTGATTTCTTCTTCCTTCTTGATGATCTTCTCGATCTTGCCTTCCTTGTCCTCGACCGTCTCCTGGATCAGGCTTTCCAGAATCTCGGACAAGTGAGAGGGAGACGAGTTTTCCAGGGGGTAGATTTTGTAGGGGATCTCATCCTCGTCGATTTCAGTATCGACGTAGCCGATGATGGTCTCGATCTGGTTATGCTGCTCGGTCGTGGCGTTTACCAGGAGCGAATTCGTCGATTCGACCACGACAACCTGCGGCTCTTCCACCAATCCTTCCTCAGTCACCTCGGCGGCGGTCGCGACGTTGGGCGCCACCTGCGTTCGGGCGGCCTGCGCCGCAGCAGCCTGCCTCTGAGCGGCAGTTCCGGTGGTCTGGGTAATCCTGGTGGACGTGTACGCCGACTCCGGGGCCCGGCTGATGATGCCCAATTCCTGGAGCTTCCTGGCCACTTCCTCGGCATCCATATGCCGGATGCGATAGAGCTTCAACGAGCGCAGATCCTGCTGCTCGACGTCCAGCGCGTCGATCAGGCCGTCCACAACTTCCAGTTGTTCCTGGACACCGATCATGAGAATCCGATTGGTCCGGTCATCGGCATCCAGGTACACGCCGGGCTTGGCCTCCTCTCCCTGCGGCTGCGTCCTGGATCTGGAGGCGGTCGCCCGCGCCCGGGCGGCCTGCGCGGCCTTGAGGCGGGCCAGACGCGTCCGGTAGGCCGCCTCTGACTCGCCCGGGAGCTTCGTGGTCGGCGTCGTCGTGGCCGTCTGTTCGGCCACCGTCACCGTAACGCTTTCAAGCTGTTCGGCCAGCGCCTGGACCTTCTCCGCCAGTGTCTTGGCCATGGTGTACTTCAACTGCCTGAACTTGAATTCCCGCGGATCGCCCGGCTTATCCACCATCTTCAACAAGCGTTCGATCCGTCCCATGCGATGGGCGTACGCAGTGACGATGATGGTGTTGCTCTCGGCGATGGCGGTCACACCGACGGTCAACCCCATGCCGGTGAGCAGGTTCTCGGCGCTGCCTGTATCGATATGTTCCAGCTCGAACACGCGCGTCACCACGATGTCACCGGCATCGACCTTGGCGTCATCGGACGTGACCAGATCGGGGTCCAGACTCAAGACCTCGGTGACCGGTACGATTTTGACGATGTTGCCCTTGTGCCGCGTCATGACCAGATTCTTGAACTGCAACACCGATTCGAGCAACTGGTACAGTTCTTCGACCTTCATCTTGCCGCTGAGATCGCCGTTGAGCTTCAAGGTCACCTCACCGGTAATCTTGGCCGGATCGTATACGTAGCTGAGGTTGAGGTACTTTCCCACTAAATCGAGCAGTTGGATGACCGGCACCGTGGGCGGCAAGGTCAAATCCACATACTCGTCTCCGTTGGCAAACTGGGCGGGCTGATAGGCCGCTGCCTCGGTCATCGGCTGGGGTTTCGCCTCCAGAGGGGTCGCCGCCTCGGGCTCGATCCCGATCCTTTCGGCCTCCACCGGCGGCGCCACAACCTTGTCCTCCTCGGGCGGGACGCGCTGTCCCGGTGCCAGAGTGATTTCCCTGGCGGTCTCGGGCGGCGAGAGTTTCCCTGCCCGGGGCAAGGCTCCCGGAGTGGCCTCTGTTGTCGTCAGCGTCCGGGGCCCGTTCGGCTCGACGATCTTGCTGTCGGACTGGCCTAAAGAAAGGTCCATACTCGCCGGTCGGAAAGGCAGTGCCGTCGCAAGAGCGGGACGCAAATCAGGCATCAATACAATGTCGTCGGGGGAGATATCAGGCTGCGGACGCGCTCCCACCCACTCGCGCTGCACCGCGCCGGGCTCCGTGATCCGGCTCGAGGCGCCGGCCGCTTCCGCAGACGAACGCGGCGGTACGGTCTCGGTCGCTGCCACTGGAGATACAGTGCGTTGAGCAGGCACGGCGCTTGCCCCGGCGGCCGTCTTGTTGCGCTGCCTGAGGATCTCCGGCCCCAGCTCCACGGCCAGCTTGATGTCCTGAAGCTGGAAGATCGGAGCGATGGCCACCACGACCCCGTTGTGGATGTCGATCAGCGCTTTGGGCTTGCTGCCGATCTGCGGGGGATGGGCGAACGTGCCGATGGACAGGTTGCCCACCGCCTCGGCAATCTGCTCGTTGGACGGCAGCATCCGCGCCGCCGAGGCGGCGCCAAGCTCCCTGACCTCGAACTCGCCCGGAGCGTCCACCACCTTCAGGACGGCCAGGGCCTTGATCAGCTCGCCGGGCGCGCCGGTAACCAACAAAGCGTCGGTTCCCGGCAGCGGATTGGCCGTGCCGATCTTCAGCCGGGTCAGAAGTGCCTTGCCCTTCGCCGGCGAAATGTGCTGCAGAGGAATGACCTTATGGTCGGCCTCCCCTACCGTAGAATTCCCGTCGAAGGCAAATAGGGGCCCGATACCTACGACGGCCATAGCAAGGAGGACTACAGTGAGCGCCCGATAACGCTCCGTGCGGAAAAAACGCCGTTCCATCATTGCCTGTTACCTCGTTCAAATTCACCCTGCTCCAAACTACTTCAAAGACGTCAGATCTTACGACTCAAAAAAATCCACCGCTGACAGCCCGGCTCGACCGTCTTCGGCGAGCCTCGCCGGCCAGCGACTTTGGCTTAGCAAGTACCGAACCGACCATCCTTGACGCTGCGGTTCGGCCGCAAAACAACGCTTATCTAATCAGACAGTGCAAAGACACAAAAGTTCCCACCGCGACCATGAAAAACAGGGCTTTCAGTACTGGGAAAGTACTTGGTCCTAAAAGAATGCAACCGCCCCGCCGGTCGTCCGAGGCGAGAATATATCCCCTGTTACAGCAGGCCTTTCACGGCCGATAATCCACAGTACTATGCGGGGCAACGGGACGACCGCAGAAAAGATGTCGCACCGCGCGACGGGATGGGAGACTGCAAATGCGAGGCGGGCCCCGAAGGACAACTGTGTGTCGGGCAACCCGGTATCGGGTGGGTCTATCGACTCTTGGGAGGCGAAGGCCGGTTTACTCGCCTCATCGCCTCGCGCCGCTTTTCGATGATCGATTCTTCCTTGGTCCCGTTGAGCTGCTTGCCCAGGTCATCCAGTTTCTCCGCCTCCTCATCGCTTACACGCGAGGAGGATTTGAACTCCGAGATCACCTTGTCCATCATGGCCTTTCGATCTTCGGGATCGACCTGGGAGCCGGTCTTGTCCGACCGGAAGCTCTTCTGCATGTCCCTGAGCCTGTTCACCAGCTCCCCCAGCGCCTCTTCGTCCTTCTCGTCCATTTGGGACGGGGGAGTTTTCGTGGTGGATCTGGGCGTTGGACGTTGAAGACTGGGTCGGGCAGTCGTGCGGCGGTCGACGGTTCGGACCGTAGCAGGCCGGGAAGGCTCCGGAATCGCCGGCGCCGCCGGCGTCGCAGCCGCTCCGGAAGTCAGCAGGCTGGACGTCTCGGGAATCGCTTCCACCGCCAGCACGGCAGAACTCTGACCGTCCAGGTACGTGATGGAACCGCTGCGGACCTCTTTGATCACCAGATGCCCCACCTCGCTGCCCTGCTTGACCCAACGGTATTCGTTGCCGGGCAAGCGGATATACGCAAAGGACTCCTGCGGAGCCGAAGGCAGATAGCTGGTGCCCACGAGGTCGAACTTGGCGCTTGACGAGACGACGGGACGCCGTATCGTAGGCGTACTCGTTCTTGAGGACGTATTAGGCGGCGAGACCTTGACCGGCGGGTTGAGAATTCCCGCAAGAAGCTTCGCCTGCTGAACCAACGGAGGCGTCCGGTCCTCGGTTGCAGGGACCTTGTCGGCGTGCTGGGTCCTGAACCTCTCCACCGCACCCGGCGAACTCAGGACCTTTCTCGCCTGCTCCTCGCCCGCGGTATCGCGGTTGAGAAACGGCACGAAACCCAGGACCGACCCAACGACCAGGACCGCAAAAACCACTACTAACAGACCCGTTATGCGCAATGTTCTTATCATATAGACTGCCCTACCTTCTGGTAGTCTTTGACAAGGCCGGCAGCCTACGGTTCCCGCCAATGCGTGATTTTTTCCAGAAACTCGGCTTCGTGTCCCGCATATCCGCTGCTGTGCTCGGGCGTGTGGCACTGGAGGCACGTCATTTTCGGCTCTGCCGTCCCGGTCACTCCGAAGCTGCTGGTGTGCTCGGAGCCGGGCCCGTGGCAGTTCTCGCAGCCGACGTCTTTGAACTGCGGCGTCCGTTCCGACGTCACGAATCCGCTGGCATACTCCATCCCCACGACGTGGCAGACCACACATTCGGGGTCATAATCGGAGCCCACCCGCTCCAGCGTCGCGAAGGCATCGGCGTGGGCCTTCGTGGCCCAGCGCTCGTACTCGTACTCGTGGCATTTCTTGCAAGTCGTTGAGCCAACGTATGTTAGGTCGTCGGGCAGCGGCAGGCGCGGGTAGTTTTCCAGGAGACCGCTGTCCTTGACGAACTGCTGGTAGTAGCGATAGAGCTGGCCGAGAGCCAGGTCATCGGGCAGATCCGCCGTGACGGGTATGTCCTCGAATTGCATGGCGCTCTGCCCTGCCTGCCCGCCGGCCTTTACGTTCAATTTGCAGATATGGCGTCCAAACCGGCCCACCGAGAAAACCAGGGGTCTCTCGCCCGGCTCGGAGAGAAGCTGAGGCTCGTCGAATTCCGCCGGGTAGACGATGCAATCGATCGCGTCCGGCGCTGCGGCTATGAGGTCTTGCGCGGAGATTCCCCCGTGGTCGCTCAGGATCAGGATGTTGAGGGCCTTTGCCCCCCCTGCCGGCGGGAAAAGGTCGCCGGCCTGCCGGATGCGATCCCCCTGCAGATCGAGAGCAGCAACGTTGACGGCAAGCTGGCCCCCGGCGGTGTCGAATTCCTTCACAAAGGGGCCCGACCGGCCCTTTTCGGCTGCGCCGGCCCGGATGATATCGAAGGGCCGCTCCGCATCGGTTCGCATGTTCAGGCTCGCAGCGATCTCCAGGTCGCGTGCGGTTAGATGGACCAGATCGTAGCCAAGGAGCCCGTAGGCCTCGAAAAGAATGCGAAACTTGATCAGATCCTGCTCGCGGTCCCCGGCGACCAGGCCGCCCGTATCGACGACGAGGCGCCTCCCCGGCGGGACCCGACCGAAAATGCTCGTTCGCTTCTCAAGGCCGCCCAACTGGCCCCCGGAACAGCCGCAGGGCTTCAACGCCCCCTGCTCGCTTCCCGTAAAGAAAAGCACGACGTCGTCGCCACGCTCCGCCGAGGCCGCCGGCCCGCGTGACACGGGCGCCGGACAGGACCAACCGGCGGCCAGAACGTAACCGACTGCCAACACTAACTTTAGACGTGCATATCGGGATTCGGGCCTCGGTCGCAAGCGGACCGTTGCGGCCTCATTTCCTGCTGACACGGGGCACCGGCTTTCTCAATAGAATCCCCGACACTGGATCGAGAGGGTGGTGCCGTCCTTGATCTTCACATCCAGGAAATCCAAAAAGACGGCGCGTTCGCCCTCCACCGGCGGCGGAGTGATCTCAATCCTCAGTTGATACCGCACTCCCGGCCTGCTCGCTCCGGCGGAACTCGAGCTGGTCGCAGTGCCTTTGATCTTCTTCTTCTCCAGCAGCTTCACGGTCTCTTTTCTCGACGTGACCGACAAGATATCAAAATCGTCCGAGTAGTTGCTGAGGATCCAGACCTCCCGCTGTACCGGCTTGCCCTCGACCAGGTTGAACAGCAGGATCTGCGGCGGGTTGATCGTGAATTCCGGGAGAACGTCGTATAACAGCCGCACGTTCTTACATTCCGGGTGGCTCAGGTCAATGCTGATCTGACCCTTGAGATTCCGCTCAAGCTTGGCCAGATCGGCTTGGGGGCGCAAAACAAACTCGGTCGCCTGCATGTTGGGATCGAACTCGGCCTTGATCGAATTGGCGGTACACTTGAAGCCCTCGATCGAAAACGGCCGGCCGTCCACGCTCGTCAGCTTGATAGCGTCGGCCCCGCCGTTTTCCTGCTTCAGAAAGAGCCGCAGCCTCTTGGGCTCGTACTCCACACGACGAACGATCTTGGCCTTCAGCGTCAGGGTGACCACATCCCGCACGGGATCGTTGCTCTGGATATAGAGCTTGCGATTCACATCTCCCGGGTGAGCCCCGGCGCGGTAATCGATGGTCAGAACGCCTCCCTTGCCGGGAGGGTACACGTCTCCGGCTTTGACACCGGTGGTGGCAACGCCGCAACAACTCTTGACCTGGACGATCTTCAGCGGTCGGTTGCCCGTATTCTTGAACTTGAACTGTCCTTTGTGCTTCGTATCCGTGCCGATATCACCGAAATTGCATATGACGCTTTCCAGAGTAATCCTGGGCCCGTTCTTGGCAGCCGGTGGCTCAGGCGCTTCTTCCGGTGTTGCGGCGGCCTCGGCGGCCACCGCCGGTTCCGGCACCGCTTCGGCGACCCTTGCCGGCTCGGCCGCCACGACCGGCGCCTCGGCGACGTCGGCTTGCTTATGACAACCCGCCTGCGACGCCAGAAACGCCCCGCAAAGCAGAAACACGAACAAAACACGGGGCAAACGCCCCTTCGCGCGGGAGGCAACCATCCGTATCGTTGCACATCTCTTGATCATACTGCCAACTCCCAAATAGAAATCCTGCTCTAAGGCCCTTTCTCGCAGGGTATTATAGCCGGTATGGGGCTTATCGGCAAGAAATTGAATCCCCGTTCGACAAAAGCACTGAAATCGCAAAAATCCTGTTGAAAATTGCGCTGGCGGGAGTAGAATACAGAGTTTACGAAATAGACGGGAGTCAACGTTATGAAGAAAGACGTGCATCCAAAATATAATAAGGTGGAGGTTCGTTGCGGCTGCGGAAATACGTTCGAGACGCGCAGCACCGCCAAGGAGATCCACGCGGAAATCTGCTCGATGTGCCATCCCTTCTACACGGGCAAGCAGAAATACGTCGACACCGCCGGCCGGATCGAGCGGTTCCAGAAAAAGTACGGCAAGTCCTACATCAAGCAGACCAAGAAAGAACAGCAGCAATAGCTTCTCTACTCCTTGTGTGCACCAGCTCCTACTCCCGCCGGGCCGGGAATGGGAGCTTTTTTGCTGTGCGGAGATAACGTGCCACGTACAGAACCGAGAGGCCGGTGCCGGCGACACAGCCCCTGCCATAATGCGGAAAAGCAATGGTTGAAGAACAAAGCAGCCTGTTAGCCAAACTCGACGAGATCGACGGAAGATACTGCGAAATCGAGCAGGAAATCTCCGACCCCGAGGTGGCCCAAAACCCCGCCAAGCTCGTGGCCCTGTCCAAAGAACAAGGCAAAATCCGGTCTGTCGTTTCGAAGTACCGCCAGTACAAGAAGATCAGGGCAGGGATCGAAGATGCCCAGCAGATCGTCAGCGACAAGAGCGTCGAGCCCGACTTCAAAGCCCTGGCCGAGGAGGAAATCGAGCAGTTGACCGGCCAGGAAGAGGCCCTGCTCCAGGAGATGCAGAATACGCTGGTCATGGCCGACGACATGCACGTCGGATCGGTTATCATCGAGATTCGAGCCGGCACCGGCGGCGAGGAGGCCGCCCTGTTTGCCCGAGACCTGTATAATATGTACATCAGATATGCCGACAACCGGCACTGGCGGGTGGAGCAGCTCGATTTCAGCCCCTCGGAAAGGGGGGGCTTTCGCGAGATCATTTTCGGTGTTAAGGGGGAGGCCGTCTGGTCGGAGTTGGGCTACGAGGGAGGCGGCCACCGCGTTCAGCGCGTGCCCGAGACCGAATCGCAGGGCAGAGTCCACACGTCGGCGGCCACGGTCGCCGTACTTCCGGAACCCGAGAATCTGGATGTTGAGATCAATCCGCAGGACGTGGTCGAGCATGTGAGCCGATCCAGTGGGCCCGGCGGACAGAACGTCAACAAGGTCAGCAGCGCCATTCGGCTCGAACACATCCCCACGGGCATTACCGTCAACATGCAGGACGAGCAGAGCCAGCACAAAAACCGCGCCAAAGCCTGGCGCATCCTGCGCAGCCGCGTTTTCGAGCTTCACGAGAACCAGCGCCGAGCCGAGCGAGACTCGCAAAGGAAGACCATGATCGGTTCCGGCGACCGGTCGCAGAAGATACGAACGTACAATTTCCCCCAGAACCGCGTCACCGACCACCGCATCAACCTGTCGCTGTACAGTCTCGACAGAATCATCACCGGAGACATGGGGGACCTGATCGCCGCCCTGAGAGACCACGACCGGCAGCAACGGCTCAGGAATCTCTAACCATCGCGGCGGACGCGAATTCAGACGCAAACGTTATCGAACGAAGAGGCCCGACGCAGGCGTATGATAGTTGTCGTCACAGGAATGGTGGGCGTAGACAAGAAGCAGTACCTGGAGAAGGTCTGCCGCTGCGCCGCCGAGAACGGGACGGAGGTCACGCTGTGCAGCGTCGGTGATATGATGTACGCCGAGGCGCCAGACGTGGCGCCGGGGCGCATCCTCGACATTTCGCTCAAGCGTCTGCATTCTCTGCGCCGCAGCGTCTTCAAGGACATCATCGCGCGGGCCCGGCGGACGACGAATCTCATCGTCAACACGCACGCCACGTTTCGCTGGCGGCACGGATTGTTTCCGGCCGTGGACTTCGATCAAATGAGGCAGCTCGACGCGGACATATACGTCTGCCTGATCGACGGCGTCGTCGCCATGCACCGGCGGCTGCTGGAAGAACATCACCTCGAGCACAACCTCAAGGACCTGATCGTCTGGCGCGAAGAGGAGATCATCGGCACGGAGATGCTGTGCAAAGGGATCGACGAGGCCATGCCTTTCTTCTCTCTGGCGCGGGGGGGCGACCAGGACACGGTCGAAACCTTCTATCGCCTCGCCTTCGAAAGCGACCGCAAGAAGGCGTATCTGAGTTTCCCGATGACGGCGGTGGCCGAGATCGACTCGGTGCTCCGCGAGATCGAGCAATTCCGCCGCACTATGAAGCGGATGTTCGTCTGCTTCGATCCGGGCGACCTGGAAGAAGCGTATCTGCCCGTGAAAGCACGCCGTGCCGCCGAGCAGGGACGCCCCTGCATCGACGTGACAACCTCCGGCCGAACCCTGCCTCTCGACGTCAACGAGGTGCTCCAGATCGAGCGCGACATCAACAGCCAGATCTACGCCCGCGATTTCCTGCTCATCGATCAGGCCGATATGATCGTCAGCTTCATCCCCGCGATGCCCGACGGCAAGGCTGCTATTTCCAGCGGCGTCGAGCGCGAGCTCCAGCACGCGCACGAGGCAGCCAAGGAGGTCTACGTGATCTGGACTGCCAGCCAGAGTCCCTCGGTCTTCGTGACCCAAACGGCCAATGCTCTGTTCTCGAGCGTTGCAGAGGCCGTGGCGTTCCTCCAGGAACGGTACGGGACGCAGGACCAGGCGGCGCAGCATTAATAGAATACTCCAACGCCGCACTCGGCACGAACCTGCGGCACTTCCAGTGCGGCTTGAGACAATGGAAGAAACTCCAGGCAGGACGGCTGCCATGAGAACGGAAGCAGCGATTGCATCAGCGAAGCACCGGCAATGCAGAGTCCATTGCAAAACGATTCGCATTTCGCTGGACCGTGCGGCCGTAAGTGAGGGGTTTTCACAATTGCCCTCAGCATCGATCCTTGGCGGCAATATCGCCAGCGCGTGGGGAAAGGGATCGAGCTACTGGGCAGCCGAGCCCAAGGCGATCCTCGAATTCAGGTCGGGCGAAAGCCGGCCCTTTTGGAAACTCGAAGAAGCGTTGGCTGCGTATCGACTTGCCGGCGACCGCCCCGCAGGATTACCGAAAGGAACGTTCTGCGGCGGCTGGATCGGGTATATCGGCTACGAGCTGGGCCGGTACATCGAAAAATTGCCCGAAACCACGCTTGAGGAGTTGGGCACTCCGCTGATCCGGCTGGCGTTTTACGATCGCTTCATCGCGTACGATTCTCACCGCGACACCTTCCGGATCGTGGCCCTGGAGATGCCCGATGACTCGGAAAGCCCGGACGAGAAGATCGCCGCGCTGGAGCACCACCTGCGCCGGGCGCAGGAACTCGCGGTGGCGAACCCTCCGCGAGTCGATATCGATCGTGTCGATCTCTCGGACGTCCCCTGCAACATGACGAAGGGACAGTATCTCGACGCCGTGGAACGGATCAAGCGCAACATCCGCGATGGGGACGTGTACCAGGTAAATTTCGCCCGGCGGCTCAGGGAGCGCTTCGCAAGCCGGCCTATCGAGCTTTTCCACTGGCAGAACCGTTACAATCCCAGTGGGTATGCCGCCTATCTCGATGCCGGGAGCTTTCACGTCGTGAGCGCCTCGCCCGAGATGTTCATCAGCATCGAAGACGGAATCATCTGCACCAGGCCGATTAAAGGAACGAGGCCGCGGATCAGTACGGCAGGCCCCGAGGCCGATAAAATCAACGCGGCCCATCGAGAGGAGCTGTTGACCAGCAGCAAGGAACGGGCCGAGCTGAATATGATCATCGACCTGGAGCGCAACGATCTGGCCCGGATCTGCGAGCCGGGAACGCGACACGTCGCGCAACCGCGAACGATAGAGGCCCACCCCACGGTGTTCCACGCCGCCGCCACCATCGCCGGAACGCTACGCCCGAACGTCACCTTCAGCGACGTTCTGCGCGCGACGTTTCCCGGCGGCTCGATCACGGGCGCTCCGAAGATTCGCGCCATGGAGATCATCGACACGCTCGAACCTACGACCCGCGGCGTATACACCGGAAGTATCGGGTTTCTCGGGATCGACGGAACCGTCCGCTTGAACATCGCGATCAGAACGATTATGATCGCGGGCTCCAATGCCTTCGTGCATACGGGAGGCGGGATCGTCGCCGATTCCGACCCGCAGGCGGAATGGCAAGAGACCGTCGTCAAGGCAAGAGCGCTGCTGGCAGGTATCAGGGCGGTTAACGACTCATGAAACTCGCGGCGGCACGGAAGACCGAAGGAAATGGCCGAAAAAGTTTTTCTCAACGACAAGCTGATCGATACCGAGAAAGCCTCGCTCCCCGTCACGGACAGCGGTTTTCTGTACGGGGCCGGCCTGTTCGAGACCATGCGCAGTTGCGCCGGGGTCGTATTCTGTCTGGAGGACCATCTGGACCGGCTGTTTGCCAGCGCCGCCAGCCTGGCCATCACGCCGCCGTATGACAAAACGTACGTGAGCGAGGCCGTCGACCAGGTCCTGCGCGCCAACGAGCTGACCGACGCGCGTCTGCGTCTGACCCTGACCGGCGGGCCCATGATGGCGACGAAACAACAGCGTCACCCCACGCTCTTGGTCACCGCCGCACCGTGGCAGCCCTATCCAGCGGAATTCTACGATGCCGGAGTCACCGTTATCCTCTGCCCCTACCGCCAGAACGATACGGAGCCGACCTGCGGACACAAAACCACCAGCTACTTCCCGCGCCTGCTGGCCCTGGGCCTGGCCCAGCGCAACCAGGCGGCCGAAGCGTTGTGGTTCACTCCCGACAACCGCCTCGCCGAGGGCTGTGTGAGCAACGTGTTTCTCGTCAAGGACAATACGCTCTGCACGCCTTCGGTCGAGACGCCGGTGCTGCCCGGCATCGCCCGCAAGACCGTCTGCCGCATCGCCGGACGAGAGGCCATGGCGCTGATCGAAAAGGACCTCTACATCGCCGACGTTCTCGAGGCGGACGAGGTCTTTCTCACGAACGTCGTCATGGAGGTGCTGCCCGTCACCAACGTTGAGAAGCACCCCGTCGGCAGCGGGAAGGTCGGGCCGGTGGCAAGGATGTTGAGAGAGAGATTCACCGAAACCATCGAGCAACAGTGTCGGAGAAAGAAATGAAGGTACAGGACGTCGCCGCTGCGATCGAGGAGATCGCCCCGCTGGGTCTGGCCCAGGACTGGGACAACGTGGGTTTGCTCCTCGGCGATCCGGCCCGGGACGTGAAGAATCTGCTGCTGGCGATTGACGTGACCAAAGCGGTCGTGACCGAAGCGAAGAAGCTCAAGACCGACCTGATCCTCAGCTACCATCCGGTCATCTGGGACGGTCTCAAACGGATCCGGGCGGATGACTCCAGCTACGTCGTCCACGAGCTGATTGGCGCGGGCATTTCGGTTTTTTCCATTCACACGGCGCTCGATGCGGCGGTCGGCGGCGTCAACGACGGCCTGGCCGAGATTCTCGGCATCCACAACGGCAAGCCCCTCGGCGATTACGTCAACTATGCACCCCGGGAGAATCACAAGCTCGTCGTCTTCGTCCCCGTTGATGCGCTGGACGAGGTGGCGGACGCCGTTTTCGCCGCCGGGGCCGGGGCGATCAGCAGCTACCGCGAGTGCGGCTTTCGCACCGAAGGCACGGGCACCTTCATCCCGCTCAAAGGCGCCAAGCCCGCGATCGGCAAGAGGGGCCGGAAGGAGCAGGTCCGGGAGATGCGCTTCGAGACCCTCGTGCCCGCCGACAAGCTGGATGCGGTGGTGGAAGCCATGAAAGCCGCCCATCCCTACGAGACCCCTGCATTTGACATTTTCAAGCTCTTCGGTTATGGAAATAGGTTCGGGCTGGGACGCATCGGCCCGTTGGGCCGGCCCGCGAAGGTTGAGCAGCTCGTGGAACGGATCAAGCGGCAAACCGGAGCCCGGGCCGTAGGGATCGTCGGCGATGCGAAACGCCTGGTCAAAACGGCGGCCGTCTGTGCCGGAACCTGCGGCGCCATCGTCAATTCGGTCATTGCCGCCGGCGCCGAGCTGTATCTGACCGGTGAAATGAAGCACCATCACGCGTTGGCGGCCCAGGAAGCCGGGCTGACCTGTATCTGTCTGAGCCACACGGTGTCCGAGCGGTTTATTCTCAAGAAGCTCGCCCGGCAGTTGCGCAACCGAACGAAGGGCGTAACTATCAGGATCAGCAAGAAGGACGCAGACCCGTTCACATGGAAGAACATATGACGCAAGAACCGAGAGAAACGCTGACCGACGAGCCGGAGGCAGCGGTCGAAGTGACAAACGAGCCGCAGGACGAACCACCTGTCGCCGAAAACGAAGCGGCGGAGAATCCGATCGATCGCGAAAGCGCCGCCGAGGAACCCGTTCAGGATGCAGGCACCGAAGAGGCCGTGCTCTCGGACGAGGAGGAAACGGCGGAAGTGACCGATCAGGAAGACGACGCCGACGAAGAAGCGCCCGATGAGCCGCTCGACGAAGAGGACACCCAGGCCGAAGCCAAAGAACAGGAAGAACTCGGGACCGAGGACCAAGCGGATGCTCAGGAACGGGCATCGGGGCCGGGCGAGGAAGAACCCGATTCCGTCGCATCGGATCAGACTCCCCACAGCGACGCCGCAGCACCCGTCGAGGACGAGGCCGAGGCGACCGTGGAGTCGGTCATCGAGGCGATTCTCTTTGCCAGTGACGAGCCGCTGACGCACAACCGTATCGCCAACATCGTCGAGACCACGGGCAAGCAGGTGCGCCAGAGCATCAAGGACCTCAACGCGCGCTACGAATCGAACCACCACGCCTTCCGCATCGAGCAGATTGCCGGCGGCTATCAAATGCTCACGCTGACCGGCTACAACCACTGGCTCCGGAAAATGCTGCGGGCCCGCAGCGACACGAAGCTCAGCCCGGCGGCGATGGAAACGCTGGCGATCATCGCCTACAAGCAGCCGATCATCCGCGCCGATATCGAGGCGATTCGCGGCGTGGCCGTCGGCGAGGTCATCCGCAGTCTGATGTACAAAGGGCTCGTCAAGATCGTGGGACGGGCCGAAGTCCTCGGCCGACCCATGCTCTACGGCACCACCAAGAAATTCCTCGGGATCTTCGGCCTAAACTCACTCAAAGACCTCCCCAAGGTCGAAGAACTCAAAAACCCCGACCGCTAACCGCGAGCCGCGGCCCGATCACGGGCGCTTATCGGTCCCATGGGAGTCCCGCGCTGCTGGGATCGACGGCGTGGGAAGGCCTGGGGTGGTTTGGGCCGAAGACGTAGAGCTTCTCTTTTTCCTCGATGACCACGAAATCCTCATTGATCGCGCCGTTGCGGTCGATCAGTTCGGCCAACTGGAGCCCCAGGTGTTTGGCGAGAAACTTGTAGACGCCAATGCGTTTGGAGCGGCCGTAGTCATGTCCCTCGTCCGCCAGGTGCCAGAACTCGACGCGGTCCTCGGCGCCGTACAAGGCGTAGACGCTCTGAATGTGGGGAAACTCAACGTGCGGGACGTTCTTGGTCCAGTCCTTGCCATCGGAGACGATCAACTGCGGCCGCGGCGCCGCCAGCGCGGCGATCTCGGTGTTGTTGGTCTCGTGGTTTCTGCTCTTATGGATCGGCATCCCGCTTTCGCACACGCAGCCGCCGAAGAAGTGGGCCGAGACCATAACCACCGGAACCGAGACCGCAACGCGGTCGTCCACGGCCGTTAGCAGAAAGGTCTGCGTGCCGCCGCCGGAAGCGCCGGTGACGGCGATGCGCCCGGAATCGACGTCCTTGCGCGCGGTGAGGAAATCGAGAATGCGAATGCTGTTCCAGAGCTGGAGCTTGAGGACCTTGGGCCGATGGTGTTTCCAGCCGGCGTTGGCCCAGTCTCCGTACCCCACCATGTCATAGGAGAACGCGATGGCCCCCATGCGGGCGAAGGCGGCGCAGCGTTTCTGCATGTCGGGACGAAACCGTCCGTAGTCGTCGGCGCTGCCCCAGTGACCGTGCGGACACATCACGGCCGGGAAGGGACCGGTCCCTTTTGTCGGGCGGTACAGGCTGCCCGTGACGAATACGTCGGGCAGACTCTCGATAGCCACGTTCTCGACGCTGTACCCGTCGTACTGCCGCCTGCTGTGAACGATCGGATTCAAGGGGCACTTCGCAGGCAAAGGCCAGAGCTCGGCGCCCTGGAGAATGCCCTGGCGAATCCGTTGTTTGCGCTGCTGCCACTCGGAGAGGTTTGCATAAGTCTCGGCGAATCGCGCCAACTGCGCCTTGGCCTGCTCCTCGCTCTGATAGTTGCCCACACACAACTGAGGCTCGTCGGCTTGATTGGCCCGGGCCGCACCGCCCCACATCGCCACCACCACAAATACACACAGCAAGCAATTGCCTACTCGTCGAGCCATCGTGTCATCTCCTTGCTTTCAACTCACTGCCATTGACTCTACTGCCTCTCACCACTCCGCAAGCGGCTTCATCCCCGCGCTGCTGATCGTTCCGTCCGGCCAGACCGGCGAGAACAAAACGGCTATCTGCACGTTACCCTCGGCCTTGGGTACGCGAAGCACCAGACGCTTGACCCCTTTGTTCGACCTCTGCGGGCTCTGCTGCTCCGCCGACTCGATACTGAACGCCGCATGATACGGCGACTGCACCCGCGCCACCAGCGTCTTGTCTCCAATCTCCAACTCGGCGATCCGTTCCTTCCGCAACGTGATTCGAGCGTCGGTCGTCAGGCCCCAGGCGATGTCACAGGGTCCTTTCAGCTCCAACTCGTCCTGGACCAGCACGGCCTTGCGGTCCACAAGAACGACGCCGCGCCGAACCGATGTGGCAAACGCGCTGTAGGCTTCGCTCAGGTCCACGATGGCCAGGGGCCTGCTGCCGTTGGTCTCGATCTTGACAAAGGACGACTTGGCCAGCGGGTCCTGATTCTCGCCGCCCAGCATGGGGACGTTGTGACTGGCGGAATTGAGTCGATAGTACGACCAGCGTTTGCCGCCGCGCTTTGCGTCCCAGTAGCCGGGCAGATTGTAGTTGTCCGCTCCCAGGTCGCGCGCCCAGCGCACGCCCAGGGCGTCGAGCTCGAAGTTGCCCAGGTCGAGGTGGCCGTGGTTGACCTGGTTGTATCCGGCCTTGATACCGACGAAGAGCGCGTTGGGATCGTCCCAATCGCTGCGAAAGACGGCGACCTCCACCGGGCCGTCGAAATAACGGTCGAGTTGCCGCCGGGCCGCCCGCGCCGGGGGTTTCGCCGTGTACCAAACCAGATGCGCCGCACTGGCGGAACGCTTCTCAATCTGCTCGTGTTCGCAATACGCATAGAGCGGGTTGTTGAACGTCCGCGCGAGCCAGAACATGCAGGGCATGGGCCTGCGGGAACTTCTCTCGCCGACGTCCGCCAGGTTCAGATACAGCCCCGTAGGCCCCGTCGTGTAGATCGGGAAGTAGCCGGCCTTGGAGAGACCGTCGATTTCAAGGAGCCCGAACGTATTGCCCAGAGCGGTCTCTAACGCGGTCAGCCCGTAGGCCGTGTAATGCGTGGCGTAGCTCCAGTAACCGGGCCCTTCGCCCCAGGCGCCGTCCGGCCTGTAGCTCTTGAGGGCCCGGGGCAACGATTTGACGGCGGCCGGAACGATCCGCTGCGCATAGCCCGGGTCGGTCTCGGCGATCGCCAGCGCGCCGACGATCATGCCTCCGTTGCAGACCTGGTTCCAGTTGTGCTCGCTCCGAGCCCACCAACCGTTCTCCTCGTACACCTTCAGCCCGGGCTTGAGGCCCTTCTCGATCAGAGCCGCTTTAATCTTCCCACGCGTTTCGCCGTCGAAGTAGTCAAACAGCCAGTCGTAGCCGATGCCGACGGCGTGTGACATCTCCTCCGTATCCAAAAAGTGCGACGGATTCCAGTCCGGGAACGAACAGACCTCCAACAGGTTGTCCCTGGCCTTCGCCGCGTATTTCTCTTCCCCGGTCCACCGGTACGCCAACGCCAGCGCGTAAATCCGCCGCAGGCAATCGCGGCTCACGCTCAGAAGGCGAGGACCGACTTTCCTGTAGACCAGCGGCTTTCTCTCCAGACAAGCGTCGGCGTCTTTCTGCACGTCACGCCAGCACTTCTGCAGAGCCGGATCCTGGGGATAGCACGCTTTCAATCGCCCCAGGTCCTCGTTCTTGAGCATGAGCCGCGGATGAGCGGCATCGAGCGCCGACAGGATCGACTCGTCAACAGACAAAGAGCCGCGGGCCGTATCCACAGCAACGCTGGAACAGAGCAAGCCGATACACAGAACCACTGACACAGACCGATACTTCATGACGTACCTCCAACTGCCATCTCCCCCGGGAATTTGTAAGGGTTATCGCCCGACGGAGGCAAGAGAATTCTTCGTGGCCGTCACGCCGTGTCGGCGTCAATACCGCGACGCGCGACGTTGACAGCCTGCGCAGGGAACCATATGATCTGGGGCAAATACGTTCAGGATTGGAGCTTGCTGATGGAGACACATATCTTTGCCACAAAAGAGCAGATGGGACAAGCCGCTGCCGACATGGCCGCGACCGGTATCCGCGACGCCATCGCGCAGCGGGGGCAGGCCAACCTGATTCTTGCCACCGGGGCCAGCCAGTTTGAGATGCTCGAGAATCTCGTCGCGGCCCAAGGTACCGACTGGTCAAAGGTCGTCATGTTCCATCTGGACGAATACATCGGTCTGGGGCCCGACCATCCGGCGAGTTTTCGCAAGTATCTGCGGGAGCGTTTCGTGGAGAAGGTCGGCGATCTCAAGGCCGCACACTTCGTCGATGGCGACGCCGAGGACCCCGCTCAAGAATGCGAAAGGCTCGGCGCGCTGATTCAGGCCCATCCCATTGACGTCGCCTGCATCGGCATCGGCGAAAACGGCCATCTCGCGTTCAACGACCCGCCCGCCGACTTCGAAACCGAAGAACCGTATCTCGTCGTACAGCTCGACGAGCGCTGCCGCAAACAACAGCTCGGCGAGGGATGGTTCGAGACGCTCGCGCAGGTCCCGGCGCAGGCCCTCTCCATGAGCATCCGGCAGATTCTCAAGAGCAACCAGCTCGTCGTCACCGTGCCCGACCGCCGCAAGGCCGAGGCCGTCAGGAACGCCCTGGAGGGCCCGGTGACACCCGACTGTCCCGCCTCGATCCTGCGCGAGCACGCGAACTGCTCCATGTTCCTCGACGAGCCGGCCGGCGCGCTGCTCGCCCGCAAGTGACACCGGGGCGAGGCGACGTCCGCTACAAGGCGAAGGTGTGCAGGCCGCCGAGGGGCGTGATGACGTGGGTCGCTACGCGCAGGCTTCGCGGGGCGTAGTATTGCTCTTCGAGGTTCCGCAGGAGCTGCCGGGCCTGTTCGGATCGCACGATCGCCACGACGCAACCGCCCATGCCCGCCCCTACCAGGCCCGCGCCCAAAACGCCCGGCGTTGCCAGGGCGATGTCGACCAGCGTATCGACCTGGGGCAGACTGACGTCGTAGCCGCCGCCCTGTCGCCACAAGCGGGCTCGCTCGACCCGCTCGGTGTCACCCGATTGGAGCGCGTCGATCAGGGCGTCGATGCGCTCGTCCGGATACGAGTTATCCGTGGGCACCCTTTCGCCGTCGATGACGCGCGACACGCGGTCGCCGTCGTGGGAAACGCTCATCAACTCGCCGAATTGCCTGATGTCGCCCCGGCGCAGACAATCGGGGACCATGTTCGCGCGGATGCATTCAGTGATTCCATAGAGACAGATTTGCCGGATGGGATACCCCTTTGCCGGCTCGTCGTGAATCCTGAACGTCTGGCGAATCTCGGCCTCCGCGTCGGGCAGGAGCCTCAGGACGTCGGCGCGGGTGGCGGTAACGGGCAATGACCGCACGATACGATAGATCTCCTCTTCGCCCACGCCGAGCGTCTCCGGATTGACGTCGCGCAGATAGCGGAGCCTGGCCGCATACTGAGGGAAGCTCTTCTGGATCATCATAAAGCCAAGCTTGTACGCAGCGATGCGGCTGTTGAAGGCATTGCGGGCGCCCGCTCGCTTCACGGCCGGAACCAGGCTGTTGGCAAGCACGAACGAGTAACCTTCCGGCAAAGGACTGCTGTTCACCGCCAGCGGAAAAGCGCCCAGGTGGGTGAGGCTGTTGCAGCGGCCGAAGACAATAGCCCCGTGATCGCTGCAGCCGCCGTGCGTCCCGACGTATCGCTCCGCGTAGCCGCAGTGCGTCACCAACTCTTCTCGCGGAATGGCCAGGCCGTTGAGCTGCACAACCGCCTCGGCCGCCGCCACCACCAAAGCCGACGAGGAGCTCAGCCCCACTGCACGCGGGACGTCGCCGTAGAACATCATGTTCATGCCTCGCAGCCTCGGAGCGAAGGCCCCCTCGTCCGTGGTGTACAGATGTTGCAGATACAACACGGCCGCGCGAACGTAGGTCGACCACGTAATGGAAGGATCGCCGGCCCGTTTCTCGAACTCGTCGTGACACCACAGGTGCCAGTCGCGGACCTTCTGGCCGTGCGGAAGACACGCGCAGATGCGAAACGTCTCATCGGCAAACGCCTCCGACTCCACGTTTTTCGCCGTCACCACGTCGTCGTCGCGCGGTGCGGCGATCAGCCACATGTGGTTGACGGCCACCGGATTGACCGTCCCGCCGCGATGGTCGATATGGGTGCCCAGGACGTTGACGCGGCCGGCCGAACGAATCACCAGCGCGCCGGTCTCAGGTCCGTAGGCTTGAGCGAAGGCCTCCAACGCCCGCACGCACATCTCGGCCGCCCCGGCACGCAGGTCCGCTCTGCCGGCGCAGATCTGCCGCAGCGTGCGGTTGAACCCGCTGCCCGGATCGCGCACCGCCGCAATCCAGGACGCCGCCGAATGGTACGAAACAGGTCCCGACGCCATCGCTTCTCCCTTTTCCATAGACCGATGCGAACCGCAACGAGCAGCCCGTCGTCCAATCATGTCACAGCCAATTATACCGCACGGCAGGCCTTTCTCACAGTCTCGCTCCGTTTTCCCCATTCGTGACGGCGGCAGATTCCATCCGCCGCGCAAGAGGATCGCGCCCTCGGATTGACGGCCCGCGCGAGATTCTCTATGATTGGTGCGGTTTGAAAGGCAGCCACGCTGCCGTGAAAGGATTTCGGTACACCATGGAAGCAAAAACCGACCGCACGACGGAGAGCACGAGAATTCCGGGATTGGTTGATCTGCAGGTCAACGGTTACAAGGGGGTGGATTTTTCCGGCAGGGAGCTGACGGAGGAGGATTTTGCCCGTAGCTGCCGCGATCTGCTGGCGGCCGGCACCACGGCCTTTCTGCCGACGCTGATTACCAGTCCGATGGAACTCTACGAGCGCAACCTGCCGATCATGGCCGCCGTGATGCAGCAGGACGAGTTTCAGGGGCGGGTGCTCGGCATCCATCTCGAAGGGCCGTTCCTGTCGGCGCAGGAGGGCGCCAGGGGCGCCCACAATCCTGCGTGGATGAGCGATCCGGACGTCGAATCCCTGGCGCGTCTTCTCGAGTGGGCCGGCGGTACGGTCCGGCTCCTGACCATTGCGGCCGATCTCGACGGCGCCGAGGAGCTGGCCCGCTATGCCACGAGCCAGGGGATCACAGTGTCACTCGGCCACCACATGGCCGACGAGGAGGACCTGAGCCGACTGGTGGACGCCGGGGCCAGAGCCCTCACACACCTCGGCAATGGCGTACCCGCGATGCTGTGCAGGCACCAGAATCCCGTCTGGGCCGGACTGGCCAACGACGACCTCGCGGCCCTGATCATCGCCGACGGCCATCACCTTCCCCCGTCCCTGCTCAAGACCATCCTCCGCACCAAGGGCCCGGACAAGTGCATCGTCGTCAGTGACGCCTCGCCGCTGGCCGGGCTGCCCGCGGGCCAATACCAATCGATGGGCGCCCGCGTCGTGCTGGAGGAAAGCGGACTTCTGCACAACCCGGCTACCGGATACATGGCCGGCTCGTCCGCCACGATACGAACGTGCGCTGCCCACCTGGCGTCCCTGGACCTCGTGAGCCCGGAAGAGATCGCGAGGATGGTGTGGGACAACCCCTTGCAACTGATCGGCGTTTCCCCGGAGCGGGTCCGGACGGACTCACCTGCTGCGTTTGACGTGACATCGCCACCCAAATCTTAGGAAGCCTGTGACATGAGAAATCTGACCTGCAAACCGATTATAGCACTTTGTCTGATCGCGATGGGCGGCTCACTGGCAAACAGCGCCGGCGCGGCGGCTCGCTCTGAACGGCAGTCCTGGTCGAACTTGAAGCTGTGGTACAACAAGCCGGCCGGACAGTGGACCGAGGCGCTGCCCGTGGGAAACGGGAGGCTGGGCGCGATGGTGTTCGGGGGCACATCCGAGGCGCGCTACCAGCTCAACGAGGACTCGCTGTGGTGCGGCGGGCCGCATGACTACGCCCACGACGGCGCCGCCGAGTACTTGCCCGAAATCCGCCGGCTCCTGTTCGAGGGCAAGCAGCGCGAGGCCGAGCAACTGGCGATGGAACACTTCATGTCGGTGCCGCTGGGCCAGGTGCCCTACCAGCCCTTCGGCGACCTGAAGCTGACCTTCCCCGGTCACGAAAAGGCCGAGGACTATCACCGGCAGCTCGATCTCGACACCGCCATCGCCACCACGACCTACCGCGTGGGCGACGTGACCTACACCCGCGACACATTCGTCAGCTATCCCGACCAGGTCGTGTTCCTCCGGATCGAGGCCGACCGGCCCGGGGCACTGAACTTCGCCGCCACGTTGAGCAGCCCCAACCAGGACGTGCAGACCGAAGCCGTGGACGGACGAACACTGGCGATACGCGGCCGGGCGCGGGACTACAAGGCGCGGGGCGATTACGGCGTCATCCCGGGCGTCGTCAAGTTCGAGGGCCGCTGCCGCATACGCGTCAACGGCGGAAGCGCAACGGTCGATGACGAGAAGATCGCCGTTAGCGGCGCGAACGCCGCGACGTTGATGATGGCCATGGCCACGAGCGTCAAGAGTTACAAGGACATCTCCGCCGATCCGGCGGCGCGGTGCGACGAAGCGCTGAAGAAAGTCGCCGGCAAGACACCCCGGCAGGTGCGCGACGCCCACGTGGCCGACCACCAGGCGCTGTTTCGCCGCGTCTCGCTGAACCTGGGCCCGGCGGTAGAGATGCCGACGGACGAGCGCGTCTTGCGGTTTGCCAAGGAGGAAGATCCCCACTTAGCGGCGTTGTTCTTCCAGTACGGCCGGTACCTGATGATCGCCAGCTCGCGCGCGGGCGGCCAGCCCGCCAACCTCCAGGGGCTCTGGAACGAAAGCGTAAGCCCGCCGTGGGACAGCAAGTACACCGACAACATCAACACCGAGATGAACTACTGGCTGACCGAGCCGACCAACCTCAGCGAATGCGGCGCACCGCTGTTCGACGCGCTGGCCGAGCTCGCCGACTCGGGCCGCCGCACCGCCCAAAAGCACTACAACGCCCGCGGCTGGGTCCTTCACCACAACTTCGACCGCTGGCGCGGCACCGCCCCGATCAACCACTCCAACCACGGGATATGGCCCACCGGCGGCGCCTGGCTCTGCCAGCACCTGTGGTGGCACTACCTCTACACCGGTGACACACAGTTCCTCAAGGACCGCGCGTACCCGCTGATGAAGGGCGCCGCCGAGTTCTTCGTCGATGCCCTGGTCGAGGACCCGGTCCACGACAAGGGCTGGCTCGTGAGCGGGCCGAGCAACTCGCCCGAACGCGGCGGGCTGGTCATGGGACCGACCATGGACCACCAGATCATCCGCGAGCTCTTCGCCGACACGGCGCAAGCCGCCCGCGTGCTGGGGATCGACGGGGACTTCGCCGACAAGCTCGACGCGATGCGAAAGCGGATCGCCCCCAACCAGGTGGG
>JAFGCA010000392.1 GCA_016932895.1 Sedimentisphaerales bacterium | reverse complement strand
GGCCAGCAGGGACCACCCGGAGGTCCCGATGCCGCCCAGGAAGACCACGACCAAAAACAGCGGCAACGCCACAAGCATCATGGCCTGCATCAGTTTCCAGACGGCCAGCAGTGCGCCCGAGTACTCGATGATGACGCCGCCGGCCATTTCGGTCTCGGCCTCGGCGATGTCGAAGGGCACGAACCCCAGCTTGGCCTGCACGCACAGCAGCGCCACGAGAAACGCCAGCGCCCCGGATATGCTCAGGACCGAGGCATGCTGCGCGATGGCGGCCAGGCTCAGTTGCGCGCCGGGCGCGACCAGGCCGGCCGTCTTGATCAGCACCACGACGAACGCCAGAACCAGCGGCAGCTCGTAGCCGAGAACGAGCTTCATCTCCCGGCTCGCCCCGAGGGCCGCGTGCGGACTGCCGCTGGCGCTACTGCCTAAAATCAAGGCCAGCGAGGGCAGAACCATCAGGTAGAGAGCCACCAGGATGTCGCCGACGAAGTCCGTCCCGGCCACCGCCAGCCAGAGCATCGTGGCCAGCAACAGAACGCCGGCCAGCCCGACCAGCGGGGCCGCCACGAACACCGCCCGCTGGGCCTCCTGCGGAATCAGAATCTCCTTGCCCATCAGCTTCATCACGTCGGCCAGCGGCTGATAGACCGGCGGTCCCACCCGGTACTGCACCAGCGCACTGACCTTGCGCACGAGCCACGAGGCGATCAACCCGACCGCGAGCGTAAACACGAAGCCCGGGAAGATCAAAATCCAGAACAGGTTCTCCAACGCCTCAATCATTTCTCGGCCTCTTCTTCGCTCTTTACGAACGGCTCCCACGTACTGCCGCCGGCCACCTTCACCACGATGCTATCGAAGACTTCCACCCTGTCGTCACCGGGGTCGGCCGGACCGTAGTCGATACTCCCGTCGTCACAGGTCTGCACGCACAGAGGTTTCTCCCCGCCTTGCAAGCGGCCCCGGCACAGGTCGCACACGCTGCTGGGAAACGGAATCAAGTCCGTATAGATCGTGCCGAAAGGACACGCGATCGCGCACGTCCCGCACCCGGTGCAAAGCATGTTGGCCCGCTTCAGGACGCCGGCGTCGTTTGTCTCGCTGGGGACCTTCTCCAGAGCGCCCTGCGGACACGCCACCACGCAGGGGGCGCCCTCGCAACGACGGCAAATCAGCGCAAAGCGAACCATCTCCAGCAGAGCGTCGAGCCCCTTGTTCCCGGGGTGATGCTTGTAGGAACAGCGGACCTGCGATTCCTCCTGCAATTTCGTCCTGGCCAAATCGATGATCAGCTTCGCACTCATAATCCGATTTCTCTTTCCGCCGTCGGGGCCGTGTCAGTCCCAGATATTGGGATAGCTCTTTATCTGCTCGTAGGTAAAGACGGGCCCGTCCTTGCACACGTAGAACTTACCCAGCATGCAGTGGCCGCACTTTCCCACGCCGCAGCTCATGTTCTTCTCCATGGAAAGGTAGATGCTGCCGGGAGCAAAACCGTATTCCAGCAGATTGATCGTCACGAATTTCATCATGATCGGCGGGCCGCAAACGATCGCCACGGCGTTCTCGGTGTCCACGTCCCTGGGGTCGAGAATCGACGTGACGACGCCAACGTTGCCGTCCCAGTCGCCGTTGGCCTGATCGACCGTGAGCTTCATCTCCACGCCGTCCAACTCCTGCCACTGGCCGAAGAGCGTGTTCTTATAGATGAAGTCCTCCGGCGTTCTCGCTCCGAACCGGCACACCACGGACTTGAAGTCCTTGATGCGGTCCACCAGGGTAAGGAAGAGCGAGCGAATCGGGGCCAGGCCCACCCCGCCGCCGACGATGTAGACCTGCTTGCCGGCGAAGTCATCCACGGGGTAGCCGTTGCCGTAGGGACCGCGGATGCCCACCGGCTGGCCTTGCCTGCATTCATGCAACAGGGCCGTCACCCTCCCGGCCTTCATGATGGTAATCTCCATTTTCTCCGTCACCGCCGGCGACGACGACGGAGTAAACGGGGCCTCGCCTTCTCCGGGCAACGTCAGTTCGACGAACTGCCCGGTCCTGAATTGAAACTCGCGTTCCGGTGAGATGACGAAGCTCTTGATCGTGGGAGACTCATCGACAATGTCCACGATCTCGCCGTTGATCGGTTGGTACAGGTTCGCCGTCATTTTTTGGCTTTCACGACTTCATGATCTCTATCGCGAAGCTCGTCATTGAGCTTCTTCAGCACGACGCGAATATCGACGTCGCCGGCCTCGGCATCGACGCATCGGCCGCACCCGACACACATGTCGATGCCGTACCGGTCGAGGAAATAGGCGAATTTGTGCATGAGACGGTGCCGCAGCCGGTCGCCCAGCATCTTGCGCGGATTCGCCCCCCCCGCCACTTCGGCGTATCCCACGCGCATGCAACTGTCCCACATCTTCATCTTCGTGAAATAGTCCTTCTGCTTCGTATCGTACAGGTAGAAACAGTGACACGTCGGGCAGACCCGCGTGCACGCCTGGCATTCCACGCAGGTACGCGCCTCTTCGTCGAATACGTCCGACTCGTATCGCTCCTGCACAATCTCCCGCAGGGGTGCATCGAGTTGGAATCGGGCGTTGGCCTCTTCCAGGCGCTTCCGGGCCTCGGCCCGCCGCTTGTCGCGCTCGGTCAGCAAGGCGTCGGGAACGTCCGCGAACAGATCGGCGTGATTGGACAGAAAGCTCCTGCCCTTCGCAGAACCGGCCTGGACGATGAAACCGTCCTCCACGGCAGAGACGTTCAGATCATATCCGTCCTCGGCGTACGGCTTGCCTTCGAGAACGTTGCAGAAGCAGCTCTCGCCCGGCTCGGTACAATCCGATGAGATCACCAGCATCTTCTCCCGACGAGCGAGATAGAGCGGATCCTCGAACTCCTCCTCCGCGAACACCTTGTCCAGAATCTCCATCGAGCGCAAGTCACAGGCCTTGAGCCCGAACAGGGCGAACGGCTCGACTCGCTCGGGCTCCTGCGGCTCCGGAAAGACCGCCGCCAGCTCCCGCAAGGGAAAGAGAAACTCCTTCACCGGGGTGCACACGCGAACCTCATTGAAGGTCGGTGAGGACGGTGAATCGGCCGTATACCGCTCAAATACGTAGTGCGATTCCACCTGCCGGGGAACATATAGGTCCATCTTCTGAGCCACCGCATCGAGCAGCACGTTCAGCTTGCTGACAAAGACAGTTTCCATGCTCTACCCACCGCGACGGACGGTCCGCAGTCACACACAGTGACCGGGCGAAGCTCGGCTCGCTGTTCCCGTGCTGCTGCCCGTCCTTACAAAGTTCTAACTTGTTGTATAATCCCAAGTTATACGGCAGCCGTTCAACTCGACGGCATGTAATACGGCAAGCGCGCCAAATCCATGGCGATGTCAATCGTGATTACTTTGACACCTTTGGGAACTGCAATGTAACGAGGTGAAAAATTCAGAATGCCTCGGACGCCCGCCTTCACCAGCATCTCCGCGATATCCTGGGAAGCCTTTGCCGGCACGGCGATGATCCCTAAATAGATGCCCCGTCTGCGCAAGTTGCGCAGCCTCGAGACATCCTCGATCACAATGTCGTTTTTGCGGCGTCCGATTTTTCTCTTGTCGATATCGAAAGTGGCGGCGATATCGAATCCATAGGCGGCAAAACCGGGGAACGACAGCAGCGCCGAGCCCAAATTGCCCACGCCGACCAGGGCCGCCTTGTGTCCCGTGTTCAGACGAAGGATCTTGTTGATGTGCTTGATGAGGCCCTTGAGCTCGTACCCCACGCCGGGGGTGCCGAAATCGCCGAAGTACGAGAAATCCTTGCGGATCTGCCACGCGTTGACCCCCAGCATCGTCGCCAGTTCGCTGCTGGAGACGTTCTCCTGGCCCTGTTGAGACAGATGGATCGCCCCCCGCAAATACACCGGCAAGCGCCGGACCGTTTCGTCTGGAATCCTGTGGTACCGCATTGCCACGATCTCCTCGTGATTGTGCTCACTTTCACAAAATTCCACCTTCAAAATAGAAGTCACCGCCCCTCTTGTCAAGTACAAATCTATTTTTTCTGCGCGCACCACAATCACCCTAAAGACATATACGGTAACGCTTTATGTTGACATGGCCAAAAAACCCGGAAAATTATTTCGACTGCGTCACGTCACAGGGTCGGTTTTTTGTGAAATGGCAACGCAAATGATGTCCCGCGTGACAGATGGGCTCAGGAGGCCGGTGGCGTCGGCTCCTTCGGCAACGTGAAGACGAACCGAGTGCCCCCTTCCGGGTTCTTCTGCGCCCAGATTCGTCCCCCGTGCCTTTCCACGACCTGCTTGGCGAACGCCAGCCCCAGGCCCGTCCCGTCTCGCTCGGCGGCACGGGCGTTGTCGGCCCGGTAAAACTCCTCGAAAATGCGCGTCAGGTCACCTTCGGGCACACCAATGCCCGTATCGGTGATGTTCACCTGGACGAAGGCACCGTCTTCCCGGACCTGCATGTCCACCTTGCCATCGTTCGGCGTATACTTGACGGCATTGAAAAGAACGTTGGTCAGGGTCTCCTCAATCAACACCGCTTCGCCCAGAATCTCGTCGACCGACGCATCGATGTGGTGCGTCAGCCCGATACGCTTTTTCTGCGCCCGGTTCTGGACCGAGGCCAGGGCGTTGAACACGCAGTTGCGGAGCGAGAATCGCTCTATCTCAAGGCGTCCGGTCAGCTTCATGCGGGTCAGCCTCAGCAAGGCCGCGATAAAGGCCATGCACTTGGCCGTGCGGCGATGGGCTCTCTCGATCAGGTCTTTCTGCTTGGTGTTGAGGGGCCCCACCATTTCGCTAAAGACGATGTCCAGACAGCTTTGCACCGCGGCCAGATGTCCCTTGATGTCGTGCGTGACGCGAAGAACGTATTCGTTCTTGAGCTGGTCCTTCTCCTGGAGCAAGGCGTTGGCGCGCTCATAGCTCTCCTGCTGCTTGCGGAGCTGTTCGCTGATGGAGGTCGTCATGTAGACCACCAGGTACAGCGTGATCGTGAAAACGAACAGGAAACCAAAGACATAGGTGACGTTCTGGTATCCGTCCCGGCCGACAAACCCGGCCAGGTGGTAATGCTCGATCCATCCGAGAGCCTCAAGAACCACCAGCCCGCCAAAAAGGACCACCGCCAGGGTCGCCTGCAGATAGCTTTGCCGCTTGGACCGCAAGATGCTGGCGATGATCATGTGGAAGACGAAGAAGAAGGAAAACGGGTTCTCAATGCCGCCGGAGAAGTGCAGGATGGAGGCCAGGATGAACAGGTCCGCGCAAATCTGGAACGTGAGAATTCCGCCGATCCGGGCCGGAGAGGGCTCCTTGCCCCCCCAGGTCGAGTACCGCAGCAGGTCGTAGAGAAGAAAGTTGTAGACCAGCAACACGCCCGCGATGGTATAGAGAGCCGTCGCGGGCAGCGCCACACCCATGAACCTCCTCGCGACAAAGGTGGCCACGGCCAGCGTGGCGATCGCGACCCACCGCAGCCTGGTCAGCCAGTAGGCCCTTTGAACGAGGCTGGTGCTTTTGAGAAGATTTTCCATACGGGTTACGACTTCTGGAGCAGGCTTTCCACCTTCTCCAGAAGGACGTCCGGCTTGACCGGCTTATCCAGAAATTCCTCCACCGGAAGCCAGGATTCATTGCCGGCCTCCGTCTTGAAATCCAGACCGGTCTTCTGCTTGACGGCCGTCAGCATCAGGATGGGAATGTCCTTGTAGTCCGAATTTTGTTTCAAGGCGCGTGAGAAATCAAATCCTTCCTGCGACGTCCTCATCATCACATCGAGAACGATCAGATCCGGCCGGGCCTGTTTCAGTCGCTCCATCCCCTCGGTGCCGTCCAGTGCGCTTTGCACCTCATACCCTTTGTTCTCCAGAACAACCGTCATGGCTTCGGTGATATCAGGATCGTCATCGATAATCAAAATCCTGCCTTGTCCCATATCATCTCCTTCGGCAAACAAGAGAGTGTCATTTTCATCCGCGTGTTACATTATATGTATATGTCAGAGGATGTTCGGCGTCAATAGCACGGCCGCAAATTTCAACACCGCCGGCGGGCACGCCCATCCCCACGGCCCGTTCCGTACCGCAAAAAGGCCGCCCTTTCCGCCGCCACCGCCAGCTCAGGCTACGCCTCGAGCTCGCGCAAAACCAGGGAAACATACTCGTCGCATCGCTCCAGTAGCGCCGGGCTCAAACCCTCCTTGAACTCGACCGCCTCGGGCTCGATCCCGAAAACCACCACCTCTTCCGGGGCCTGTCCCAGTTGCTCGGCCATCGCGAGGATATGCATGAGATCCGCCTCGTGAAGTGATTGATGCGCGAGAACTTTCCGGCTGCGAACCTGTTCGCAGGTGAAACGCCTCATCGTTCCCGGCGTTTCACCCATGATCGCGCAGTCGATGAAGACGGCCTTGCGCCGGCCTTCGAGCAGATGCAACACGGACATTCCCCCCGTCCCGGCATCGATGAACTCGACCGACGGATACCGCCCGGCGCTCTGCGCCAGGCGCTCAATCAGATAGACTCCGATCCCCTCATCTGCCATGAGGGGATTGCCCAGCCCGAGTACGGCAACGGCCTTCTTCATGAGCCCACGATTACTTGACGAACTGCACGTTCAGCATATGCGTCGAGCACGAGATGCACGGGTCGTACGAGCGAACGCACATCTCCATCTTCTGTCGCACGGCGTCTTCGCCCTCGTCCAGAATCTCGGGCACCAGCTTCTCGAAGTCTTCCTGGATGCTGGCGTGATTCTGATTCGTCGGGATGCAGATGTCGGCTCCCACGCAATTGCCCTTGCGGTCGAACTCGTATTCGTGGAAGAGAATGCCGCGCGGCGCCTCGACGCAGCCGCTGGCCTTGCCGGCTCTGGGACTGACGCGGACCTTCTCGTCCTTGAGCCCCTTCGTCAGCAGCTCGTCGATCAGTCCGATACTGGTCTCCACCACATGCACACACTCAACCAACTGAGCGATATTGTTCATGTAGGGATTACAGCAGCCTTTTTCGAGTCCGAACATCTGGGCCACGCCCTTGGCCAGCGGCGAGAGCAGCTCGCCATTGTTGTTGAAGCGGGCCAGCGCCCCGACGGCATACGAGCCGCGATGCCACTTGGTCCACTTGGCCGTGGACTGATCGCTCACGTACTCGTTCGCCACCGTCTTCCAGTCGTTGATCGCCACGGTGCCGTCGTAATCGGTCGAGGTGATTTCCCCATGATAGAAGGTGTACGTCGGAGGATTGTCCTGCTTGAGAGACACATACTCGGTCTCGCGCGTGAAGTTCGGAATGTTCTCGGCCACCGAGAGCAACACCTCGGCCACGGTCTTGAGGTCGGCGACGCTGTCCTTGAGACGCTGCTGGAGCTCGCGGAATTGCTTTTCCGTCGGAACTCTCGTCAACCCGCCCGGGATGAGCGTCACCGGGTGGGTCGTGCGTCCGGCGATCAGGTCGGACCATTCGTTCGCCAGGCGATGCAGCTTGATGATCGTCTTGACCGCGTCCGGGGCCATTCCGACCAGCGGCACCACCGAGGGAACCCCGAAGAAGTCCGGCGCCGCCAGGTATCCGACGTGCAAAACGTGGCTCTGGAGCTGCTCGGAATAGTGCATCAGGATGCGTACCGCGTCCGCCTGCTCCGAGACTTTGATGCCCATGGCGTTTTCTACCGCCTTGGTCGAGGCCAGCGAGTGGGTAATCGAGCAGATACCGCAAATCCGGCTCACGATCGTCTGGATATCCTGGTAGCTGCGACCGCGCACCATCGCCTCGAAGAAGCGAGGCGCCTCCGGCACCTGCCATTCGACCTTCTCGATCTTGCCGTCGTTGGCATTCACAACGATATTGCCGTGTCCTTCGACACGCGTGACATGATGTACGTTTACGTTGACACTACTCATAGATCGTCGGCTCCTGTTGGCTTCCGAAGAGAACCATCTTGGTCTTCAAATCGTCCACGTTCAAACCGTATTTCTCGATCACGTCCCGGGCGGCTTCGACGTTGGGATTGTCGACGTACCCGCGGCATCCGAAGCAGCGAAAGCCGTTCGAGGGACAGCGGGCGCCGCAGCCGGCCCGGATGATGGGACCGAGACACACCTGCCCGGACTCCCACAGACACGGATTGCCCTGGGCCTTGCATTCGACGCAAACAGGGTAATCGGGGATCTCCGGGGTCTTGCCCATCAGCAGCGAGCGTACGATGTAGGTAAATTCCTTCCGGTCGATGGGACAGCCGTGCACGTAAAAGTCGACGTCCACGACCTCATCGACGCCCTTGGTCAACCCCGTGTGCAAATGTGGCTTGCCGGCCGCCTTGCCGTACACGCATTTCTTGACGTCATCGAGATCGAAGTTGTTTTTCAACTTGTTGACCCCACCCATCGTCGCGCAGGCACCGAGAGCAATCAGCACTTTCGCCCGGCTGCGAATCAGCTTCAGACGCTCTTCGTCCTCCAGACGAGTGATCGAGCCTTCGATAATGGCGATGTCGTACTCGTCGCTCTTTTCACTCATGGCCTCTCGCCACTCCACCACGTCGGCCCCGCCCAGAAGATCGAGAATCTCTTCTTCCAGGTTCACGATCTGGAGCTGACATCCTTCGCAGCAGGCAAAATCGAATATCGCAATCTTGGGTTTCGCCATTGTCAAATTGCCTCCGGCATAGTTGCCAAATCAGTATATCGAAACACGGGCCCGTCGATGCAGACGTACACGTCGTTGATCTGACAGTGCCCGCACTTGCCCACGCCGCATTTCATTTTGCGTTCGAGATTCAAGAAGATGTTCTCGTGCGGCACGTCGTATTCCTCGAGCGCCATCAGGACGAACTTGTACATGACCGGCGGCCCGCAGACCGACACGACCGCGTTCTTCCAATCCGTCTTCACCTTGGAGACCAGCGACGTCACGACGCCGACGTTTCCTTTCCAGCATTCGTCCGGATCGTCCAGCGTCTCCAGCAACACCGCGTCGTCCCGCTTGTCCCAAGCCTCGACTTCCGAGACGAACAGTCTCTGGTCGTAGCACTTGCACCCTTGCAGAATCGTCACCTGCCCGTAATCGTCGCGATTGTCGAGCACGTAGTTGATGAACGATCGCTGCGGGACCAGGCCCAGCCCGCCACAGATGAAGACGACGTCCCGGCCCTTGGCCTCTTCGACGGGGTAGATCCCCTTGCCCAGCGGGCCGCGGATCCCCAGCTTATCGCCGGGATTCAGCGTGTGGATCGCATTGGTGACGTTGCCGATCTTGCGAACCACCAGCTCGAAGCCGTCCTTCTGGGTCGGCGAGGAGCTGATGGTAATCGGCGCTTCGCCGACGCCGGCGACCGAGACCTCTACGAACTGCCCCGGTATGTAGTCGAACGGACCGTCATCCATGGAAAGCCGCAGGTAACGGTCGGCACTGTTCATCTCGGCCGTCTCTTTCACCGTCGCCAACTGCGGCAAATAAATATCCTTCTCTTCAGCACAACATTGACACATCAATCAAGCTCCTATCCACATAGACAAGCCATTGCCAACCGCACGAACGTCACAACTACCCTATTCCCAAATCGTCGATCAGGCGGTTATACGCCTTGACGGGGTTCGCGATATCGGGCAGACACGCGCTGACGCATCGCCCACAGCCCACACAGGCGATCTGCCCGCCGATTTTAGCCGGTACATACTTGGCCTTGCGATACAACCGATGCCGGAACCGGTCGGCCCGCGCCTTGCGGAACTCGTGATCCGGGGCCACCTTGGTGAAGCCATCCAGGAGGCAGCCGTCCCAGGCCCTGCAGCGCTGGCCGGTCTTGAGGTCCCAGTTCACGTCGTCCTGGACGTTGAAGCAGTAGCACGTCGGACAAACCTGGTTGCAGGACCCACACGAGAAACACGTCTTCGCCAGTTCGTCCCAGATGGGGTGATCGTAGGCCTTGTCCAGGAGTTTGGGCAGATACGCGGGGTCGCACTCAAGCTCATGCCGGTTCAGGGACTTCTTGTTCCGCGCCCAGACTTGCTCTCTCTTCTGCAGCGTCGCCGCGTCGGCGTCCTCGACGCCGTCGGCTCCGGCAAAGAGTTTCTCGCCCTTGGCCGTCGCCAGCTCGACAACGTAGCTGTCGCCGATGTCCGTCAAGAGAACGTCAAACCCTTCCTTGACCACAGCGGTCCTCATCGAGCTGGCAAAGACGTTCTCGGAGGGAGTCACCACGTCGCAGGCCACAATCGTGGCGTTGTTGCGCCTTTTCATGTAGTGCGCATCGTAGTTGTCCTGCCGGAACAGTTCGTCCATCTGGTTGATGGCGACCATGTCGTAGGGGTGCACACCAAGCAGGACAAAGGCCTCCTCGTCATAAGCCGACTGGTACGGCCCGCCCACCTCGTAGGTGAGCAGCACTTCCGTCGGCGGCAGAAAGAACTTCTTGGGCGGCTGCAATGTCACATCGTAGTCCAGCCGCAAATCCCCCGCGGATTCCAGGGTCGCAAAATCGAACCGCTCCCCTTTGGCCTGAACGCCAATGACATTCTCCGTCTCGATCAGAGCATCAACGATGCTCGCGAAATCATCTTTAGTAATCTTCTTTATACTCATGTGACGATCCCGACTCCCAACGATTTTCAAATACGTTTCACGTTACGACACCGACAGTCCTTCTCGTTTCTCTGCTACCATGCGCTCGCCGGATCACCCGGCCGGCATATAGTAAGGCAATCGCGCCAACTCCATCGCGATATCCAGAGTAATGACCTTAACCCGCCTGGGGGCCTCGATCTTGCAGGGAGCGAAATTCAGAATCCCCCGGACTCCGGCTTCCGCGAGCTTATCGACGGTGAATTGCCCGGCCGTATGGGGCACCGCCACGATCCCCAGACTGATTCCACGCTCCTGCAACGTGGCGATCCGGGTGATATTCTCAATCTTTACCCCATTGACCGTTTGTCCGATTTTCTTCGGGTCAACGTCGAACGCCGCCACGATATCCAGACCGTACGTGCGAAAACCCGGATAAGCCAGCAATGCCGAACCGAGATCACCCACACCCACCAAGGCGGCCTTGCGTATCACATCCAGACGCAGAATCTTCTTGATCTGTTTCGCGAGACTCTCGATATTGTACCCCACTCCCGGAGTCCCGAAATCCCCGAAATACGAAAAATCCTTGCGAATTTGCCACGAATTCACCCCGACGAAATCGGCGAGAGACTTGCTGGAGATATGCTCCCGACCCTGCGTAGCCGACAGCATCAGACCCCGCAAATAGATGGGCAACCGGCGTACTGTTTCGTCTGGAATTTTGTGGTATCGCATAGCAACACTACGAGCACTTAGAACTTGTGTTCACATTCACAAGACAAAGCTGTAACTATAGGCGATCCGTGTACGCCTGTCAAGAACGCGACCCGCTTTTTCTGTTGCACCGGCCTGCCGTCTCCACGCAACCACTTGCAGGAACACAGCTTGCGTCAAACCCGCCAGGCCGAAAATCGAATTGGAAAACGCGTGAAATTCCGCGCCGGGGCCAGCGACGGCGCCCCAACCGGAGGCATTCGTATGCGGGATCAATCCCCCACAAGGGGCCGCACTTTCTCGACGCGGAAGTACACGAGAAACTTCAGGGCACCGCCGTAGTCGTGCCCCTTGCGGCTTTCCCGCCGCATCGCCTCGATCCGTTCCGGATCGGTCTCCTCGCGAACCCGGGTCAGGTAGAGGCGTTTGCCCTTGTAGCCCCCGCCCGATTCGTGAAAAAGAAAGGTCGCCCGGGGGTTGGATTGGAGGTTCTCGTGGGTCAGACGGTCGCTCATGATAAACGCCAGAGTCGTCTCATCGATCACGTGCGGGCGGGCATAAACCGCCAAATCAACGTTCCCCGCCTCGTCCGCCGTGCCCAAAACGCCAAAACCTTCCGTCCGTTCGAAATAGTCAGCAAGATTCATTGGACTTCTTCTCCTATTACAATGGCCCTCAACGCGTTTTCCACAGTGGGATGCCTGAACTGGAACCCCGCTTCCACCAGTCGTCCGGGCAGGACCCTCTGGCTGGCCAGAAGCACTTCGTCGGCCATCTCCCCAAACAGCCGCCGCACGACAAAGCCGGGCACCGCCGTCCAGGCCGGCCGGTGCATAACGTCTCCCAGTGTCCGGCAAAACTGCTTCATTGGTACCGGGTTCGGGGCGGTGAGGTTCACGGCACCCTTGAGTTGACGGTTTTCCATCAGGAACCGAATCGCCCTGACCTCATCGACCAGACTGATCCAGGAAAACCACTGTCTTCCGCTGCCGAGCCACCCCCCCGCATAGAGGCGGAACGGCCTCATGAGCATGGGCAGCGCCCCGGCCTGATCGCCCAGAACCACACCGGTACGAATCATGGCACAGCGCACCCCCGCCGCCTCGATCTTGTCTGCAACCGACTCGGCTCGCCGGCACACCTCGGCCAGAAAGCCCGTCCCGGACGTCGCGGTCTCATCCAGAATCTCGTCCCCGCGTGAGCCGTAGTAGCCGATGGCGGAGGCCTGAATCACAACGGCCGGCTTGTTCCTGGCTCCGATAACAGCATCGAGAACCGCATTGGCGGCCCAGGCCCGGCTCTGAAGAATGGTATCCTTCCGGGGGGCCGTCCAGCGCCCCGACGCCACATTCTCACCGGCGAGGTTTACGATCGCGTGGGCGCCCTCGACGTACTCGGCCCAGCGGCCTGTGCTTCGCGCGTCCCACTCGACAACTCTCGCGCAACCGCCGGCAATGCTGTCGGCCTTTGCGGCATCGCGTGACAAGACGACAAGATCGTAGTCGCTGCACAACTCCCGGCATAGGGCGCGACCGATGAATCCCGTCGCCCCCGAAACAATCACCCGCATGAGTGCACCTCCCTACGGACCGGCCTCCAGGGCCGCCACTTTCCGCGCGTATGCGTCCGGGTCGAACTTGCGCTTCAAGCCCGCCGCGTTCATGTAGCGAATCTTGCCGAAGACAGGCCGCTCCTGCCACGCCCGGTCGTGCTTTCCGAAACACCAGGCCACACCGGCAAAGCCGTTCGGGTCCCGTCCGTCCAGCTCATACTTGTTATTGAGATAGAGCGCGATTTGGAAGCCTTCCTGCGGGCTGGGCGTCCACTCCAGGATCTTCTTGCCCCAGTACATTCTCATGTAGCCGTGCATTTTGCCCGTCAGAACCATCTCCTTCTGGGCGGCGTTCCAGTAGGCGTCGTGCGTCCGCCCCGCTTCCAGGTCCTCCCGTGAATAGACGTACTCTCTCTTGTCGCGACTGTGATAATTCAAGGTACGCTTGGCCCAGGGCGGCAGGCATTCAAAGCTGTCGTATTCGTGGCAGTAGTACACGAAATTAAAGCTCAGCTCGCGTCGCACGATCAACTCTTCGAGATACGCCTCCTTGCCCCGGCTCGAAGTCGCCCGAACCTGCAAGGCGATGTAGAGGGGGGAAATCTGCCCGAAATGCAGATACGGACTGAGACCGGAAACGGCCTCCACGTTGGGGTCGTTTCGCCGCTCGGGGTACTCGTCCAGCCGGCTCTGCACAAACGCGCGCAGCCGGCGTTTCGCCTCCCGGGTCCCTCCGCGAAACGAATCGACACCGCCGACAGTGCCGTCGATCTTGAGACGCTCCAGCACGGCGTCCAAATCTCCGAGACTCAAGTCTTCCAGCTCAAGGCTCGGCGACTCGGCCCGGACCCTTCGTCGCTTCAGCTTCTGCTGGTACTTATCGAGTTTCTTGCCGATCCGCGGGCGAAACGTCCCGGCGGAGAAATTCTCCTTTTCGGCCGCCTCCTCCACCGGGACAATCAAGTTGGTCTCAACCTCGTGGAAGGCACAGCGAAGCCGTTCGGCCACCTGCGCCCGCCACTGCCGCTGAATGCGCAGATGTCCCGCATCCACGACGACCAGACAAGCGTCTTTGGCTACTCTGGGGATACATGCAACGGGTGACTCGGCCCGGACCGCCATTTGTATTCCTCTGTCCCGCAGGGCTTCCTGCGTCTCTCTCAGTCCCTCCAGCATGAAGCGATAGTGTCGTTCATTCGCCTCCGGGAAGGCGGCGGTCAGGCCAAAAACAACGACGACCGGTTTCTTCAAGTCATTGGCGCGCTCGACGGCGTATTCCAAGGCGTGATTGTACTCTTCCCGTTGCGCCGCCTGCATCCAGTACAACACGTATCGGCCTTCGCGCGGGGGCTCCCGATTGAGCCACGTGATTCGCTCTTTCTGAACCATGATCGAAGCAATCTCCACAGAAAGCTCGTGATCTCGGCAATCCCAGCCAGGCCGACGGTACACATGAAACCACATCGACGCCGGCCGCACAAGAATCCATGCCCTGCCACCGGCCTCTGCCCTTACGCCCCGACGTCCCGAGAGTTTGCCAAAACCACACGAACTGCACCCCGAAAACGCGCGCCCACGGTCAACCAGGACACTCCCCTTTTCTTCGTCCGGCGCCGGCACTTGCGGCGCGTCCGTACCCGCGGAAGAAAAGCGTCCGAAAACAATATCAGGCCTTCGTCAGATGCCCCGACCCCGCTGAAAATATCGGTTACGCTGTTGCCCGGAACAACATTCGACCTGACGATGCCTCACCCGCATCCCCGCAGGCCTTGTCTTTCGAACGCGCCGCCACCACGCCTGAATCAGGGCTTGGGAGCCGTTTTTTTTGGAGTAAGGGGCTTTTTGCGCCGATGCCATAGACAATCGAACGCCGGTGGTCGGTCCGTCCGGACCGGCAGGCCGGCTTAGCCGAACCGATACAGTAAGGACCGCAGAAATGAAAGCTCACAGGTTACGACTGTTGTGCACACTGCTGATCATCACGACGACCCTGCCGGTCGCTCTGGCCGCCCGGTATGCCAGGGAAGACCCCGATGATTGGCCCGGCGTCTGGTACCGCATCATCTTCGATGAGAACGGAGACTACGTCTCGGGCGACGGAGACGGAGACGGATGGCACCACTACGACGCCACGAGCGGCGTGCATCGAATGTGGTTCTACAACGGCCCGTATGATCCCGACCGAAAGGCGCAACTGGACTACTATATCTATACGGAGCCCGTCGACGTAGACAAACACGCCTCTGCAGAGATCACCTACAGTTGGTCAACGCCTGAATGGTCGGCACTCGGGCTCAGCCACCCTCCGCGGCCCATCAACGTCCCCTACCCTCAGGATGAGGCCAAGTACATAGAGACCGAGCACCTCTACACCATCCCCGCCGGTTTCTTCGGATCGATAGAGCCTATCGCTCACGAAATCATCGAAGCCTACAATCCCGAATGGGTTTCCATCGACATCATCGGAAAGAACATCCTGGTCTTCCGAGGGGCGTTCCACGATTGCATCGGGGACGACCCCGGTGGAGAAGATCCGGGCGGAGAAGAGCCGGGAGAGGAGATGGGAGCCTGCTGCAACCGGCAAACCGGGGCGTGCTTCATCTCCCTCGAATCACAATGCCTGCCACCCTACGTATGGTTAGGGGCGAACACCACGTGCCAGGCCTGCACCACCACGCCGCCGGCGACGTCGCTGGATTTCGGCGACGCGCCCGACCCGGGCTATCCCACGCGGCAGAGCCATGACGGAGCCAGACACATCATCGTCGAGGGCGTCTTTCTGGGACAATCGGTAGACAGCGAGCCGGACGGACGGCCCGGCAATTCCGCCACCGGTGACGACACCAACGGCAGCGACGATGAAGACGGCGTGATCTTCGCCTCGGCACTCTGGCCGAGCGAGATCGCCACTGTGCAAGTGACAGCGTCCACCTTCGGATACCTCAATGCCTGGGTCGATTTCGACGGAGACGACAGCTTCGACGGCGCCATGGAGCAGATCTTCACGGACAAGCTGCTCTCAGCCGGCGCCAACGAGCTGACTTTTCGGGTTCCGGCGGGCGCGGCAATCGGTGATACATACGCGCGTTTCCGGTTCAACACCCGCGGCCTGTTAGCATTCGACGGCCTGGCCGATGACGGCGAAGTGGAAGATTACAAGGTATCGATTTCCCAGTACTACGCCCCCCAGCCCGGCTCCGGCAAAGGAGCCCTGAAATGGAGCCAGCCGCCGGAAAGACTGGACCCGCAGACGCCGTACGTGTTCACGGCATGGAACGAGCTTTCCGGCATGCACCTGCGTCAGATGCTCGCCGACGACTGGCAGTGTGGCGACAACTACCCCATCACCGGGTTCCACTGGTGGGGCTCGTTCGAGGGCTGGAGCCAATCACTGTTGCCTTCGGTGCAGCCCCTGGCCTTCCACATCGGCATCTGGACGGACGCGCCGGCTCAGTTCCCCGGCACATCAACGACCTTCGGCCACCCCGGCACACTCGTATGGGAGTACTACTGCACCGCTTGGACGTGGAACGTCGCCGGCACTGCCAGCGACCCGCAGGGTCTGCGGCCGGATGAAACCTGTTTTCAGTTCACCTGCCTGATCTCGCAGGATCAATGGTTCCATCCGATGGTTGACAGCCAGACCACGGACACCGTGTACTGGGTCAGCATCACGGCGGTCTATGACACCGGCGTCATGACACCGCAGCACACGTGGGGCTGGACGACCCGGCCGCACCATTTCAACAGCGATGCCGTGCAAATCCTCGGGACATCCCGTCCAAGCACCGGCGGGACCTCCTGGCCCCCCAACATCGGGAGCCAATGGGAAAACGGCGAACGCGTTGAATACCCCCGCAACGTCTCCTGGGATATGGCCTTCGAACTGCTGACAAACCAGGGCGCCGGGCCCGGCATCGTCGATGGGGCCCTGGCACCGGTGTACCAGTTCTGGTCGGATCACCTGACGACCCACTTTTACACGATCAATGAGGAAGAAAAAGACTGGCTCATCGAGAAGCGTCAGGACTGGACCTACCAGGGAATCTCCTTCTACGCGTACCCGCCGGATATCCAGCCTGTGGGCACGGCCCCCATATATCGCTTCTGGTCCAATACCCTGGGTCGTTACCTCTATACGATGGATGAGCAAGAGAAGAGAGACCTGATCGAAAACCAGTCACAAAAGTGGGTCTATGAAGGCATTGGCTGGTACGCCTTCAATTAGGGACGACCGGCCGACCTGAAACATCCCGCCAAGACGCAAACGCGATCGACGGCGCCCAGTCAGCAATGGGGCTGGGCGCCGCCGGTCGCAGAGTCTTTGTTGCCTTCAACGTCATTTCCGATAGACTGATACCGACGGATCTGCACCAACCGGCCGGGACCGGGCATCCTGCCTGCTCGTGTGAGAGGCCGGGCGTGGATCGCTGAAGGTGAGAAATGCCCAGATTCCATTCTGCCAATGATATCCTGGATTTTGCCATCGCCAGAGAGAATCAGGCACACGAGTTCTACATCAGATTGGAGCGCTTTGCAACGAAACCGCAAGTGCGCCGGGCGATTCACGACCTCGCCATCGATGAGTTGCAGCACGCCATTCGGCTGGAGGCCATCAAGGCCGGTGAGACCTCCTTTCTCGACGAAGATGTGGGCAGTCTCGATATCGCCGAGAATACCCCGGAGACCGAGTTGCGACCCGACATGAGCTATGTGGACCTGCTCGTCGTGGCCATGAACCGGGAGAAAGCCGCCTTCAGGCTCTACTCCAACCTTGCTTCCATCGCTCGAAACCGTCAACACCGTGACACCCTGCTTGCGCTGGCCCGGCAAGAAGCCCAGCATAAGCTTCGCCTGGAGATCGAATACGATTGGGAGATGTCGTGATGTATCCGGCCAAGGCCAAGCACCGCAGAAGGGCAGCAGGAACATGAGGATCCTCGCACTCGAGCCCTACTACGGTGGCAGTCACAAAGCCTTTTTGGACGGATGGTCCGCCGCCAGCAGGCACGAGTGGACCGTCCTGTCATTGCCGCCCTACAAATGGAAATGGCGGATGCGGCACGCCGCGGTCACGTTCGCCGAGATGGTTGCCGAGCGTGCCTCCGGGGACTTGCCCTGGGACGTGCTGTTTTGCTCCGACATGCTCAACCTGGCCGAGTTCCTGGGTCTGGCGCCCCAAGGGATCCGCAACGTTCCAAGCGCAGTCTACTTTCACGAAAACCAACTGACGTATCCGGTACGATTCGAGAGCGAGCGAGATTACCAGTTTGCCATGACCAACATGACCACGGCGCTGGCTGCCGATACCGTCTGGTTCAACTCGGCCTTTCACCGCGACTCCTTCCTTGCCGCGCTTGGGAGCTTTCTCAAACGCATGCCGGACTACCAGTTCGCCACAGCCGTCGAGAGAATCGGGCAAAAAACGCGCGTTTATGG
>JAFGCA010000391.1 GCA_016932895.1 Sedimentisphaerales bacterium | reverse complement strand
GGGATGATGCCCTGGGCGATGATGTCGCTGATCGCGTTGGTGGCGTCGTCGACCGTCTCGAACACGACACGCATCGTGCGGTAGTCGGCCGGATCGGGCGTCAGCCGGACCCAGACCTTGGTGATGACGGCCAGCGTGCCCTCGTTGCCGACCAAGACGCCGATCAGATCCAACCCCGGGCGTTCGATCGGCCCGACGCGCAGCACCGAGCCGTCGGCCAGGACGGCCTCGATGCCCAGAACGTGGTTGACGGTCACTCCGTACTTGAGCGTGTGGGGGCCGCCGGCGTTCGTGGCGACGTTGCCGCCGATGGTGCTGGCCTTCTGGCTCGATGGGTCGGGGGCGAAGTGGTAGCCCGTGCCCGCCAGGGCCCGGCCCAACGCGACGTTCGTCGCGCCGGCCTCGACCACGGCGAGGCGGTCGCGGAGGTTGACCTCGACGACGCGCCGCATCCGGGTGAGCATGACGACGACCCCGCCACCCACCGGCAGACACCCGCCGGCCAGACTCGTGCCCGCCCCGCGAGCAACGATCGGCACGCCGTGACGGTTGCAGACCTTGACAACCCGGGCCACTTCGTCGGTCGAACGAGGGAACACCACCGCATCCGGCGGGTTCTTCTCGATCGTGAACCCGTCGCACTCGTAAGCCACCAGGTCCGCCGGCGCGTGGAGCACGCCGTCGGCGCCCAGCGCCGTGCGGAGTTCGCGGACCAAGGGTGAAACAGCAACGCGCGCCATCGGGTCATCCGCCGGGTTGGGGGACTCGGCGACACGAGTCAAACCGAAACGCCGCCGAAACCATTGATTATACCGCAGGATGGCACGGCCGCAACGAAGCGCGGCAGCAGCAAACGCGGATAGGAGAGCGGGCTCGCCGTGAAAGAAGACGGGCGGCTGTTTTCCGAACCGGCCCACGTTGAGCCATCGACTGTGCGTCACAGGTCGTCGCGAGCAGCCACAGCAGTACCCCCCCATAAGGCGTACCGAACCGTGCTGGCAGTCAGCCTCCGATCTGGGCTGGCGCCCTGCAGCTTGACGTTTTGCCGGTCTGTCGCGCCCGAGAACACCGTGTCTTCCCAAGGTGTCGCAACGCGCCACCGACGTCTTGGACGGTACCGCGTCTTGACGTCCGTGCAGAAAGTCGAACAACAGCGGTGTTTGCTGGGGTTCCCCAGGTCGTCGGCAGCGAGGAAACGGCAGAGGTGGAGCCTGCAGCATCGTACGTCACGTCGATGTGACCGACGCAGGTCAGCAACTTGCGTTTCGTTGCGTCGGTGCCTGGGGGCAACCGACGCGGGTTGAGCGAACGATTGCGATAACCCGGCGGGAATGGCGCCGAGCGACTCTGATCTCATCGTGGACCCGACCGCCATTCCCGCTCGGGTTCATCGCTTGGTTCGGTGTGGCAGACTCTCTACTAGAACCGCCACCACGGCTATCGCGGCGAGGACGTCGTAATGCCGCCGCTCGCCTGCGCCTCCGAACATTGCTCGGTAGCGTCGCCTGGGTACGTAGCTATCTGCCCATTGGACAGAGCTTGCGTGTACTTGACCACGCCCTGCTTGTCGGTGATGCGTGCAACGTAGCCCTTCATGACCCACGGGAGGGCTACGTTAAACGCCTCTTCAATGTCCTCGTACTCATGAACCTGCTCCTCGCCGCCCTTGTTCAGGATCAGTTTGTGGGGCACAGTCCACCTCCGTCACTACGCCGCCGAACGTTCTGAATCAGCGGCGGTTCGTCCGTCCGCTGCATTCATTGGTTGGAGCATTGTTCATCCGAGAACCACTCCCGTTCCCATCGGGGGCCTGAATTCCAGATCAAGAAGGAGTTTCCTGCTGGCCTCCCTAATGACAAGTCTGCGCCCCACTAACTCGATGTCCCATGGAGAAACTGAGTATATCAATTCATTGTCAAGTATGGATAGAATCCTGTCGTTGGCTTCGTCATACCAAGAGATCCAGATCCAACCGGGCAATGCCCAGGCGGTCCCCTTCCGCGGAGACGCGGACGTATCCTCCGCCGGCCTGGTCGGAGGAGACCGTCTCCAGGCTGACGAAGATCTCTCCTGCGTCTGATATCGTTACGTTGGGAACCCCGACGTGACCCGCGGGAATCTCGCGCGGATCCGGCTTGCACAGGAAGAGCGGTTTGCCTTCGGGGCTGAAGACGTGGACGCAGTACGTGTGCTCGTCCAGAACGTACAGCCGACCGTGACGATCCACGGTGGCAGCAGCGATCCTGTCAAGGCGATCGGCCGTGGGGGCCTCGCCCACGACGCGTTCGACGACGCCCCTTTCGTTGACCTCCAAGAGCGCACGACCGTGGGCAGCCCACAGACAACCGCCCCTGGCCCGATTTCGGCCCGGCGAGGAGCAAATTCGCCGGGCACCCAGCAACCAGAGCATACCCAATTCACCACACGAGGTAAAGTACCCCTGCGGTGGGGATTCGCCGTGCGCGGCAAGACCCCTCGGCCCCGAGTTGCACGGGCCGGAGGGTCGGGAAACGCATTTCAATCCCCTCCGATACCACGCTCGACTGGCCGGGGCAGAGAATCCGGCCGGTAGTCCCGACTTTCGGTGTATCCCCCAACAGAGTTGATTTCGGAGATTCCCCCGCCTGCCTGTCAGGAACCGAACGCCGGCGGTCAATAGACGGGTGGGGAGCGACTGGAAGCAGACAGCCGAAGTCCCGGCAACTGACTGCGATGTGCCGTGCTGACTGCTTCGCTGGCAATGCCGGATCTTGTGGGCAAACCACGTGGGTCTGGCTTTAGAGCGAATCCTCGGGGTTCATCCACGAGCTGCGAATCAAAGGAGACCCGTCATGAAACAGCGAGCAGTGGTTCTTGTGGTCGCGCTGGGTGTGGTTCTGTGTGTCGCGGCTACGGCCGAAGCGGCGATCCAAGTTCAAGCGACTCTGACCGCGGACAATCACTACGGTTTGTACTGGGGACCGGAGGGCGGACCACTGACGTTTGTGGGCCGTAATGAATTCGGCTACTACGGCAGCCCTGGCACTTACAACTGGAGTATGCCGGAGACCTACCCTCCGTTCAATAAGCCCCCTGTGATCTACGTGGTCGCGTGGGATGATGATCTGAATCAGGGATTGCTCGGCCAGTTTGTGTTCACAGACACCGTCACCCACGCCAGCACGACCGTCGTCACGAACCAGACGGACTGGCAGCAGTACACCTCGGAAACTCTTGTGTATACCCCCGATATACATGGCCTCACGGAGCTTCCGGCGACCAACATCGGGGATCCGCTTGGCTCGTACACGACAAGCATCCAAGCGGAGATTCAGCTTGCCAATTCCACGTCCTCGTGGGCAGCGCCGGGCGTATCGGCACCGAACGGGGTTGCACCGTGGGGGACGGTCGCAGGCCTGGAAGGCGCGAACTGGATCTGGTCGGACACTTTTGACCCGGACTCCGGCAGCGACGGCCATTTTGTGATTTTCCGCGCGCCACCCTTTGGGGTTCCCGAGCCCGCCACCTTCTTCATCTGGTCGCTTCTTGGCGGCCTTGGTGTTGCGGTAGGCTGGCGGCGGAAGCGGAAGCCGGCGTAGCTGGTGGTTTGTCAGAAGGTAGGAAACCTCGCGCGCCCGACCGACGGCGCGTGCCGAGTTCTTGGCCCGGGCACGGCCTTGGATTTCACCCCCGCCGCCCAACACGGCATGGTTTCCCCCCGCAGGCCTGGATTATCGCCGCCAAGATCTCCTCGACGAGAGCGCCCAAGGCGTGATCGGGGATGGTGAGTCCGAACCGCCAGACCCAGACATCGACGATCGCCGCCGCTTCCGCACGGGGCAGAGCGGGAGTCGCCTCGACCACGGGTCCCGGCGGATACTTGGTCGCCATTTCCTGCCAAGACCGCTCGTTGGCTTCGGCCTGGGGCACCTTCTCGGCGCGCAGCTTCCGACGGATGTCGTCGCCGCATCGTGACGCTTCGCCCCAAAATCCGGCTGCTCGCAACCGCTCAGTGATTTCGATTCGGCTTTCGGTCATGGAAGATACCATCTTGCCCAGTTTAACTTTCGTTTTTTGCAGTCCGTTCGGCAAACCGCAAGGACCTTCTCGTGAGTTATATCATCAGAGGACGCCCAGAGCACGTAGCGTTTTGCAGCGGTGGCTGGCGCAATCGCCTATCCGGTTGTGGCCTCCGGAGCCGCTGCCTTCTTCC
>JAFGCA010000390.1 GCA_016932895.1 Sedimentisphaerales bacterium | reverse complement strand
GTTTCGCCTGCCGACGGAGGCGGAGTGGGAGTATGTTTGTCGGGCCGGGACGTCGGGTGACTATGCAGGCAATGTTCGCGAGGTGGCCTGGTTCAACGCAACCAGCGGTGGGAAGATCCATCCCGTCGCGCGCAGGACGCCGAACGCCTGGGGGCTCTACGACATGCACGGCAATGTTTCGGAATGGTGCGCCGACCTGTATCACTGGGATTACCGAAACTCTCCGAGCGATGGTAGCGCCAATCGGGTGTGCCATCTCCCGGCGGCGGCGGCGGCGCGGCGCGTCCTGCGCGGCGGCTCCTGGTGCCAGCCGGCGTCGCAGTGCCGGTGCGCGCATCGTTGTCCCGTACCGGTCGCCCACCGGGCCACGGAGACGGGCTTTCGCGTCGTTCGCTGCGACCGGCCGGCGGCAACAGAGAGCGCCGCATCGGCGTCGGGCCGGCGCGCAGAACACCTCGTCGGGCAGAACGACGAGCATCCCGCCAGGGTCACGCTGACGGTCGGCGGCGTCCCCTTCGACTTCGTTCGCATAGGCGGCGGTACGTTCGAGATGGGAAGTCCGTTCCAATACGTCGATCAGTACAACTGGACCTACGAGATGCCGGTCCACGAGGTCGCGATCGACCACAGCTATTACCTGGCGACAACCGAAGTGACGCTTGCGCAGTTCTCCTTATTCGTCGAGGAGACGGGGTACGTCACCGATGCCGAGAAGCAGGGCTGGGCCTTTACATGTGTGCCCGATGCACCGTGGCATTACGAGGTCCTCATCGATTGGCGTTTTCCCGGTTTCACACAGAACGATGATGAGCCCGTGACGCACATCGGCTGGTACGATGCGGCGGCCTATTGCCGGTGGTTCAGCGAGAAGACGGGTCGCGACGTGCGGCTGCCCAGCGAGGCCGAATGGGAATACGCCTGTCGCGCCGGGACCACGGGCGAATACGCGGGCAATCTGAGCGAGATGGCCTGGTACCTGTGGAATTCTGATAAGATCAGGCATACCTACCCCGTGGGACGGAAGAAGCCCAACGCCTGGGGTCTCTACGACATGCACGGCGGCGTTTGGGAATGGGTCCAGGATATCTGGCACGAAGGCGCCGACGGGGCCCCGACCGACGGCTCGGCCTGGATCGAGACGGAACGGTTCGATCCCATGGGCATCACACGCGGCGGCTCGTTCGCCAGCCCGCCCTGGTTGTGCCGGTCCTACATCCGCATGAAGACGCCGATGGGCCAGATGGTCCACTACAACAACGGCTTCCGCCTGGCGATGTCGGCCAACTGATGTCACTGACGCGTGGGGAATCCGCCCCTGCGCGCGGGAGGCTCATTTGTCCGCGCGTTTGTCCAGTTTCGTGAAGAAATCCCTGAAGATGGGATCGCGGTGGACGAAATTGACCGCGCGGATCAGGTGCCGGGACCGGTCGACGCTGAACGTGTAGTTGTCCGTGAGGATGGGGCTGTGCAGGAGATCGGAGGGCAGCCACCTGTTGTTGACGAGCCAGGCGACGGCCGTCATGTCCCACAAAACCTTGGACCATGCGAAATGGTCCTTGCGATAGTCCTTGAAGATCTCGAGCAGATAGTCGCCAATCGGGCCGCGACCGCCCACGTAGCGTTCCATCTCTGGCACCGTGGTCGTGAAGTGCGTGACGACCGGCGTACAGGGCAGTTGCACGACGGGCATGCCGGAGTCGAAGATAAGCCGGGACGCCTTTAAATCCTGTCTGAGGTTGAACTCGCGCTGATGCGGCCAGTTGTGGCCGTTCCCGCCCAGCCAGACCAGCACCATCTTGTCAATGATGGACGGATCGATCAGAATCGCATTGGCGACGTTGGTGATCGCTCCGACGGCGACGACGTAAAGCGGGTCCTCCGGGCTGCACTCGCGGGCCCGCGCTACGAGATCCATCGCCGCCGGGCTCCTCTCGGGACGATTCGGGTCCGCCAGATAACGAGAGCTGCCCTTGAAGGCAAATCCATCCGCCGGCTTGTCAAGCTTTCCCAGGATGCGTAGAATCTCCTCGTAGCTCTTTTCCATGCCGTCGCCGGGTCCGCTCGACCGGCTGTTGTGAAACGGGGCCGCATAGACGGCCTGCACGTCCAGCTCCGGCGAGATCAACGCATAGACCAGGGCAAACTGATCGTCGATCTCGTTGTACGTATCGGTGTCGAGCACCATGCGGACCGGTCGCCGGCTTGGAGGCCGGAGCATCTCGATCCGGCGGCTTTCTGGGATCGTGGGGAACGACTGCCCGAATAGCGGCGATCCCGTCACCGTCAGACATGCCAGCAACGCAGCGTTGAGAATCGTCTTCATTAGAGTTCCTTTCCTTTGTGACATCACTTCATGCCGCTGTCACCGGTCCCGGACTTTATATCGGATTCCCGCGGCTGCAATGATTCTATCGGCGCCAAGGCGATGTTTCAACGACGGGCCCGATTGCCCGGCGGCAAGTGCTTGACACGCAGGCGCGTTCGGGTGTAGATTACGCAAGTGTCCGGTTGGAGAGCCAGGGATGCCGCTTTGGCATAATATTGCGGAAATGATGGACTACTATATCCCGCCTGTGCCCTCGGTCTATTGGATCGACGTCACTCGCAGATGCAATCTCCGCTGTATCATGTGTCCCCAGTCGGCCGGGCTGCGCTGCTCGCAGAGCGATATGTCGATGGCGATGTTCCGAAACATCATCGACGAGGTACGGGAGAACGAGCCCTTGGTGAAGCTCTATCTGTCAGGCGAGCCCCTGCTGCACGAGGGCCTTTTCGACATGATTGCCTACGCCGGCGCGCGAGGCTGTCGAACCATGATCCACACCAACGCCACGATGCTCACCCGGGACACGTCGGAGAAGCTTCTGCTCTCGTCTTTGACGTTTCTGTCGCTTTCCTTCGACGGCTGCTCGGCCGAAGTCTATGAGAAGCTGCGTCCGCCGGCGCGGTTCGAGCGCGTCGAATCCAACATTCGCCGGTTTCTGGACCTACGCCGGGCAAACGGCAAGCGCGGCCCGCACACAACGATCGAGATCATTCGGATGCAGGAGACCCGGGACGGGCTGGCGGACTTCATTGAGCAATGGCGGGGCAGCGGCGTCGATGACGTTCGCGTCACCGACTGCCTCACGTGGCTGGGCGGCGTCAAAGACAGACGCGTAGACCCCACGCACGACGGCGGCGCCTACCAGCCCTGCGAGGCGCCGTTTCGCCACGGGTGTATCCTGTCCGACGGCACCGTCGTTCCCTGCTGTATGGACGTCAACGGCAGGCTGCCGCTCGGAAACGTCACCGAGAAAGCGTTCCGGGACATCTGGGCCGGCAACGGCTATCGGCGTCTGCGCCTGCAAATGCTCACGGGCACCGTGTCGCCGACGTCCATCTGCTATCGTTGCGACAATACCTTTCGCCAGGCATGACGCACGACGTCGCGCTGTCGGAGCAAACAGGCCGCTATCGTGGATCGACCTGCTTGGGCTTCTCTTCGATGCGGGCCTTGGTGATGACCAGCTTTTCCTTGGGCGTGCCCGCCCGGGTGCCGGCGGCCTCCATCTTTTTGCAGTTTTCCTGACCCTCCACAACCTGGCCGAAGATGGTGTGTTTGCCGTCAAGCCAGGGGGTTGCCTTGAACGTGATGAAGAACTGGCTGCCGTCGGTGCCGGGGCCGGAGTTGGCCATGCTGAGCCGCCCGGGCTGATCGTGCTTGACGTTCGGATCGAACTCGCCGTCGTATTTGTATCCCGGGCCGCCCGTGCCCGTTCCGAGGGGACATCCGCCTTGCGCCATGAAGCCCGGAATCACGCGATGGAACGCCAGGCCGTCATAGAAGCCCTTCTTCGTCAGAAAGATCGTGCTGGTGACATGCATCGGCGCCACGTCGGGCATGAGCTTGATGCGGATGGGCCCCTTGTTCGTTTCGAGGATCCAGAAGTAGTCCTTGTTGGCATCGAAGGTCATGCGTTCGGGTTGGGTGAGCTTGAGTTTCCACATATTTTCCTCGCCTACTTTGGCCATGGCCTCCGCCTGTGTCTTTTTCTGGCGTTCGGCGTTGATCTTCTGCTGGAAGGCCATCATGATTTGCCGTTGTTGGTCCTGGCTGAAGGGGCCCGGCTTGCCGGCCAGCGCCTCGCGAATGCCGCGTACGAGCGTTTCGACGTTGACCTCGACCCCCTGTCGCTTGAGGCCGGCGACGAATTGCGTGCCGATGATATAGCTGACCTTATCCACGTCCGTCTTGAATTCGGACGCGGCGCTGGTGGCCGTCTCCGGCGTTGCTGTCTCGTCGGCCGCCACAGCGAAACCGGCCGCGAAGACAAGCGTCATGACGATGCACAGGACAAGCTGGCGTATTTGTCGGTTCATGGACACAATCGGTACCTCCTAATTCGTGGTTCCAGGCATATAGCGTTCGACAAAGACAAGCAGGATACCGAGATGAACCGTCAGCGTCAAGGCGCGGCTTGGGCCGTGCCATTGGAATGACGGCGTGCTGTTGGGCAGGGGCTCGTGCCCCCGGGGCGTCCTCAGTACTCCTCCCTCCGTTCCCGGAGCCACTGCCGGCAGAATGCCGCCAGGTCGCGGGCATCGACGATGCCGTCGCCGTTCAGGTCGGCCGGTGCGGCCTGGTTTGGGTCTCGCCAATGCAGGGCAAAGGTGGCCAGATCGATAGAACTCACCCGCAGGTCGCCGTTGAAGTCGGCCGACATCAGCGGCGCGGCGATACAGATGCAGATGTCGTATTCGCCGCCACTTTGCTCCTGGTCCTCCCAGGCGGTGACGAACGCGCCGTCGTCGGTCATGGCTGCGGCGGGATACTGTTGTTTGCCGAGGACGTGCGTGTTGAGTTGTAGCGGGTTCTCGGCGGGGACGCCGTCGCGGCCAAAACGCCGGGCGTGGATGTCCGTATTGATGTTGGGATCACCGGTCTCGTGCATCCAGACGATAACGAACTCGCCTGCCTCGTTCATGGCGGCACGCGGCCATTGCTGGGCGCCCTCGCGAGAAGTGTTCACGAGAAACTGCTCGGTTTGCGGGGTGGCGTTGGGATCGTACACTCGGGCGTAAACGTCGTCGTCTGCCGCTCGGTTCGGGTCGCCGTCCCAGGCCACGACGAAGCGCCCGCCGGCGCTTATGGCGACCGAGGGCCGCGTCATGGAACTGCAACCGATGCCGCTGATCTCGAACGGGTCCGTGGTGGCAGCGCCGTTCGGCTCGAATCGCCTGCCGAAGACGGTCTTGCTGGTCCGGTCC
>JAFGCA010000389.1 GCA_016932895.1 Sedimentisphaerales bacterium | reverse complement strand
TGAATCCTCTCCGCGTGGTCGTGACCAACGCGCAGGGGCAGGCGGTTCAGGACGTGATCTTCGAGGCCGACGGAAGCCTGACCTTCCACGTGGGAGACCAGCCCGTGCTGGGCATGGGCGAAGGCGGCCCGCAGATGGGTCGGGACTGGCGCAACGAGACCATTGAATTCGACCGTCGCGGCCGGCTCCACGAGATGCAGCCTCGCTGGCAGTCGAACGCCTACGGCTCGCGCAATCCCGTGGCGCTGCTGATTGGCACCGAGGGCTGGGGGTTCTTCGTCGCGACCCCCTGGGGCCAGATCGACCTGCGCAACGAGCGCGGCAGGTTTATCCCCTGGGCGCCGCCTGACCCGCCCGCGCCCGACGGCGAAGGCGACCGCCGCCAGCGCAACCAGGAGCGCAGCCGATATCTCGCCCAGATCCAAGGCCGCCCGCCGATCGACACCATCGCGCCCGGCGTCTTCGACGTCTTCATCTTCGACGCCCACAACCCGGCCGACCTGATGAAGGACGTCTCCGTCATCAGCGGACCCGCGGTCATGCCTCCGAAGTGGTCGCTCGGCTACATGCAATCGCACCGCGAGCTGACCGACGCCAACCTCGACAGCGAGTCGCTCCTGCTGCACGTCGTCGATACCTTCCGTCAGAAGCACATGCCGCTCGACGCGGTCATCTACCTCGGCACCGGCTTCACGCCCACCGGCTGGAACACGCGCCAGCCTTCGTTCGATTTCAACCCGAAAGTCTTCCAGCGCGACCCCGCCGACGTCCTGGCCGACCTGCACGCGCGCCACGTCAAGGTCATCGTCCACATGGTCCCCTGGCAGCGGGACCGCCTGCCCACGCTGCAAGGCACGATCCCGCCGCGACCGAGTGAGCCGCTGGACAACTCGCACATCCTCAACTACTGGCAGCAGCACGTCGGCCTGGTCAAGGCCGGCATCGACGCCTGGTGGCCCGACGAAGGCGACTGGTTCAACCTCTTCGAGCGGATCAAGCGTCACCAGCTCTACTACCAGGGCCCGCTGTCGGCGCAGCCGAACGAGCGCCCCTGGAGCCTGCACCGCAACGGCCATCTCGGCATCGCCCAGTGGGGTGGCTGGGTCTGGTCGGGCGACACGCAGTCGGCCTGGAAGACGCTCGAAGGCCAGATCGCCGTCGGCGTCAACCATTCGCTGAGCCTCTCGCCTTACTGGGGCTCCGACACCGGCGGCTTCTACACCACCTCCGAACTGACGGGCGAGCTCTACGCCCGCTGGTTCCAGTTCTCGTCCTTCTGTCCCTCGTTCCGCTCGCACGGCCGCATCTGGCGGCTCCGCACCCCCTGGGGCTGGGGCCTCAGTGACATGGGCGACCTCGAAGGCCAGCGCGACCTGCCGAGCAAGAGCGAGCTGAACAACCCCGCCATCGAAGCGGTCTGCCGCCAATACGCCGAGCTGCGCTACCGGCTCATGCCCTACACCTACACCCTCGCGCGGCAAGCCCGTGACACCGGCTTACCCTTGATGCGAGCCCTCTGGTTGCACTACCCCAACGACGAGAAGGCCCGCAGCCTCGGCAGCGAGTACCTCTGGGGTCGTGACCTGCTCATCGCCCCGGTCTTCACGCCCGCCGCCAGATCGCGAGACGTCTACCTGCCCGAAGGCGACTGGTACGACTGGTGGACGAACGAAAAGCAGACAGGCGGCCGGACCGTGACGCGCGACGTAAACCTCTCCAAGATGCCCATCTACGTCCGCGCCGGTGCCATCATTCCCCTCGATCCCGTCCGCCAATACACCGACCAACCCGTCACCGACCCCACGACGCTGCAAATCTACCCCGGCGCCGACGGCGACTTCACCCTGTATGAAGACGACGGCCAAACCCTGGACTACCTGCAAGGCCAGGCCACCTGGACCCACCTCACCTGGAACAACACCGAAAAGCGTCTGACCATCGAACCCGATCCACGGATGGAAGGAAGGCCCTTGTCGCCCCGCACCTTCTCCGTCATCGTCCTGCCGGAAGGCACTCGTAAGGCGGCTGAATTCAACGGCAGGCAAACTGAGGTCTCGTTCGTAGCGATGCCATGAGGCGTGAGGCTGTACGCCCTTACGGGCACACTACAAACGAATACCTCCCGAGCAATGGAGCCCATGTAGCCCAGCCGCCCCCGGCGGGGAACGCCGGGAATATGGCCATTTTTGAGCTGCAAATTTGTGCGGGATAGCGGCGCACGTCCCCATCGTTCCGGTTATTCCCCTTTGCGGACGTGTATGATCCACTCCGGGCTGCGAACCGGCATAAACAGCAGTCCTACATAGATATGGACATCTTGTCCAGGATGGGCATATAATCCTGTCAGTAGCTGGACAGATGCGCGAGCGGCAACAGCAGAAGCGAAGTAGCCGGGCACAGCGAAAGGTAGGGATATGCACGTGCGGAAGCGGTTTAACGAACTGCTTGGCCTACAGGATACGGTTGAGCAGGAGAGAAAGCGGTTTGTCGAACGAGTAAACCAAACCATCTTCCATGAAGTGGACACGGAAAAGGCTACGTCGTTCGATTATCCGAAGCTATTTGCGTTGGTGTGTTTTGAACTGGGTATCGACTCTCACGCTCTTCCGGAGAGATCTCGTGGTCGATTTGACTCTCCGCCTCGAGAACTGAAAACGCTAACAGGCGGTGATTTCTGGAAGACCCTGGAAGTCTTGTGTGCCATGCACGAGCATATCTGGGGGGGCTACGGTAACCATGACGAAAGCCAGGAATGGTTATCTGAAATGATCGAAGGGGTCATGTCTCGGTGCACCTGTGATATTGGCGTCAGATGGAAGAACGGATTCTTCTATCCCTCCGGAGCCGAGGAATTGGACAAGCCCCTGATCGAGGATGTGCTGATCTGGCTTAAGGACTATCCAAGCGAAGAGAAAGACTATCGGGCAGCGTTACGCAACTACATGGCGGGTGATTCGTTGGCAGATGTGATAAAGAACTGCTATTCGGCAGTGGAAGGGATGGCGAGGGCGGTGCTCGGCAACGAAAAGACCCTGGACAACAACAAAGATGCCTTGTTGGCTAAACTTAGCCTATCAAACGGATGGAACAGGTTGCTAGCTAACTACGTTACATATGCTCACGACTACCGGCACGCCAACGAGACACGGCATGAGATCACCCCACAGGAGGCGGAGGCTTACTTGTATATGACTGGCTTGGTTATCCGCTTGACGATAGAATCCAAGGAACACTAAGGAGAGAATCATGGACGGAACTTGGGGATAAATAGGGACGGACCCTATTTTATGGTGGGTTTCTTGGGGCGGCCACGGGGGAGAGGGCGGAGACGAAGCCCGAGACGGGTCTCCAAGGCGTTGACGAAGCGGTCGGTGCCCCACGGGCGGCCGCGACTGGTCCAGAGGCGAAGCGCCTCCATATCGCCCGGGTCGTCGCGTATCGTCAGAGTCTGCTTCCAGCGCTCCGGATCGATCTGTTTGGTCCAGGTCGCCAGGTCGAGCAGGCCGGAGCCGTCCGGCCCGCCACAGTGGGCCGCGGCACTGCTCCATACCCAGCACCAGGCCCGCCGGCACAGATGCGCTCGCACCGGGTTTCGCTCGACGTACGCCAGCGCCTTCCAGAAGTGAGCGTCTCCCAGGGGGCAGGAGTAGAAGCGACTTTGCCAGAGATGGCCGGTGCGCGCGTGCTGGTAGTTGGCATACTGAGCGTACAGTTGATTCGTTCGCTTCAAGGCCATGGCCAGGGATGTGTCGGCTGCCGGTGTCGCGATCAGGTGGACGTGATTGGTCATCAGGCAGTAGCCTTCGATGGTCAGGCCGAAGCGCGCCGAGGCTTCGCGCAACAGGCCGAGAAAGACCTCGCGGTCCTCGTCGGTGGAGAACACGTTCTCCTGGTTGTTGCCCCGCTGCGTCACATGATGAGGGCAACCTGCGATGACGATGCGTGAAGTCCTAGGCATGGCAATATCCTACGGGGTCTGGTGCTCGCCTGTCAACAAGAAAATAGGGTCCGTCCCTATTAAAGACGTACTCCGGCCGAGCGCCGGCCTTCCGGCGGCATGGCGTCCGTTGCGATGGCACATAGGGACAACCCTCTGGCACAGTAGGTACCTGTCCCTCTTCTTTTGGGCTATAATGCCCAGGTGAGCAGAAAACTCGTTTCCGGAAGGGCCTGAGATGACTCGTGCGAGGAAACGTATTATTGTCGCGGCAGTGATCGGGATCGTACTGATCCTGTCGTGGGGCGGGGTGCAGTTGTGGCTTTGGCAGTCGCCTCTGGTCGTGATCAGCGGTGATCGACCGGTGGGAGAGCTATTCGACTCGCGAACGGCGGTCGGCCGCGTCTTCGACGACGTGCAGGCCTGCGGCCAGCAGCAGAAGAACCTCTACGGGTGCATCGTCGCCTTCAAGGATAAGCATGGGCGGGTCCCCAAGGACATGAACGAGCTGATCAACGATGTTCATGAAGCCATGTCTTTCCGCAACTGTCTGGTTGGGCTGTCGCCCTACGTGGTCCACTTCGAGAACTTCGGCAACCCTCACGCCGTGCTGATCGAGGAGCGGCAGAACAAGCACCGCACCGCGCTGAAGCTGTGGCTCCGCGGGATCAAGCCTCGCGTCCAGACCTTCGGCGACGCCACGAAGAAGTGACTCTATAGAATGGGGAGGATGTCCCGGTTGTTGTCGAGGTCTCGTAGGGTGTGCGCCGCACACCGCTCCTATCTCTCCGCGTCAGTGGACCCGCAAGTCTGTGGGCCTGACACCCACGAGCTGTCGTGTCACTCTAAGCCGGTGCCGGTCACGTCTTCGGTGGTGATCAGGGGGGTGGTAAAGCCGGTTACGTGGATATCCTTGAGGACCACGTCCCGGGCGTGGTGGAGCGTGATGCCCTTGGCGGTGGTGCCGGTGACGTTCGTCAGAGACAGGCCCTGCACCGGTTTCTCGGGGGCGACCTGCGTGGCTTCCACCAGGACGGTGGCATCGTGCAGGCGGACGTTCGAGAAGCTCAGGTTCCGGGCCGCGGGATAGCCGAGCAGTCCCGGCACCGGGTCGTCGGCGGTGTTGGTGTTGCCGCCTCCGGTGAGATTGATCCTCAGGAAACCGCCGGCCAGGACGTCGAGGTCTTGCCCGTGGATGTTTTCCGTGACTCCGGCCCGGCCGATCCGCGTCTTGATGTAGATGGCGTGGGTCCGACTGGTGAAGCGGCAGCGTTCGACGCGGACGTTGCGTACGCCGGCCGAAGTCTCACTGCCGATGCCGATGCAGGCAAAATAGCGGCCGTGCAAGGTGCAGTCGGTGATGAGCACGTTTTCGGTGGGCTTGCCGATACGGGCGCCGTTCAGGCCGCGTCCAGACTTGAGGCTAATGGCGTCGTCGCCCGTGTCGATGTCACAGCCTTCGATACGGACGTTCTTGCAGGAGTCGACGTCGATGCCGTCCCGGCGGCCCTGGATGGTCACGTTCTTGATCACCACGTCGGTGCAGTAGGTCGGATGTGTGGCCCAATTGCCGCCCTGGGTCACCGTGAAATCCTCCCAGCGAACGTCCTGGCACGAGATGGGCTCCAGCACGACGGCCCCGCGCGGGTTCTGGGACGCCGCAATGGCCGGATTGCCTTCGATGCGTCCGGGACCGATGATGCCGATATGGTCCACGTTGGCCGCGTAGATCAACGCTCGGCGGCCGGGCTGCCAGCGGCCTTCCCAGCGGACGTCGATCATGGGATAGTCGTTCACGTCGGGACTGCCGACCACGACGCTGTCCTTATCGAGCATGAGGAAGGTCTGGTAGCCGATCTGCACGCTTCCGATCAGATAACGACCGGCAGGCACGATTACCTTCCCACCGCCGGAGACCGCGCAGGTATCCAGCGCCTTCTGAAAGGCCACGGTGTCCTTGGTCACGCCGTCGCCCTGGGCGCCGTAGTCACGTATATTGTAGGACGCTGACGCCGGATTGGTTTGGGCTTGGAGCGTCGGCAGCACGCCGAGGCTGAGCAGCGCCAGCACCTTGAACAGATCGGTCGAGGAGAAAATCTTTCTCATGGGAGCATGCCTTTCAAATCAGTTCTCATTCCATGAGATCATAGTCGATTCTCCTGGGAAGACAAGGCGCGACCGAAATGGAATCGGTGGGATTCATCCCACCGGTTCCGGCGGGGCGGCGTCACTTGGCGCTGTCGAGGTCGATGGGTTCGAGGGTGACGTGGCCGTAGCCGAGGAGGGTGCCGGTGGCGCGGGCGAGGTTGATCTGGGCGACTTCGTAGTCGGCGAAGGAACGAATCCGGCTCAGTTGCGCGTCCGCCAGTCGCGTCGCGGCGTACAGCACGTCCGTGCTGGTGCGGCGGCCCAACTGAAACTGCGATTGCTCGACCTGGTAGTCTCGGTAGGCGGCGGTCACGCCCTGTTCGGCGGCCAGAATCCGACGCCAGTTCTTGTCCAGGTCGCTGACGGCATCGTAGACGTCCTGCCGCACGCCCTGTTCGAGCCGCTCGCGGTCGGCGAGGTCCTGAATCCGGGCCAGCCGCGCACTTTGCAGACGGGCTTTGGCGGCGCGGTTGCCGAGCGGGATGGCGGCGGAGATGCCGATCGCATGCGAGTCGGCCGAGTGACTCGTCAGGTCGCGGAAAGCTTCGCTGACGGTGTTGTTGCTCGTGCGGGCGGTGTAGGTGTAGCTGAGTGTGAGATTGGGCCGTGTCGCGTTGCGCGCCAGCTCGATGTTGAGATCGTCGATCGTGAGTGACTGTTCCAACTGCAGCACGTCCATGCGGTTGGCCAGGGCCTGGCGGACCAACTCCTGCGCGTCGAGGTCCAGCCCGAGCGGGTTGGGCTCCGTCTCCGGCACGATGTCCATTTGCGATTCCAGCGGCATGTCCTTGTCGTTCATGAGACGGCGCAGCTCGCGAGCCCAATCTTGCACGGCGGTCTCGGCGTTGATGACGGCTTCGAGCCGGCTGGAAAGACCGGCGTCGGCCCGGACGATTTCGATCTTGGGCGCCGAGCCGGCGGCGACTTTCTTTTTCGCGTGACTAAGCTGGTCCTGGGCCAGCTTGTATTGTTCGCGGCGGACGTCGAGCTCTTTGCGTGCGGCGTACAGGCGCCAGTAGGTGACGTCGGCATTGGCCAGCAGGTAGATAGCTGTCAGCTTGGTCCTGGCGCTGACGATGTTCCACTGATGGCCGGCGATGCGGATCGACTGCGTGTTGATGCGCGAGCCGGCCCCGCGCCACAGC
>JAFGCA010000388.1 GCA_016932895.1 Sedimentisphaerales bacterium | reverse complement strand
GCCGCCGTGTGGCTGAAGCTGCCCCCCGGACCCAGGTAGGCGATCCGAGGCCGCTTCTCGAGCACGAACGACCCGCTCATCATCTCCCGCCAGATCGCCACCAACGTCCGGTCGGGCAGGGGCCCCTGGTTGATCTTCACGACCTTGTCCAGCACCTGCTTCTCGCGGTCCGGCGCGTAGATCGGCCGGTCGGCCTGGGCCTTGAGCTGGCCGATCTCCACCACGACCCTCGCCCGCTCGTTGAGCAGCTCGACGAGCTGGGCGTCGATTTCATCTATGCGTTTTCTCAAATCGTTCAATGACATACCATGATCCGATGACCGGCCCCCCCGGCCCGACCGAACGGCTCCGACAATCCGCTGTGGTCTCGTAAAAACTCTTTTTCTTAACACAGTCCGGCCCCGGAGTCAATGAATTTCGCAGGCGGGTGCGAGATTTCGGCGGCCGGGAAAAGCCGGCGATTCCGGGGGAGAGGCCATCGGGGACCTCGCACGTGTTCATGGAGTCGCCCACTGCCTGTATCGGACGGCAGTCTGCAGAGCGAGGCTTGCCCCACCGATTCGTCTTCGGGGGCTGCTCCGCACATCGAAGGCCAGACCATCGCCACGCGGATCTTATCGGAACCCCCGGCGAACGCGTGACGGCCCGGCGAGAACATCGCCCCGGCCGGCGCCACGGCCCCCAGTCTCAGCAGATCCCTTCGCGAGACACCGGTCTTTCGACGGCTCACGGTCGGTTTCCCTCCTTTGTCACGGGTCCTTTTGTCACGACCGAGGCGGCACCGGCCGACGCCGCGGCTTCCCGCAAATTTTCTCCAAATTCTGGACAGAATGCTTGCGATGCTCATCCCGTAAAGCTATAATCCTTGGTCACTTGCGCACAGGAGAAGTGTACTTCCGCCTGACGCGGACGCATTCGGGCCCATGGACTTCATCCCCGGCAATCGCGGCGATGATTCGCCATCAGGAAGCGTCCGGCCAGACCGCGGCGGGCGCAATGAACGAGATTTCGACGAGGGATCGGTCATGAGAGGAAATGCCAAGCCAATCAGCAAACGGGAGATGGAAGAAAAGATGGAGGCCTTCGGGGCGACATGCCACCAGGCGGGTTTGAAAGTCACGCCGCAACGGATGGCGGTGTATCGGGCCCTGATCGAGACCACCGAACACCCGTCCGCCGACGCCGTGTTTCGAAGAGTGCGGAAGATCTTCCCCAACATCTCGCTGGACACGGTCAACCGGACCCTGCTGACCCTGAACGATCTGGGAGTCGCCTTTGCCGTTGAAGGCTCCGGCGACGCCAAGCGATTCGACGCCAATCTCAAAACGCACCAACATTTCAAATGTCTTAAGTGCCGCAGAATCATAGACTTCCATCACGAGCCCTTCGACCGGATCGAGCCGCCGGAGAACCTGGCCGCCCGGTTCTCCGTACTCAGGACGACCGTGTACCTGGAAGGCCTGTGCGACGTATGCAAGGGCAAGTGTTGAGCGAGACTCAGCAGGGACACGCGAAGACTCTGTTGTCGATGGAGGTCGTCAATGAACTTGAAGGGCACGGAGACGGAACGCAACCTGTTGACTGCGTTCGCGGGCGAATCCCAGGCGAGGAATCGGTACACCTACGCCGCGGAGCGCGCCCGGGAAGAAGGCTACGAGCAGGTCGCCGCAATCTTCGAGGAGACCGCCAACCAGGAGAAGGAGCATGCCAGACGGCTGTTCAAGTTCCTCCAGGGCGGCGAAACCCAGATCCAGGCCGCCTTCCCGGCCGGCACGATCTCCGGCACGCTCGACAACCTGCAGGCCGCCGCGGCGGGCGAGCACTATGAGACCATGACGATGTATCCGGATTTCGCGCAAGTGGCGGAGAAAGAAGGGTTTACAGAAGTCGCTGCCGTGTTCAGGAAGATCGGCGTAGCCGAGAAACGCCACGAGGATCGCTACGTCGCCCTGGCGAAAAACGTCTCCGACGGTCTGGTCTTCAAGCGTTCGGCCCCGGTTCGGTGGGTCTGCCGCAACTGCGGCATGGTTCACGAAGGCATCGAGGCCCCCAAGGTCTGCCCGGTGTGCCAGAAATCGCGGGCCCACTTCGAGATTGAAGCGGTCAATTACTGACAGCCGTTAAACCAGATCGCAGCCGGCGCGATTTGCGATTTTCACCGAACTGTATCACCCGGACCTCACGTAACACCCAACAGTCACGGATGGGCCGCAAGGGTGCGTCTGCCCCGCCGCGGCCGGACTGCGCGGCAGCAGGCGATACCCATTCGCGGTACAGGTGCACCAATGAAGCCCCATCGCAAAACCCGTATGGCGGGCCCGGTTCTCCGGATGCTGGCGATCATGGTCTTCGCGGCCGGGTGCAGAGAATCAAGCAACAGAAAGGAGCGGGAAATGGCGGAACGAACGGGCCTGACAACGATGAAAGGCAATCCGGTCACGCTGGTCGGCAGCGAAGTGAAGGTCGGCCGCAAGGCGCCGGATGCCGAACTGGTCGCCAACGATCTTGCGACGGTCAAGCTGTCCTCCCTGTGCCAGGGCAAGGTCTGTATCCTCACGTCGGTGCCGTCGCTCGACACGTCGGTCTGCGATACGGAGACCCGGCGCTTCAACGTCGAGGCCGGCCATCTGGGCGACGACGTCGTCATTCTCGCGATCAGCATGGACCTGCCCTTCGCCCAGAAGCGATGGTGCGGCGCCGCGGACGTCAAGAACGTCCAGACGCTGTCCGACCATCGCGATGCGGCCTTCGGCGAGGCCTACGGCGTCCTCATGAAGGACCTCCGCCTGCTGGCCCGCGCCGTATTTGTGATAGACAGGGACGGAATCGTCCGGTATGTAGAGCTCGTCAAGGAAGTCGCGAGCGAGCCGAATTATGAGGCCGCATTGGACGCGGCCCGCAAGCTCCTGTAGGCTCGCCGAGGGAAGGATTGGGCGCCGTTCGAAGCGGCGCGATAGAGAGGATCGGGGTATCATGCAGGAACTCAGGCCGAACGTCTACCTGATTCGAGCGATCGACTGGGATCGACGGCTCTTCGACGAGCTGATCCCCCTGCCCGAAGGGACCACGTACAATGCGTACCTGGTCGAGGGCAGCGAGAAGACCGCCCTGCTCGACACAGTGGATCCCACGAAGACGGAGATCCTCCTGGGCAGTCTGACCGCGTCGGGAGTCGATAAGATCGACTACATCGTTTCGCACCATGCCGAGCAGGATCATTCCGGCTCCATCCCGGCGCTCCTGTCCCGGTACCCGAACGCCAAGGTCGTCACCAATGCCCGGTGCAAGTCGATGCTCATGGACCTGCTGCACATCGACGAGGAGCAGTTCCTGACGATCCAGGACGGCCAGACGCTGTCGCTGGGCGATAAGACGCTCCGGTTCTTCGAAACGCCCTGGGTGCACTGGCCCGAGACGATGGTCAGCTACCTGCACGAGGACAAGATCCTGTTCCCGTGTGATTTCTTCGGCTCGCATCTGGCGACGAGCAGCCTGTACGTCGACGACGAGCCGCTGGCCTTCGAGTCGGCCAAGCGATATTATGCCGAGATCATGATGCCCTTCCGGGCCATCATCAGGAAGAACCTGGAGAAGCTGGCCAAACTCGAGATCGAGTTACTGGCGCCGAGCCACGGGCCGGTCCACGACAAGCCCGGGTACATCGTGGACGCCTACAAGGACTGGGTCGGCGACGGCGTCAAGAACGAGGTCGTGCTGGCCTACGTGTCGATGCACGAAAGCACCCAGAAGATGGCCGAGCACTTCTCCAAGGCCCTGATCCAACGGGGCATCGTCGTGCGGCAGTTCAACCTGGCGGTCACGGACCTGGGCCGGCTGGCGATTGCCCTGGTGGATGCCGCCACGATCGTGCTGGGCTCGCCGACCGTCCTGACGGGCGCCCACCCCAAGGTGGCCTACGCGGCCTTCGTGGCCAACGCCCTGCGGCCCAAGGCGCGATTCGCCTCGATCATCGGCTCCTTCGGCTGGGGCGGCAAGATGGTCGAGCAGCTCTCGGGACTGCTCACGAACCTGAAGGTGGAAGTGCTGACCCCGGTGATCGCCAAGGGGCAGCCGAAGGACGAGGAATACCTCGCGTTGGACATGCTGGCCGATCAGATCCTCGCCAAACACCGCGAGATCGGGATCGCCTGACATTACGAGTGTTTTGATAACAACTGTGCTCAACAAAAAGGAAAGGGGAAAACACGAATGGCTGAGAGGCTCCAAGTTTACAAATGCTCCCTGTGCGGCAACATCGTGGAAGTTCTGACCGGCGGCGACGGTGAGTTGGTCTGCTGCGGTCAGCCGATGGAGAATCTGACCGCCAAGACCGCCGACCAGGGCAAAGAGAAACACGTGCCGGTCATTGAGAAGGTCGCCGGCGGCATCAAGGTCAAGATCGGTAGCGTGCCGCATCCGATGGAGGAGAAGCATTACATCGAGTGGATCGAGATCATCAGCGATGGCAAGGCGTACCGCCAGTTCCTCAAGCCCGGCCAGACGCCGGAGGCCGTCTTCGCCATCGAATCGGCAAACGTCCAAGCCAGGGAACACTGCAACATTCACGGAATGTGGGAGGCCAAATAACATGTTGAACGAGAAAATGGAGAAAGCGCTGAACGAGCAGATCAACGAGGAGTTGTACTCGTCATACCTGTATCTGGCCATGGCGGCCTGGTTCGAGTCGGAGAACCTTCCGGGCTGCGCCGCCTGGATGCAAGCGCAGGCGCGGGAAGAGAACGGCCATGCGATGAAGTTCTTCAAGTTCATCAACGAGCGCCGCGGGCGCGTCACGCTCAAGACGATCAAGGAGCCCACGAGCGAGTGGAAATCGCCGTTGGCGGCCTTCGAGGCCTCGTTCCAGCACGAGCAGCACATCACCGGCTGTATCAACCATCTCGTCGATCTGGCCATCGAGTTGAAGGACCACGCCACCGCCGCCATGCTGCAGTGGTTCGTCAACGAGCAG
>JAFGCA010000044.1 GCA_016932895.1 Sedimentisphaerales bacterium | reverse complement strand
ACGTCGGTGTACTTCTTGAAGCGGTAGAGGTGGTAGAGCCCGCCGTGGTAGAGGGTGACCACGTCGCTGCGGAACCCGGTGGCGTCGAGCGATTCCTTTTCCACGGTGTTCATGACCGCCCGTCGGGCCTGCTGCGCCTCGGCCGGACTCATCCCGGGCGTCACCGCCGCGTTGATCCGCTCGGTCACGTCCTCAATGCTCTGCAAAACGTTGAGTTCCAGATCGACGCAGCGAATCTCCTCTTCGGGCGTCCGCGCATAGAAGCCCAGTTCGAGCAGGTCACGCTCCTTCGTGCTGAGTTTCTGCAGGCAGTCGGCGCCGACGTGGTGATTGGTCATCACGAGCCCGTCGGCGGAGACGAACGAGCCCGATCCGCCGCTGTTGAAGCGGACGCTGGCCCGCTGCAGGTGCAGGTACCAGTCGTCGCCGGGCGCGAAATCGTACTTTTCCCTGAGCAGTTCCTTCGGCGGATTGTTGAACAGCCACATCCCCTCGTCGGCGGGGGCCCCCAGGGGCGACAGACACGTCATCGCGATCATCAACATGACTCCGTAGATCCGGTTGGTCGTATGGTTCATGGCACTTGCTCCTTTCGCAAATCGGACAGCCGGGTACTATAACGGCAAGCGGCCGGAGGAGGAATCATCAAATTCCCGAATTCTCTCCTGTTTGTAGTGACGCCGTCAGGCGTTATCTTCCTCACCCTCACGAAGGCCGCACGAATTGAAGATATGCCCTCACGGGCACACTACGAACTGAGATCCCTTGGCACTATCCAGATTTCCGGGACGGGAGAGACCAGGCTCGGGGTGACCGCGTCAAGCGAAGCTTGGCGATGGTCTTCTGCGCACTCGAAGGAGCCATCGCAGGCGAGCGGGGACGCTCGCCCTACGCGGAAAGGCTAACGATTGGCCTTGCTCTGCACCGGTGGAAACACCGTCCACGGCTGCGGCGGCAGGTTGGGCAGGTAGCCCCTGAGCCAGTCGTATTGAGGATGTGCGTCGAGGAAACGGTCGGCGTCGAAATCGCGGTCGCAGGAGCCGCCCCACTTGGCCCAGAGACGCCAGTCCTTCGCCAGGTCCGAATCGATGACCTTGCCGTCGAAGGCCCCGCCCGGACGATAGGCGCCCCGCGCGCCCGGAATGCTGCCGTCGTCGAGTTCGCCGTGCCCGCAGATGGTCCGGTATCCGGGCTGGTCTTTTTGCAGGTAGACGTCGTAGTGGTCGGCGAGCATCTGCCTGGCCCGGGCCACGTCGATCCGCCCATAGTGCTCCTTCATCAACTGCTCCCAGCGGACCCGACGGGAGACTGCGTTGTTCCGCACGTCGTCCCAGGTTGCGTCGGTCTCCCTCCGCAGGACTTTCGCGTCCGTGGCGACGTTCGAGCCGGTGAAGTATCCGTCGGTCTTCTTTTCGAGGTGGTGGTGTTTCAGGCCGAGCTCCAGGCGGGCGATTTCACCGGTTCGGGTATCGCCCAGCAGCCACGAGTTGGCGTAGGCGCCGCTGTTGTTCTCGATTAGGATGGCCGCCCACTCGTCGATGCTGTCGGCGTACTGCATCGCGTGGCGGGCCCGGACGAAGACGGGCGTCCCTTTGGGGTCGAAGCCGTCGAACCCGCCGATGGTGGTCTCCGTGCCGACCAGGCCGGCGCCGGTGAGGAAGAAGTCCGTGCCGCTGTAGAGGCAGGGGCCCCAGGACTGCATCAGGATGCGATGGCCGCGCTCGGGGACGAGGTCCACGATGAGGTTGGCCGACTTGCCCAGAACGTAGCCGACCCAGGAGTTGTGCGCCATGACGATCTTACCGCCCGCGGTCGCGTCACCGGTGGCGATGAAGGCGCTGCAGCCGGGAGAATCGCCGGCGCCGGCCTTCTTCGCCTGCGGCCACCAGTACCAGAGCACGTCGATGAACCCGTTCATGAAGAGCACCTGCTCGTAGGTCACGGTCTTGCCGGCCCGCTCCATGCCCGCGACGATTCCCTCCATTTCCTCGACGTATTCAGCCGGGATCTTGCCCTTGAACAGGCGCACGGCCGCCCGCACGAAGAAATCGAGGTCGTGCCCGGTTTCGAATTCCTCGACGTAGGCCAGCGTTCGCAGAAACTCCTCGATCTCGTCGGCGGTCAGATACCCGCGCTGGAACCCCCGCTCGAAGGGCGTCCCCTCGATGTGCAGGAAGATCCACCCATTCTCATCGTGCCGATAGCCTTTCGTAAGCACGTTCTGTCCACTGGTCCGGCCGACAGTCTCGCTGGTCCGGCATGACAGGACACAACCCGCCGATATGAACACGACGCAGACAAACACAATTCTTGGGGCCATCAGAATCTCCCATCTTCTCGACGAGTCACATCTCTCCTGGCCGCCGACGGAACTCACGAATCGGTCACGCCGGGAACATTGTAGCGGTTATGTCCGGCGAAATCAAAGAAGCACTCAGGCACTTCGATTTCATGGGCTCTGCCCCTGAAACCCCGGGATTTACCGCTTTGGGCCGGCAACAGGCTTGAAATGGCAGTCTGCTGTACAGGCTTGCGTAACGCATCGCCAGGGCATTTCCGCATGGTGCAGGACCGGCCAACAGGTGCGACTTGCCTTCTATTCCATGCTGCTGGCTCAAAGCGGAAGATGCCGGGGGTCTGGGGGCGGGCCCCCAGGGGAGCGTCTGGATCTGCGCAGCACGCCACGCTTTCGGAGGCGATCATGGCGGAGGCAGCTTGGTCTCACGAATGTGTGACGAAGTCAACGGATCCAGCCGTAGGAAACACGGGGTCAACTCTCAATTCTCCGGGTGTAACGAATTGAGAGTTGACCCCTTTGGTTGCCGGTGCTTGAAACTTGACACTTCACACTTGCCACTTCTCAGATGTCCACGCCGAAGAGGCTTCGCATGAGAAAGCCCACGAGAAAGCTGAAGGCCGCGACACTCAGGCTCAGACCCGCCATCTCGATGAAGCGGCTCCTGAACGGCTCGCTGCGGGCGACGGAAATATAGTAGTTGAACGCGGCGATGATCGCAATCGCCGCGACCAGCGTGCAGGCGAGACTGACGTAGTAGTTCGACAGAACCAGGTAGGGGAAGATCAGGATCAGGACGGTGAAGATGTACGCCGTGCCGGTGTAGACCGAGGCCTT
>JAFGCA010000387.1 GCA_016932895.1 Sedimentisphaerales bacterium | reverse complement strand
TAGCCCCCAACGGGGGCTTCACGACGCGCTCGGCCCGCTCGGGCGGGCCTTCCTAATGCCACGCCCTATGGGCGTGGTCGATTACTCAAGACTCTGCGGCCTCTTCTCGCCTTCCGTGATTTCCACGCATATTTTCAACGCCTCTCACCATCTCCTCCGAGGCAATTGCGGACCAATCAATGATAGACAATTATAGACCATTGCCTATTCTTTGTCCAGGGCTGGCGTTTCGGTTTCTGTGTGACATACGATGTCCTTGGTTCATGAATGGAAAGTGTGAGTTCCTGATCATCGCGGGCATCGCAAGAATGGTGATACTGATGGTGGCACCAGTTCGCGAGGTTGCGGGGTAACCACCTGGTGAATTGACGTGGCGGTATGGCCTGCTCATCGTGGAGGAGCGGCCGGGCGGCTAGATTAATGTTCCTTGAAGAACCTTCTCCCGGAAGTCTGCCTGAAGCCCCTTCAGTCCGCCGACGAGATCCTCGAAGACATGCTTTGATCGGCGCCGAGCCAAGGCCCGAGAGAATGCGCGTTTCTCGGCGAGACGACATCTTCTGCATTGCCTGCGTCGGTCTTGATCTGGTACTATCTCGTGGTGAGAGTCTCGAGCGGCCGGTTGTCCCGGGCGACTTTTTGTCATCTGTGCATTGGCAGGGTAGAGCGATGATGAGCGTGTCGAGATGGCGTATTGCGTTGTTTGTGCTGGTTCTGGCGGTTGCAGCCTCGGGCTGCAAAGGTCCCGGTGGGCCGGTCTACGAGCCGATTCGCCGCGACGAGACCATCGCTATAGCGGCCGGTTATGCCCGGCATGAGTGGACGCCGACGCAGCGCAACATTCTCCATGGGCCGGACCCCGACGGTATCCGGGTCGAGACGCCCGACGCCGAGTATGTTGCATCCCGCAAGCGAGACGGCGGCTGGAAACCCGGAGAGGTAAACGTGGGCATCGCCTACCAGTGGGGCGGCTTCGATACCCTCGAGCAGTTCGATGCGGGCATCCGCGCCGGCAAATACGCCGGCGACATCCACTACGAAAAAGGGCAGGTCGTCAGCGAGCACGCCGTGGGCGTGGATTGTTCGGGCTTTGTCTCGCGCTGCTGGCGCCTGCCGGAGCAGCATTCGACGCGGACTCTCGCCACCGTCTGCGTGCCGCTGAGCGATCCGCGAAAACTCAAGAAGGGCGATATCGTCAACAAGTACGACCAGCACGTCGTTCTCTTCCATGAATTCATCGACGCGGACAAATCGCGTTTCCGCTGCTACGAAGCGACGGGCAGCAAGGTCCGCGCGACCGAGCGTGTCCTCGATGAGATGATCGACGACGGATACCAGGCGCTGCGCTACAAGCATATCCTGGATTGACCGCGGCTGACACGGTAAGATGGAATCGCTGTCCCTTTGTCAATGTTAGGTGAGGCCTTATGGAACAGACGCCTGTGATGGAGGTTAAGCCGGTGGTGGTGCCGGCGCAATTTTTCGTCGGTGGGCCGCTGGCGGCGGCCTTCTTCGCCTTGTTTCCCGGCATGTTCGTCTTCGTCATCAGCAACATCATCGCCGCTTTGGCGGGGCGGGACATGTTCGATGGCCCCTTCGTGTGGCCCGGCCTGATCGCGTACGTTCTGGCGTTTGCCGTCGCGCTGTATCTGGCGTATCTGAAGATGTTCCAGGAACCGTTGCGAACGTCCTACACCGTGTTCAAGGACCGGCTCGAATACGATGAAGGCTTCCTGACCCGCCACCGCCGCACCCTCGTTTTCGACCACGTCATCGACGTTCACCTGACCGAGGGCATCCTCCAGCAGACCAAAGGGGCAGGGACGATCGTTCTGGTCACGCAGCAGTTGGTCTCGACCGGCGAGGCCCATCTGTCGAACCGGCAAATCGCCCTGCGCAACGTCCCCGAGCCGCGCAAGGTCTACGACCTGGTCCGCTCTCTGGCGCTGGACAAAACCCGGGACAAATGATGTGCCATTGGGGAACGAGAGGTGTTTGTGACACTCTTGCCGCATCGTGAGCAAAGGGTCGAAAAACGAATCGATGTTTTCGAGTGGGTGGGGACATGGCGAAAATCAGTAAGCAGCGAGCGATGCGAAGCCGGCGGCAGTGGCGGACGTGGCTGGAGAAGAACCACGCCAGCGAGGAGGAGCTGTGGGTCGTCTTCTACAAGAAGCACACGGGCAAGGCGAGTGTGACGTATGACGAGGCGGTGGAGGAGGCCCTGTGTTTCGGGTGGATCGACGGGATCATCAAGCGTATCGATGACGAAAGACACATGAGGCGTTTCTCGCCGCGGCGCAGCAACAGCAGGTGGTCCGAGTTGAACAAGAAACGGGTGCGCAAGCTGATTGAGGAAGGCCGGATGACCGAGGCTGGTCTGGCGAAGGTCAGGGAGGCCAGGGAGAACGGCCGGTGGAACGGCGCCGCGTTTTCCAGGCCGCAGCCGCAAGTCCCGCCCGAGCTGCAGAAGGCGCTGGCCAAGAATGCGCGGGCCCGGCGACATTTCGACAACCTGGCTCCCTCCTATCGCCGGCAGTTCATCTACTGGATTGCGGTCGCCAAGCGCGACGAAACGCGTCGCAAACGAACCGCCGAAGCCGTCGAGTTGCTCGCGCAGAACAAGAAGCTGGGAATGAAGTAGACGCTGTGACAGGCCCGCGGTAGTCTGTTCAACAAAGGAGATCGACCGATGAGATTCTTTGAGAAAGCCAATGTTATTTTCGCGGTGTGCCTCTTGGCGAGCTTTGCGTTTGATCCGGCTCCGGGCGTGGCCGGCGCGTCACAGCGACTGCGCGTTGCGGCCAACCATCGTTATCTGGAATATGCGGACGGAACGCCTTTCTTCTATTTGGGCGATACGGCGTGGGAGCTGTTCCACCGGCTCAACCGCGAGGAAGCGGACCGGTATTTGGCCGACCGCGCCCGAAAGGGCTTCACGGTGATCCAGGCGGTGGTCCTGGCCCAGTTGGGCGGGTTGACCGATCCGAATCCGTATGGCGATACGCCGCTGATCGAGAAGGACCCGACCCGGCCCAACGAAGCCTATTTCCAGCACGTGGACTACATTGTCGAGAAGGCCGGGGAGTTGGGACTCTTCATCGGGATGCTGCCGACCTGGGGAAGTTACTGGAAGTCAGGTCTTTTCGATGAGCGTAGCGCCGCGAGCTACGGCCGGTTCCTGGGAAAGCGCTACAAAGACGACGCGATCATCTGGATTCTGGGCGGCGATGAGAACATCAAGAACGAGCGGGAAGCGAAGATCGTCGGGGCGATGGCGCGCGGCCTGCGCGAGGGCGACAGCGGCGCCCACCTGATCACGTATCACCCGCGCGGACCGGGGCTGTCGTCGGACTATTTCCACCGGGCCGACTGGCTCGACTTCAACATGTTCCAGTCCTCGCACGCCGCCCGCGACCACGACAACGCCCTGTTTACCGAGCACGATTACGCACTGAAACCGCCCAAGCCCACGCTCGACGGCGAGCCGCGCTACGAGACGATTCCCGTGGGCTTCTACAACTCCGACGCGACCGACACGCTTCGCTTCGACGCCTACGACGCGCGCCAGGCCGCGTACTGGTCGCTGATGGCCGGGGCCTGCGGACACACCTACGGCCACAACAGCATCTGGCAGATGTGGCAGGAAGGGCGAACGCCCGTCATCAGCGCCGCCGTGCCCTGGCACGAGTCCCTCGACCACCCGGGTGCGTTCCAGATGGGCTACGTTCGCAAGCTCTTCGAGTCGCGCCCGTTCCCCAAGTTGGTGCCCGATCAGTCCATGCTCGCCGACGCACCCGGGACCGGCGGCGCCAAGGTCCGCGCCGCCCGTGCCGCCGACGGCTCGTTCGCCTTCATCTATTCGCCGCGCGGCCGGCCGTTCGCGGTGCGCATGAGCGCGATCCGTGCCTCGCGCGTCAAGGCGACCTGGTTCGACCCGCGCTACGGCATTGCCGAGCCGCTGCACACCAGCGACAACGTCGGCTTCCAGACCTTCGTGCCGCCCACCTCCGGCCGGGGCTGCGACTGGCTCCTCGTCCTCGACGACGCCGGCGCCTCCTTCCCGTCTCCGGGATCATCGAAGAAATAGAAAACCCCGCGCCGACGCCGCGAATGCAAGGACGCACAGGAGAAGAAGATGCCAGAGCAGCAATATCCCGAACCGACGGTGGGGGCGCTGATCTTCAATGCCGAAGGCAAGCTCTTTCTCATGCAGTCGCACAAATGGAAGGGCAAGTACGTTCTGCCGGGCGGGCACATCGAACTGGGCGAGAGCATGCTGGAGGCCTTGAAGCGGGAGGTGAAGGAAGAAACGAACCTCGACATCCACGACATCGAGTTCGTGTGCTTCCAGGAGTTCGTCTACGACGAGCGATTCTGGCAGCACCGGCACTTTATTTTTTTCGATTACGCGTGCAAGACCGACTCGACGGACGTCAAACTCAACTCCGAGGCCGAGGCGTACGTCTGGGTCACGCTCGAAGAGGCGGCCGAGCTTCCGGTCGAGCACTACACCGCCATTGCCATCGCCGAATATCTCAAGCGCGCGGAGCGGTAGCCGGACATGGTCGAGATCAGAGAGATACGCACGTCGGATGCCGCGTTGCTGCGCGACCTGCACCTGCGGATGTACGCCGATGCGCCGGACGCTTTCAGCGAGACGCTGGCGGCTGCCGAGGCCATGAGCGCGTCGGACTGGCAGGCCCGCGGGGACCGCTTCGCCGGGACGCCCGAGGCCGTCGCTTTCGTTGCGATTTGGGATGGGACAGCGGTTGGTTTTGTCGCCGGCTTCGTCGGGCGCTGGCGCGACGGTGCAATGTGCTCCGATGCGCGAGAAACGGTGACGATGGCGAAGGCCTGGGTCGATCCGCGGCATCGTCGCACAGGCGTCGGCCGGGCGCTGGCAAGCGCCGTGGAATCCTGGGCGATCCAAAAAGAAGCTCGCATCCTCGAAGCGCAGGTCACCGAGAACAACGCCCCTGCCATCGCGTTCTACGAGAAGCTCGCCTTCCGCGACACCGGAGGGCGCGAGCCTTTGCGTTCCAATCCGGCCCTGCAGATCCATTTCCTCAGTCGGCCGCTGGGACAAGGAGCGGTGGACGAATGATGTTATGCCTGCTATAAGAAAGACGGTCGATCTTCGGGAGCCACGTACTTTGGTTTTGTCCTGATGGAGGTGAGCTCATGTCGTTTCGCAACTGCTGGCGGAGATTTTCGTTGTTTCCGATCTTGCTTGTTGTGGCAGGTTGGCCAGGGACGTGGGCCGCTGCCGCTAACGGGGAGGCTCTGAAGTGGACGCACTTCACCATCGCCGATCCCTTGCCCGGCTCGTCCTGGGGGACCGGCGGAATTCCGCTGGCCGACTTCGACGGGGACGGCGACCTGGATACGGTCGTGTCGCGGCGCGAGACGCAGACGGCCTACTGGTTCCAGCGCAAGGACGACGCCACGTGGATTCGCCATGCTATGGGCAAGGCGGAGGGGTTGAGCAATACGCTCGGAGCGGCCGCCCTGGATGTCAATGGCGATGGTTTGACGGACGTGGTGCTCAGCCGTGTCTGGTTCGAGAATCCGGGCGGCCTGGGTGAGAGGCCCGACACGCCCTGGCCGGCCCATGCCTTTGCCGGTGGCGGTCACGACATCGTGGCCGCCGACGTCAACGGTGACGGCCGGCTTGATATCGTCACGTACCACGGCACCGTCGTCTCCTGGTACGATCCGGCCGCGAACATGAAGCAGACCGACGTCGGACGCGGCGCGGACAACCACGGTGGCATCGCTCCGAGAGGCGTCGGCGATCTCGACGGCGACGGGGACCTGGACATCGTCATCCCCGCGCACTGGTTCGAGAACCCGGGCAACGGACTTGGAACCTGGCCGCGACGTGAATGGCCCCACAAAGCCGTCGAGAAGGCGTCCTACGGAACCAGCATGCGCTCCTGGATTACGGACCTCAATGGCGACGGGCACAACGATATCGTTTACAGCGATTGTGACACCGGTTGGTCGCACGTCTACTGGGTCGAAAACCTCGGCAAAGCCGCCCGCTGGAAGCGCCACGCGCTTGCGGACCCACCCACGGCCGACGGCGACGTTCCCGGCTCCGGCTCCTTC
>JAFGCA010000386.1 GCA_016932895.1 Sedimentisphaerales bacterium | reverse complement strand
TTCGGCGAGTTCCTCGTCGACGCCGACGCCGGCTCCATCCGGCTCTACAACGACGGCCGCCTCACCATCCAGAAGCTCGGCGAGCCCGAAAAGGACCACCCCTACCACCACGAGGACCGCAACTTCTGCAGCGACTGCTGCTACACCACGCAGCGTCACTTCATCGACCGCCTGCTCGACGGCAAGCCCTTCGAGACCGACGGGGCCAGCTACCTGCGGACGCTGGCGGTCCAGGACGCCGTCTACGAATCCGCCGAAAAGGGCTCGCCCGTCGACGTGGCGTACTGACGGTCTGCGGAAAGACCAAGGGGAGGCTATTGCGGCCGGTCGTTGGCCTGGTTCTCGTAAAGCAGCACGAGGTCGTGCGTCCAGCCCACCGAGACGATGTCGAGGTCGCCATCACGGTCCACGTCGACCGTTTGGGCGCCTTGGTGGTGCTCGTCTCCGGTATGGACGGTGTGCGCGGTCCACTGCCGGCCGAGGTGGTCCGCATTCTCGAAGATGTACAGGGAGCACGCCGACGCCTGCGTCTTGTCGGGCGCGTGCTCGCCCGCGATGACGTCCGCGTCCCCGTCCCGGTCCATGTCCGCCACGTCCAGGCTCAGCGGATCGAACCGCAAGAAGCTCTCATCGGCGATCGCGTGTTTGCCCCACGCCGAGGCCACATCGGCGGGCTGCTCGAACCAGGTGAGGAGCCGGCCCTTGTGCGCGACGACCAGATCGAGACGCCCGTCCCCATTGATGTCCGCCAGGCGGCAGCGGTGATTGATCTGGGCGGGAGACTCCGCTAAGTCAACCGGCGTGTAATGCCCCGCGCGGTCGTTGCGGAGCCATTGGATCGTGGGGGCATCCCGGCCGACGAACGCGATGTCGAGATCGCCGTCCCGGTCGATGTCACCAACGTCGATGCATTTGGCCTTGCCCGCCCAGTCGCAGACGACCTCGTCGTGCCACGGACCCCGTCCCGGTCGCGACGGAACCGTCAGGATGCGCACTGCATCGCCATTCTTGTAGGTAAAGGCGATTCGCACCGGTCGCGATCCGGGCAACGAACAAACGGCCGCACCCTGAACGTACCCGGGTTCACCCGCGATCCCGGCGCCGATCCCGAAACTGCCGCGGCCCCAGTTCGCCGCCCAGCTCAAACCTTCCCCCAGGATGTCCCGGTCCCCGTCGCCGTCCAGATCGCACATGACCAGGGCGTTGCCCATGCCCTCGTCGAGCTTACCCCTGCCCCAGGAGCGTCCGGGCGTGCCCGGATTGCGATACCAGGTCGTCCCGGTCGCCAGGTCGGGCTTGCCGTCGCCGCTGAGATCGCCGATGCAAAGGGTGTAGCGCGACGGATTGTTGGCGTCGATGACGTGACGCTTCCAGTCGGCCAGCGAGAGCGTGCGGTCGCTGCGGTTGAGCCAGACTCGCGGCCGGCGGTCTTCCTCGTAGTTCTTGCCCGCGATGTCGATGTCACCGTCGCCGTCGATGTCACCGACCGTGGCGTTGTGCGATCCGACCGTCGAGATAACGTGCGGTTTCCACCGGTTCGAGCCGGCGTCCTCGTTCTCGAAAATGGCGACGCGCTGACCCGGACGGTCGTGCATCTGCGCGGCGAAGATATCGAGGTCGCCGTCCTTGTCGAAGTCGGCCAGCCGGCACGAGTGCAAGCCCTTCCAGCCCGCCACGATCCGGCGTTTCTCCCAGGGACTGCGCGGGTCGCGCCGGGGATTGGCATACCAGGCGGCGCCGTGGGCGGTCTCTTCGCCGGTGAGAACGACGTCGAGATAGCCGTCCCGGTTGAGGTCGCCGACGGCGATCTTGCACTCGTCGGGCCATTCGGGGTCGATGGGATGCCCGCGCCAGGGGACGGCGGTGGGCCGGCCCGAATTCTCGTACCAGGAATGTCCCCAGGCGATGTCGAGGTCTCCGTCGTTGTCGAGGTCGGCGATGGCCGCCCCGCCGTGGCCGGTGCGACTCTCGGCGATCTTGTAGAGCCGCCACGGGCCCGCTTCGGGGTCCTCCGGGCCGGGCAGATACCACAGCGTCTGCTTGAACGCCGCGATGACGATATCGAGCCGGCCGTCGCCATTCAAATCCAGGCGCCGGATAAACCGGCCGTCGCCGTCGGTGTAGCCCGTGTGCAACTCGTCCGGGTCGGTCGGGTCGGGATGCATCTGATGGATGTCCCATACATCGCGGCCGGGATCGCCGCCGTCGCTGAGCGGATTCTCCATCCAGACCAGCGCGTGGTTGCCCGTCCGGGCCCGGTTGCGGTCCTGGCCCGTGACCAGGTCCATGTCACCGTCTCCGTCGACGTCGCCCCAGTTGCCTCCAAGCGCGGGACCGCAAAACGGGGTGTGCCGCACCCACGTCTCGCCCCGTCTCTCGTACCAGGCGAACTGCCGCTGGTCTGCGGGAATCTTCGAGCCGCTGTACCACAGGTCCGGCCGTCCGTCGTTATTGATATCCACGATCTCGACGTCCGTGATCCGGTCGGGTTGCGGCGGGTTCTCGTCGACAACGATCTCCGCAAAACCCCAGTCCGCCACCGTCTTCTTGCGGTTCATCTTCTCTTCGTTGGGCAGGATGGCCATGAGCCCATGCTGCCAAACGCTTCGGGAGAATCCGCATGGGCTAAAGCCCATCCTGCACTTGGCGCGTCCGCGCGAAACGCCGCCGGGACAAATCACAATACAGGATGCAAAAAGCAAGAATAGGAAAGTCATCACCGCGTCACGGCGATTCCGCAATTTTGATCTTTGCTGTTTGATCTTTGATCTCTCCGTTTCAAAGGCTGCCGGCGGCACCGTTGAGCAAAATGTCGATGCGCGGGCTGTTGTGGTGATAGGGCTTGAGCAGAACGTCGAGGTCACCGTCGCCGTCGAAGTCGCCGAACCGGCCTTCGTGGATGCCCTGGCCGTGCCAGGCGACGGTCTCCTGGAACTGTCCCTTGCCGTCGCCGTACCAGATGTAGATGCGCGCCTCGTCGCCGGCGCCGGGGTCGCCCATTTCGCCGATCATGATGTCCAGGTTGCCGTCGCGGTCGATGTCCCTGATCTCGCAGGTGTGTCCGTGCAGGACGCGCCGCAGGGTATGGGCCACCCACTTGCCGCCCTGCCACCGGTACCACTTGGCATCGCCGTCCATGTCGCCGGGCGAGAAGACCACCTCGGGCCGGCCGCCCTTGACGAGCTGGCCGGCGGCGCACTGGGTAAACGTCATGTCGCCGTCGATGACATGCTCTTTGAACTTGGCCGGGCCGGCGTATTCGAACCACCGGCCCCCGCCGACGATGTCGACCGTGCCGTCCAGATCGATATCGACCGGGATCGAAGGAAAGCCCTCGCGCTCACGCCCCTGCGACCATTGGTAGATCGCCACGAACGGCCAGGGCTGCGTTCCTTTAGGGTCGTCCGGGATCTCGTAGAACAGCAGCTTCTTGTCCCGCTGATTCCACGTGACGAACTCGGTTTGCCCGTCGCCGTCGTAATCGGCAAAGCTCTGGTCGTGATGCTTGTTGGCGCCGCCGTTCTTGATATGGCGCCGCGTCCAGGGCGTACCGAACTTCGGAAACGGGTTCTCCCACCACCAGATGTTCCTGCCGCTGGCGTCCTGGCCAAACACGAGATCGAGGTCGCCGTCCCGGTCGATGTCATACGCGTCGCCGCCGGCTTCGGGTTTGAGCGGTGTGTCGTCGATGACGTACTGGTTCCAGCCCGTGCCGTTGTACTTGTACCACACGACAGAGGGCGTCCGGGTCCTCTCGCCCACGACGAAGTCGTCGATGCCGTCGTTGTCGATGTCACAGACCACGCAGCAGGTCTGTTGGCTGCCCGCGTTGGGCGTGGGCAGATGTCCCAGGGTGCTGCTCTTCTGGACCCACGCGACCTCGGCGACCGCCGGGACACCGGCAAGGGCGACGCACATGATGACGGCAAACCCCCAAGGAATATCAAAAATCAAACATAAAAAATCAAAATTGCGGAATCCCGGCGCGCCGGGATGACCTTCCTTAATTTTGCTGTTTGCCTTTTGCATTTTGCATTCTCCCTGTAACTCCCTTGACGGCAGTTTGTGCACACAACGTCTTGACGCATGGGTTGAGAACCCATCCTACGGCTAAATGCACGCGACGTTCGCGGTTCATTTGACATCATGATGTACTGATTGTACGCCAACAGGCCGTCGCGCCGCAATGCCGATGTAAATGTGGGAGTTAGCCCGGATTCCGCAAACCGGGACCGGATGGCGAACGTATCACCTCGGACAGTTGGGATCGGGTGTCAGGAAAAATGCCTTTTCGATACCGTCTCGACCGATCACGTTCTATCTGCAGGAGCACGGCGACATGGGCAAAGAGGAACTCTCCACTTTGTTTCGATACGAGCGGCTGGAACGCGACGGCCTCGGCATCTACGTCTACCCGGACTATCCCGACTGGTTCGTTCCCAGCGTCGCCGGCGACCGTCTGCTCCGGGGGGTGCAGGAAACGCGCTCGCTGCCACCGGCGGGAGAGAAGATACGCGGGGTCGAGGTGTCACGACCGGCGGCCGAGCAGTTTCTCGCTCGTTTGGCTCGCGAGGACGCCGCGGCGTATTCCGGGCGGGCGGCCCATCTCCAGCTCAAAGAGCTCAAGGAGTGCTGGTTCCACGTCGCCAACCGCTGCAATCTGAATTGCACGCATTGCATGTTCTCGTCGGGCCCGGCGCAGCAACAGCGGCTCTCGCCGGAACAATTGGCCGGCGCGGTCGAGCAGGCCCGAAATCTGGGATGCACGGTCTTCTACTTCACCGGCGGCGAGCCGTTGATCTACGACGGTTTTTTCGACGTCTGCCGGCGCATCCTCTGCGATCCGCAGGCTCACGTGGTCATCCTCACCAACGCCGTGGCCTTGAACGGCGTGCGCGAAGAAATCCTGGGCCTTGATCGAGAGCGCGTGCATTTTCAAGTCAGCCTCGACGGGGACCGGGCCAATAACGACGCGATCCGCGGGCCCGGGACGTACGCGCGAATCCGCGATGGCGTCGGGCTCCTGCGAAGGCAGGATTTCAATGTGTCGCTGGCCATGTCGGTGAGCCGGGGCAATCTGGGTGACATGGCGAGGCTGATCGAGACGGCCGCGGCGTGGAACGTGAGAAACGTTCACTATCTCTGGTTCTTCCGAAAGGGCAAGGGGCAGAACAGCCCGTTCGTTCCTGCCGGGGAAATTGCGGCCGGACTGCTCGACGCCTACGCCGGAGCCGGCGACACCGGTGTCCTGATCGACAACGTGGAAATCATCAAGTCGCAGGTCTTTTCGCTGCCCGGGACGCATTTCGATTTGAGCAACGCCGCCTGGCAATCGCTGGCGGTCGGCCCGGACGGCCTGATCTACCCTTCGCCGGCGCTGATCGGCGAGGCCCGCGCCGCGGCCGGCCGGCTCGCCGACGGGATCGAGACGGTTTGGACCAACAGCCCGGTTCTGCGCGAAATCCGCAAAGCGTCCCTCGCTTTCGATCCGACCTACGCAGCCAATCCGCTCAAGTTCCTCGTCGGAGGAGGCGACATCGATCACAGCTTCACCGCCTCCGGCCGCCTGACGGGACACGATCCGTACGTCGAGGTCTATAACGCCATTGCCCTGGCGGTCATCGCCGAGGAAGCGCACCGGTACGGCGCGGACGGCCGCCTGGCCCTGCGGTCGCGCATGGGCGAGCGACTGTACGACTGCGGCGAGGATATGGGGGCGGTCGCGTTCACCCATTCGAATTGCGTCCTGTCCCTGCCGGGCAAAGACGGCCATACCCTCGTCAAGAACTTCTACTCTACCGCAGCCGAAAAACCGAACGAAGAGATTCTCAACCCGGTGCATTGCAACGAGGACGATATCGCTCACGTGCCTCAGGAGTCGCGGGTGCGCAGCTACGGCTGCGGCAGCCCGGTCCTGGACTGCGGTCTCAACGGCGGCGAAACGCTGGTCGATCTGGGCTGCGGCACCGGCGTGGAGTGCTTCGTGGCCGCCCGCAAAGTGGGTCCCAACGGCAGAGTCATCGGCATCGACATGGCCGAGGCCATGCTAAACGTGGCGAACCGGTCGAAGACCCAGGTCGTCCGCAACCTGGGGTACGACAACATCGAGTTCAAGAAGACCTTTTTCGAAGAGGCCCCCGTCGAAACGGGTTCGGCCGACGTGGTCGTCTCCAACTGCGTGGTGAACCTCTCGCCCGACAAGCGCAAGACGTTTGCGGAAGTGTTCCGGATGCTCAAGCCGGGCGGGCGGGCCGTGATTTCCGATATCTGTTGCGAGGACGACATCCCGCTCGATATCAAGTACAGCCAGAAGCTGCGCGGCGAATGCATCGGCGGCGCGTTCAGGCAAGAGGAGCTGTTCGCCCTGCTGCACGACGTCGGCTTCGAGGCGGCGCGAGTCGTCAAGCGGTTCCTGTACCGAACGGTCGCGGGCTACCGGTTCTACTCCATCACGTACAGCGCCGCCAAACTGCCGGCGAAGAAGACGCACCGACTGCTCTACCGGGGGCCGTTCGCGGCGGTCCAGACGCAGGACGGCCGGCTCCTGCGCCGGGGAGTGGCTGCCGACGTCGAGCTGTCCGAGGCGTATCCCTTCGATGACTCGGTCTTCGTCCTGGACGAGAACGGCAACGTGACGAACCTCGACCAGCAAGTCACCTGCGATTGCCTGATCCTGCCTGCGGGCCAGGCGGAGCCCCCGCGCCCGGCGGCCAAGCACATCACCGGCTGCATGGTCTGCGGGGCCGAGTTGGTCTACAGCCAAGCGAACCGCAAGCTCAAGTGCTACTACTGCGGCCGAGAGATGTACGGCAACGTCCTTTGCGAAGCCGGCCATTTCGTCTGCGACAAATGCCACGCCCACGATGCGCTGTCGATCATCGAGGAAGTATGCCTGGGCTCGCAAGAGACGGACATGGTCGCGCTGATGGAGAAGATTCGCAACCATCCCGCCTTTCCGATGCACGGCCCCGAACATCATTCCATGGTTCCCGCGATCATCCTGACGGCTTACCACAACACGACGGGCAAGCCGGGCGCCGAAGAGATTCGCACGGGTATGGAGCGCGGGGCAGCGATAGCCGGAGGCGGCTGCGCCTTTTTCGGCGTGTGCGGCGGGGCCGTGGGCGTGGGCATCGCGTTCTCGATCATCCTGCGCTGCGATCCCTACAAGGCGACCGAAAGACAGATGGTGCAGCAGCTTACGGCCGAGGTCCTCCAGGCGATCGCCCGATACAAGGCGCCACGTTGCTGCCAGCGCGACTGCTGGATCGCTCTGACCGAGGCGGCACGGCTGAGCGAGAAATATCTGGGCGTTGCGCTACGGGCCGACAAGGGCCTGGCCTGCCTGCAATATGCGAAAAACCGCGAGTGCATCCACAAGGCCTGCCCGCTCTACGAAGACCGCCGCTCGGCGCCGAGCCATCCCGGGGCCGCCCAAGACGAGGAGAGAGCCGATGCCGTCACCTCCGGCAAAACCAAATGAGTGCAGGCTCTCGGTGATCGTTCCCGTCCTCGACGAGCAGGAACAGATCAACGCGTGTCTGGACCACCTGCGCGGGCAGGGTCTCCGGGGCCGGCGCGAGATCATCGTCGTGGACGGAGATCCTCACGGCGGGACCGTCGCCCTGATTCGCGACGCCGAGGTGATCCGCCTGACCGGCGCCAGGGGCCGAGCCCGGCAGATGAACGCCGGCGCGTCCGTCGCCCACGGAGAGATATTGCTGTTCCTGCACGCCGACACGCGATTGCCGGATAGCGCGCTGGAGAAGATCAGCTCCGTGATGGCCGCCGGCACCTGCGTCGCAGGCGCGTTCGATTTAGGCATCGACTCGGACCGGTGGATTCTGCGTCACATCGCCTTTCGGGCGAGCGTTCGCTCGCGCATCAGCCGCATCCCCTATGGCGACCAGGCGATCTTCATCGACCGCACCTTTTTCGAGGGTCTCGGCGGTTTCGCGGAGATGCCCATCATGGAGGACGTCGATCTCATGCGCCGCATCAAACGCAGCAACCGGAAGATCCACATCTTTCGCGACAAAGTGCTCACCTCGCCACGCCGCTGGGAGGCGGAGGGGGCCCTTTACACCACCCTGAGAAACCAGATGCTCATGCTCTGCTATTATCTCGGCGTCAGGCCCGAAACGCTGATCAAATTGTACAAACCCCAGAAGGAGATTCGGCGTACACAGTCACAATCCCTTCGCCACTGAGTCGCACTACGAAACCCGGGAGCGGGCGCCGGACGCAAAAACCGCACTATTCCCTCGTATTATCCGGAATTTCATCAAACCGGCAGCGTGGGCGGGCCGTACAGGCTTGCGGACCACTGCGGCCGGCCGCAACGATGCAAGGAGCTGTGCGCGTGTATCAGCCAATCGAAGACTACGGCTTGATCGGAGATACCCGGACCGCCGCCCTGGTGGGCAAGGACGGCTTCATCGACTGGCTATGCTTTCCCCATTTTGACTCGCCCAGCGTTTTCGCCGCCCTTCTCGACGAGCAAAAAGGCGGCCGCTTCGCTATCTCGCCCGACACGGAGACGCGGGCCGGGCGTCTGGATCGCAGACGACTCGACGAGGCCCGACTCATGTTCGAGCGCATGCTGGGGCACTGCAATCACCTGGGCTTGTTCGCCGAACAAATCGGCCCCTGCGGCGAAGCCCTGGGCAATTTCCCGCAGGCCTTTACGCATATCGCATTGATCAGCGCCGCCTACAACCTGGACCGGGCACTGGATCACGTGCATTGAGTGATAGAAGAAGATGCAGAGCAGCCAATGCATCCTGTTTTTTGTGAAAGCCCCTGCCAACGGGGCGGTCAAGACGCGTCTGGCCACACGCATCGGCGACGAGCGAGCCGCAGAGTTGTACCAGTGCTTTGGGCGCGATCTTCTCCGCACGCTGGAGACGCTCGACGTGCCTCTCGTGTGCTGCTTCCACCCGTCCGAGGACGAAGGGGCCTGTGCCGACTGGCTGGGCGAACATCTCGTCTACCGCCCCCAACGGGGCGACGACCTCGGACAGCGGATGGCCTGCGCCTTTCGGGAGGCGTTCGACGAAGGCTTCTCCCGAGCGCTGCTGATCGGCTCGGACAGCCCGGATTTGCCGCTCGGTCTGTTCGAGCGGGCCTTTCTCGCGCTCGAGACGCACGAGGCGGTCATCGGGCCGAGCAGCGACGGCGGCTATTACCTGATTGGCTTCACCGCGCAGGGCTTCCTGCCCGCGGTGTTTGAGGATATCCCATGGAGCACGGAGAACGTGTTTCGCCAAACGATGAACGTCCTGCAGCGTCACCGGCGGCGCACCTGCGTCCTGCCTCAATGGCATGACGTCGATACGTGGTCGGACCTGGAAAACTTGCTCTGGCGAAACGCCGCAACAGACTTTCGCGACTCCACGACATTCGCATTCGCACGCCGATGCGGATGGACCGGCTGAAAGAGACACAAGCGGTGGGACCGTGCGTACGATTATGACGTGATCGCGATCGGGGCCGGCTCGGCGGTTCTGGTGGCCTGCAAGATCGCCCCAAAGAAGAGACGTTAGAAGTGGTGCCCCAATGAGCAGGAACGTCAGACTGGTTGTCCTGGGATTCGTCGTTTTCGCGCTCACCGCCGCAGCGTTTCTGCTGCCTGTGAAGGATTGGCTCATCCGAGCCCTTGAATGGACGCAGGGACTGGGGGCCCTGGCGCCCGTGGTCGTGGTGGCGTTCTACATCGTGGCGTGCATCCTCTTTCTGCCCGGCTCGGTCCTGACGCTGGGGGCGGGTCTGTTGTTCGGCGTCGTTACCGGCACGATCACGGTCTCGGTGGGCAGCACGCTGGGGGCCTGTGCGGCCTTCTTCGTCGGTCGGACCGTCGCCCGGGACTGGATCTCGGGCAAGGTGGCCACAAACGAGAAGTTCTCCGCCTTCGACAACGCGGTGGGCCGGCAAGGGCTCAAGATTGTCCTGCTGACGCGTCTGAGTCCCGTCTTTCCCTTCAACCTGCTCAACTACGCGTTCGGCCTGACGAAGATTTCGTTCTGGAAATACGCTCTGGGTTCCTGGATCGGCATGCTGCCGGGCACGGTGATGTACGTCTACTTCGGGGCCGGCTTGCGGTCGCTGGCCGAACTGGCGGCCGGCCAGGTGCAACAAGGGCCGGGCCGGCGCATCTTCTTCTGGTTCGGCATGGCCGCGACCATCGTGGTCACCGTATTCGTCACGAGACTGGCCCGCAAGGCCCTCAAGGAAGCCGCCGGCCCGGCAACCGGCGGACCCGAGCCGACCGGTGCCGCGCAAACCGTCGCATAGACAACCCAGGAAAAGTCCCACCCGTTCCAAAGCAACCAGAAGTGATTACGGGCCGCCGGTCGACGACGCCGGCCGAGCCCACTTCGCGCGAGTCGGCGATTTGCCCCTGGTCCATCGCCGAGCGGGCCCCGTCGCCGTGAAAGACGACCAGCAGGATCGTCAGTATGGCTCTTGTGGTGAGCGTTGTCCTCATTCTCAAATCTCTGCAGAACGTACGCCGGTCGTTTCGTTGCCCCGGTTGAGTACACCCGGCCTTTGAACGCAGTTCTGGGCCGCACGCTTTCGCGGCATCCGGGTATTTTGTCCAAATGCGTGCCTTATAGTCTTTTCGTCGGAGGCGATTGTCTCTACAATGGCCTGTTGTTGTAAGGATTCATGATGTGGCGGCATCGCCAGGGCCGAGGATCTCGGCAGAAAGGCCATCGCCAGGCTTCGCCTGACGCTGCCAGCCGAATGGTGCAAAGGATTGGTACGACCGTGGTGGGGATCATTTCCAAGCCGGACACGCAGCGCAAGCTGGAAATCCTCAGCGAGGACGCCCGGTACGACCTGGCCTGCGCGTGCGGCACGAGTCGCGACGAAGGACGCCGCCGCGGCAGCGACGGACGCTGGGTCTATCCCGTCGCCCTGCCCAACGGCGGCAAGAGCGTCCTGTTCAAAACCCTGGTCTCCAACGTCTGCGCCAACGACTGCAAATACTGTCCGCTGCGCCAACAGCAGGACGTGCGGCGCTGTACGCTCGGCCCCGAAGAGACCGTCCGGGCGTTTCTGGATTACTACGACCGAAAGAAGGTGTTCGGCCTGTTCCTCAGTTCCGGCGTCGTCGGCTCGCCCGACGCCACCATGGACCGGCTCACCGCCACCGCCCGCCTCCTGCGCAGGCGCCATCGGTTCAAAGGCTACATTCATCTGAAGGTGATTCCCGGCGCCAGCGACGCGGCGATCGCAGAGGCCGTCTCGCTCGCCAGCGCCGTATCGCTCAACATCGAGAC
>JAFGCA010000385.1 GCA_016932895.1 Sedimentisphaerales bacterium | reverse complement strand
TCCGCCGGCGCTCCAGGCCCTGCTCGAAGATGAGTCGCTCGCGATCGACGGCTTCCTCGCCCCGGGCCATGTCTCGGTCATTCTCGGCAGCGACGCGTATCGGCCCGTTGCCCAGCAGTATCGTCGTCCGTGCGTTATCACCGGCTTTGACGGAGTGCAGATGTTGATGGGCATGGTGCGCATCCTCACCCAGCTCGTCGCGGATCGGCCGGCGGTGGAGAATATATATCTCTCCCGGATCACGCCTGAAGGCAACGTGCAGGCAAAGGAGCTGATCAGCAAGATGTTCCGCCCGGTGTCGAGCATGTGGCGAGGCCTGGGGACGATCGACGCCAGCGGACTCGAGTTGCGGGAATCCTATGGGCAGTTCGACGCTCGCGTGCGCTTCAGCTTGCCCGATCCCATCGACGTCGTGCCGCCCGGCTGCCAATGCGGCCAGGTGATTAAGGGCATATTGCAGCCGCATGAGTGTGCCCTTTTCTCCAAGGCGTGCACGCCGGCTCGCCCGGTGGGGGCGTGCATGGTCAGCCGCGAGGGGGCGTGCAGAGCGTATTATCGGTATCGAAGGGTGCAGACATGACGGACAGGACGATCAGGCTGGCGCACGGCGGCGGCGGGCTTCTCATGCAGGAGTTGCTCCGCGAGGAGATCATGCCCGCCCTGGAGAACGCCGAGCTCCAGGAGATGACTGACAGCGCCGAGGTGAGTGCCCAGCGCCCCAGGCTGGCGTTTACGACGGACAGCTTCGTGGTGCGTCCGTTGTTTTTCCCGGGCGGGGATATCGGCAGGATCGCCGTGTGCGGAACGGTGAACGACCTGGCGGCGGCGGGAGCCAGTCCGTTGGCGTTGTCTCTGGCCGTGATCGTCGAGGAGGGCTTCGGGCTCGACGAGCTGCGGCGCGTGATGCAGTCCGTCGCCGCCGCGGGCCGAGAGGCCGGCGTTCGCGTGGTGACCGGCGACACCAAGGTCATCGAACGCACCCGAGGCCAGGAGTTGTTCCTCACGACCAGCGGCATCGGCCTCTTGCCCGTCGGATTGTCCTTCGGCGCTCGAAACATACAGCCGGGCGACATGGTGATTCTCAACGGAACCGTCGGCGACCACGGCGTGGCCGTCATGAGCGTTCGGGAAGGGCTCGACATTGTCTCTTCGGTGCGAAGCGATGTCGCCCCGCTGGCGGATATGGTTGCGCGCGTGCTCCATCGCGCCGGCGGCGCCATCCGCTGCATGAAAGACCCGACGCGTGGCGGCCTGGCGGCCTGCATGAACGAGCTGGCCGTCAGGGCAGGATTCGTCATGACGGAAGAGGCGATTCCGATCAAGCCGGAAGTGCGCGGGGCGTGCGAATTGCTGGGGATCGATCCGTTAACGGTCGCCAATGAAGGCAAGATGGTATTCGTCGTTGCTCCCGATGTCGCCGATGCGGTCGTGGCTGAGCTGCGCGCGCACCCGTTGGGCCGCGACGCCGCCATCATCGGCCGTGCCGACGACCGTGCGGGTCTGGTGCGGATCAAGACGCCCATTGCCGGCGAACGCATCCTCGACGTTCCGTACGGCGAAGAACTGCCGCGGATTTGTTGATACGGACACGCTGCTGTGTCAGGAGAAGAGCCAAACCGATGATACGAGCAAGAGTGTCGATTGTTGTTGCCGCAATGGTCTGCCTGATCGCTTGCCATTCGTTAGCCGCCGCCGAAAGAGCCGTCAGAGAATCCGCGAGAAATATCCCCGTCGCGTTTGATGTCGATGTTGTGGTGGTGGGGGGGAGCTCCGGTGCGGTGGCGGCCGCGGTGGAGGCGGCCAGGAGCGGTGCGACCGTTTTTCTTGCCGCCCCGAGGACTTTCCTGGGCGAGGACATCTGTTCTACGTATCGTTTCTGGCTTGATCCCGACGACGCTCTTCTCTCCCCGCTCGCCCGGAGACTCTTCGATACATCGACCCAGTCGGAAGATCGTGTCCAGGCGTCCGGCCGCACTCCGCCGACTCCGCTGCACGTCAAGCGAGTGCTTGATGAAGCCTTGCTCGACGCCAATGTCAGCTTTCTGTACGGCTGCTACGTGACGAACGTTTTGCACGACGCCCAAGGCAAACCGGCCGGCATCGTGATGGCGAATCGCACCGGCCGCCAGGCCGTCAAGGCCGGCGCCATCATCGATGCTACGCCCCGCGCCGCCGTCGCACGCATCGCAGGCGCCCAGGCCGCGCCCTATCCCGCCGGCCGATATCGTTTCACGCGAATCGTTGTCGGCGGCGAAATGCCCAGCCATGACGCTGCGTCGGTCACAAAGATGCCTGCCCCGGTCATCAGCAACGGTCATCCTGTAGACGCCTGCGAATATGCGCTCGACATTGAGATGCCGGACGGTTCTTTTGCGTCGTTTGCGCAAGCCGAGCAGATCGCGAGAGATCGGACCTGGCAGCCGGGCCAGCTCGATGCCTCCGAAATGCTCTTCCAGGTGCCTGGCGATCACATTAGAGCCCACAAGCCCTTGACCGGGGATTGGTCGGGCGTGGAGAGGATCGATCTGAACTCATGTCGGCCGGCGGGGAGGGAGCGGCTGTATGTATTGGGCGCCTGTGCGGACGTGCCGCGGGAGGTGGCCCGGGAACTTCTACGCCCGACAGTGGCGATTCTGCTGGGCGAGAGAATCGGAAAGGCTGCGGCAAATGAGGCGATGAGCGCAGCTCCCACGGGCGAGGTTCGCGTGGCCCGGCCGGATACACACGCAAACGAAATCCTGCAGACGCAAGTACGGGAAACCCTTGTCTCTATTCTGCCGGCGCAG
>JAFGCA010000384.1 GCA_016932895.1 Sedimentisphaerales bacterium | reverse complement strand
TGGCGCCGGCCGGCACGCCGTCGCGATGCATCTCGATCAGATCGATTCCGTATTCCAGCTCGTAGCTGGCGCTCTCGGTGGCGCGGGGCAGCTTGCCCTTCTTGCGGATGGGGACAAAACCGGCGCCGAGCTGGGCGGCCACGGCCGCACCAAATATGAATCCCCGCGCTTCGACCGCCACCACGTACTCGATGCCGGCGTCGCGGAAAGGCCGGCCCAGCGCGTCGACCGCCGCCGGAAAGGCCGCCGGGTCGGCCAGCAGAGGAGTAATGTCACGAAACAGAATTCCCGGCTTGGGCCAGTCGGGGATGTCACGGATGTACCGCGCCAGGTCAGTGCCCTCAGTGGTCATCGGCGTTCCTTCCTTGGTCAATCGAGCCGCAATGCAAAACCGTTCTCTACCACAGGGGCCATTGTCGGTCAATCCGCGCCCGAATGCAAGGGTCCGAAGCGGATAATCGCCCTTTATACGCCCTCCATGTAGTCGTAGAGTTTCGTCAGGGCATCGCGTCGAATCTGCCGAATGCGCTCGCGCGTGAGTCCCAGGTCCTTGCCGATTTCCTTCAGGCTCATCGGCGGACGTCCCCCAATACCGTAATGCCGGCGGAGCACCTCGGCCTCCCGCGGGTCGATCTCATCGAGCAGACGCAGGGCCTTGGCGGTCTCTTCGCTCTCGACCAGCGGATCCTCGGGCCGTCCGGCACTTTCATCTTCCAGCGTCGCTTCGAGGACCTGGTTGTCGTCCTGGTCGTCGGCTCCCAGACTTTCGCCGGCGCTGCTGAGCACCTCGACGATGCGATGAACGACCTTGGCCTTGCGCAGGGGCAGTTGCATCAGCTCGGCCATCTCGGCGGCCGCCAGCTTGCGGCCGAGGCGGCCTTCCGCCTCGGCGGCGGTATGGCGCCACTGGTTGATCAGGGCGACCATGTACGTCGGCACGTGGACCGGCTGGACGTTCTCCAGGAGAGCCCGCTTGATGCTCTGCTTGATCCACCACGCCGCATACGTGCTGAAGCGCGTCCCGCGCTCCGGGTCGAAGTAATCGACCGCCTTGATCAGACCGAGATTGCCCTCCTCGATCAGGTCGCCCAGGCTCATCCCCCGCCCGGTGAATTTCTTGGCGATATTGACGACAAGACGCAGGTTGCTGCGGACCAGAAGCTCGCGGGCCCACGGATCGTTGTCCTCCACGATCTGTTTGCCCAGCTCGTATTCCTCCTGGCTCGTCAGCAGCGATGCCTCGTCGATCTCTTTGAGGTAATCCTTCAGAGTTGCGTCGAAAGCGATGGTACCCTCCCGCCCAGCCGAGAGCCTCGCGGCTCCAGCCATCAGGGGCCAATTCGGTTAAAAACCCATCCTCACTCAGTGTACGATTGGCGGTGTCCCTGCTGCCTTTGGGCGGCGGACCACCGCAGCGGCCAGCGAGGCCATGTCTACGGGCGGTATCGACCAAAAGGACCGGCGGGTTTAACCTTCCGGCGGCGGAGCGGAACGGTGGTGATTTCGAGCACGCGGAGGCTTCAAAAGAGCCATCGCCCTGATGTGAGGCCCCATAACACCGCAGGGACCGCCCGGGAATTCGGACCTTCCCGCGCGGTTGCGGTACGCGTGCGGAACCCCCACGGTGTGGAGGGCACAGCCGCTGCGGTTTACAAATCGTGCGACCATAGATTGCTTCGCTCTGCTCGCAATGACATGCAGGACTCGCACGTGTCATTGCGAGGAGCATAGCGACGAAGCAATCTCCTCTCGCATGGTCGCCGAAGGTACGAAATGTGCTACTACCGCAGTGCGGCAGCGCCGATGGCCAGGTCGGAACTCCGAGCTACGGGTCCTCGTTGAACATTTTCTTGGAACGGAGGATGTGGTGGTAGTGCTGGGCGAAGCGATGGGCCTCGTCGCGCACGTATTGCAGGAGCTTTCGGACGGGAGAATGGGCCGGCAGCTTCAACGGCCGCCGGCTGCCTTGCAGGTAGATGTCCTCTTCGCGCTTGGCGATGGAGGCGATCTTGCTGTGCGGCATCTCCAGGCGTGCCCCGGGCTCGGCCGACACCCCGGCGATCATCTCGCGCAGCGCCGCTTCGGCGGCCCTGAGGTGGCCGAGCCCGCCGTCGATGAGGATCAGGTCGGGCCAAAGCTCCTCGCCGCGCAGGGCGTACTTGTACCGCCGCCGGACCACCTCGGCGATCATCGCATAGTCGTCGATGCCCGTGACCGTCTTGATCTTGAAGCGGCGATACCCGCTCTTGAAGGGGCGCCCGTCGATGAACTTGACCAGCGAGCCGACGGCCTCGGCCCCGCTGATATTCGCAATGTCCATGCCCTCGATGATGCGGACCGGGTCGGGGACGTCCAGAATGTCACGCAGCTTGACGAGGGCCTCGGTGGGGTCGGCGGCAAACACTTCCGGCTGCACGTGCTCTTCCGGGGTTCCGCGCGCGTCGAGTCCCTCAATCAAGCGAATCCGGTCGCGAAACATTGCGGCCCTCTCGAATTCCAGCTTCTCCGACGCCTCGTCCATCTGGCGCCGCAGCCAGCGCAGGACGGTGGAACGTTTGGAGCGCAGAAAGCGGATGAAATCCCGAACAGTCTTCTTGTACTCGTCCTTCTCGATGCGGGCCGCACACGGCGCGGTGCACTGCTTGATACTATAGAGCAGGCACGGCCGAAAGAACCGGCGTTTCGGGTCGCTTGCCTCGATCGTCAGGTTGCAGGTGCGAAAGCGAAAGATCTTCTGCAGCTCTACCAGGACGGCCCGCAGGTCCTTGACGTTGGCAAACGGTCCGAAAAGGCGGGTCCCGCTGCTGCGCGGCTGGCGCGTGATGTAGACGCCCGGGAAATCCTCGCGGGTGGTGATCTCGAGATAGGGAAACGTCTTGTCGTCGGTCAGGTCGGCGTTGTAGGGAGGCCGGATGTCCTTGATCAGGCGGGCCTCTTTCAGCATGGCGTCCACTTCCGTTTCCGCTTCCAGATAATCCACTGTCTCGACCCGGGCGGCCATCTCGGCGATGCGCGGCCCCCGGGACGTCTCCAGATCGCTGGCCGGCTGGAAGTAACTGGCCACCCGGCAACGCAGGTTCTTGGCCTTGCCGATATAGAGAACGAGGTCGTCGTCGGCCTTCATGAAATACAGTCCGGGCCCGGTCGGAAGATCTTTGATCTGCCGGCGGATTCGCTCCCGCCTCTCTTTGTCACGGTCTTGGGTCACAGGTTCCTTGTCGTCCAAACGGGCGCGCGTCTTTTCCGGGCCCCTGCCCATTGTAGCGGTACGCTGCCGCCGGCAAAAGAGTTTGACGGCCGTGCGATCCGGATCGGCGCCCGGCGCGACCGAGACGGCAGTGCCCGCCCGCCCACGGCGGGCCCCAGGCGCGAGAAGACCGCAAGACGCACCGCGCGGGAAGGAAATGGCCATTTTCTTACCGGGGTTATAGGGCGTCCCGCCGGCCTATGGCCCCGGAATCAGCCCAAAAAGGCGATTCCAGGGCCCCCACCTCGGCCCGGCCGCCCCCGGCCGGACCTTACCACTTGACGTCCATGCCCCGATCCGGTATAATACGGACATAATTTGAGGAATGCAGGAGCATCTCCGGTCTACAGCAGTAGCCTCCCACGGATGGATTGCAACGAAGGCGTATTCTGGTGCGCAGATATTGTATTTTGGGAAGACGGAGCCGAGGGATTCGCAGGGCCGCCCGTAGCGTGACGCGCGGTGTGCGGCACCGACGATCCTGACGCTCGGAGGAGAACGTTGGCTCGACCCCAGGGGGGGATTTGTCGAATCGACATACGTTTACAGGGGGTGATGAAAATGAGCGGTACCTACCCAAAGGGTAACTCCCGTTCCGACGACTGGTCCCGCGAGGGACTTGGCGCCGTTGGCGGAGCCGGAGCCCGGCGAAGGCGGCAGGCACATCAGCACGGCGTGTCTCTTGGCAAGGGAGTCGCCGGCCTGGTGCTTTGCGCGTGCATCGCGAGCTTCTGCCTGGCCGGGGAGTCGAACGACTCGGGCCGGACCAGCACCGCGAAGGAGAGAAACAGAAGCCAGTACACCGGCGGAAGTCGTTTCTCCGGAGGGTTGATCGATCCGATGAACCCGAACGGCTACATGGAGAGTATCGCCAACAGGCTCAATACGACCGGCGGTGCGAACACCCTTCTCAACAGCGCGCGACCTTCAGGGGCCGGTGCGACGACGAGACAATCCAGTTCACAGGGTTTCACCGAGCTGCGGAGCAACGGGCCGGTGAGACGGAATCTGGGAACGTTCCGCTCGCTGGGCGGCGGCGAAGCCCCCGCGCCGGCGGCACCAGCCAACAGCCCGCTTCGCCCGGCAACGACGAATCTGAGCCGGTTCCGGGCGCTGGGCGGCTCCACCTCGACGCGCACCTCCCGAGAGACCGAGGCCCGCGCGCCGGCACCACCCGAGACCAACCGATATGCATCGGCCGCCGGCCAGCCGGCCGCACCCACGGCGAGCCGAAGGGAACCGCTGCCTACCGTTGCGGA
>JAFGCA010000383.1 GCA_016932895.1 Sedimentisphaerales bacterium | reverse complement strand
ATCGCCGGTCTGGTCGTCGCCGGGATACACAAGAGCCCCGTGCCGTACGCCGACATCGTATCGACCACATCGCACAAGACCCTGCGGGGTCCGCGCGGGGGCATGCTGCTGTGCAAGGCCGAGCACGCCGACAAGGTGGACCGCGCGGTCTTTCCCGGACTTCAGGGCGGCCCGCACATGCACACGCTGACGGCCATCGCCGTGGCCATGGCCGAGGCCGACACCCCGGAGTTCGTCGCGTACGCCCAGCAAATCGTCAAGAATGCCAAAGCCCTGGCCGAGAAGCTGCTCGAATACGGATTCAGGCTCGTCTCCGGCGGGACCGATAATCATCTGATCCTCATCGATCTGAGAAACAAGAACATCCCGGGCAAGAAGCTGGCCAAGGCGCTCGATCGGGCCCGCATTGTCACGAACTACAACACGGTCCCGGGCGATCCGGCGCCGCCCTTCAATCCCAGTGGCCTGCGGCTGGGAACGCCGGCCATCACCACGCGGGGCATGAGAGAGCCGGAGGTCGAACAGATTGCGGCCTTCATCCACAAAGTGACCGAGAACATCGACAAAGACTCGGTCATCGAGCAGGTCGGCAAAGAAGTGCTCTTGCTGTGCTCGCAGTTCCCGGTGCCCGAACACTTCATCATACCGCCGAAGACCGGCGGCCGCGATTGACCGGAAACAAGAAACAGGAAACGCCGGAGCCGGGGCAGGCGCCCGGGCCGAAGATACAGGCAGAATGGGGAAAATCAGGCCGGCGGCAAGGGTCCTGCGGCAGCGCGGTGGCCACCGGTCGGCCACAAACAGGGCAAGCTCGCAGTAACGGGGACAAAGTCGGTTGTTTCACGGCATCAAGCGTACTCATCAGACCATCGGCCAACAAACACGTCAATACAGGCGTATTCACACGAAATGAAGGATTGTCTTTCCACCGCAGTTCTCGGTCTTAACGATCGCGGGCGGCTGCTGCTTGAGGCGGCGGCCCACCTTGACTGTTTTCACATTCAGGCGGTGGCCGACCAGGACCCGCAGCGGGCCGAAAAAGCGGCCGCGCAGCACGCCTGCCAGGCGTACACCGATTACCGCCAGCTCATCGTGCAGAACCAGTTCGACTGCCTGCTGGTCGCCGCCGATATTCATGCGTGCGAAGACCATCTCAAAACGGCCCTGAAGCGAAAATCCCACATTCTCAAGCTGGCCCCCCCGGCTCGCAACTTCGAGGAGACCCTGGAATACGTGCAGATGGCCGAGACCGCAAAGGTACAATTCGCCATCGCCAATCCGGCCCGGTTTCGATCCAGCTATATCACGGCCCACGAGTTGATCCACCAGAACCACATCGAGCATATCTTCCTGGTCACCGCGTTTTGCCGCGCCGACGGAGGCGGCCGGCCCGCCTGGTGGAGTGACCCCAAGCTGGCCGGCGGAGGCGTCCTCATGCACGATTGCTACCAGATCGTTGATCAAATCCTCTGGAACTTCGCGCTGCCTCAGCAGGTCTACGCCCTGAACAGCAACCAGGCCCCCGACAAGAAACAACGGCTCTATCTCACGGAGGACACCTCGGTGGTCTCGATGAAGTTCACCGACGCCCTGGTCGGCAACGTCGTGGCCACCCGGCGAAACGAGATCAAGCCCCACGAGACGACCCTGCGTCTGTACGGACGAGATGCCCTGCTGACGGTGACGGAGAACCACGTCACACTTCAGACCGGCACCGAGCAGGACAACCAGGAGTGGAACTATGACGAAGAGGAACCGCTGGTCATGCAGCGGCTCCTGTCCAGCTTCGCGCACAGCGTCACGACGCCGGAGGAATGCGGATTGATCGCCACCGGCGCCGAGAATCTGGCCAACATGGCCGTGTTGGAAGCGGCCTACCTGTCGGCCCGTACCGGTTTTCCCGAGGAACCGGCCCGAATCCTGCGCCTGGGGCGAAACCCCTCGGGCACCGCGACTACCATTTGACATGAAACGCCGGGTACGGTATGGTTTCCCCGTGAGGTCTCAAAGTGAAACGGGGTCTCTTCTCAGAGACCGGGTCCATTGCGTCATCGAATGTCCGACTGAATTAGGGAGGTCCGAGCTATGAAAAACACAATCTACGCCGTGGTCATTGCCGTTTGCATCCTTGTGGCGGTCCTCGTGTTCGTCAAGACCCGGGGCGGGGGCGCCGGCGGCACCGCAAGCATCGACGAGACCGAGCAAATATGGGTGAAGTGCCGCCAGTGCAAACAATCGTACCAGATGGGCAAGAAGCGGTACTATGAGGAGCTGGAGGAAAAGGCCCGGGCCAACCCGACCCCCATGATGATGACGCCTCTCCTGACCTGCGAAAAATGCGGCAAAGACGGCATCATGAAGGCCCACAAGTGCGAGAAGTGCGGTGAGGTGTTCTTCGAGAACTCGGTGCCGAACGATTTCGCCGACCGCTGCCCGGAATGCAAACACAGTGAAACCGAGGCCATCCGCAAGGCGCGTCTGAATCAATAGAGAGTCGTCGTCGACGGTTCCGCAGCGGGCCAGGCTCGGCGCCGCTGCGGGCGCTGCGTTACGGGACGGATTGGCGCCATCCATGCAATCGGCCCCGAACGTGCCGCAGTGTTTTTGTTGTGATACACCCAAGCCCGCCATTCACAATACGGCGGGCTTTTCATTTGCCCGTCGCCCGGTCCGACACGTGAGCACGTCCCGGCCGCTTATATTCCTCGAGCCTCGACAGAACCGCCGCTTCGTATTCCCCTCGGCCCTCCTTGAGCGTACCCAGCGTGGCGTAGCGCCGGGCGATTCGCTCCTGAAGATAGGCGAGGCGACTCTCCGGATTCGGGTGCGTGGAGAAGAACTCGACCGGCCGGACCGTCTGAAGATCCTGGAGAATTCGCATCGTCTCAACCATGCCCTCCGGATCGTACCCCGCTTGCACCATGTACGACAAGCCCGTCAGGTCGGCATCCCGTTCATCCTCCCGGCTGTACTGCAACGACAGCACTGCTGTGATGAAACTGGCCCCGCGGGTCACATCAGACGGCGCCCCGCCGACTTGTGCGGCCGCGACCAGCGCCGCCATGCCATACTGGCGGCTCATGGCAGCCATGGTGTCGCGGGCAACCACATGACCCACCTCGTGAGCGAGCACGGCCGCCAGTTGCGCCTCGGATTCCAGCCGCTCCAAAAGGCCTCGCGTTATGTAAACGTACCCTCCAGGCACGGCGATGGCGTTTTCGCTCGGCTCGTCGACGGCCGTAAAATGATAGGACAAGTCCGGCCGATGACACACGCGCGCGATACGCTGGCCGATCCGATGGACGTAACTCTGGAGCGTTTCGTCCGGAATTCGGCCTTGCAGCGCCTTCTCGATCGCAGGGGCGTATTTGCGACCCAGTTTCACATCCTGTTCCGGAGAAAAGAACATCAGTTCCTCTTGCCCCGTAACAGGATTGACCGCACAGCCTGCGGCGAAATTCAGAAAAGCCAAACACACGAGTGCGATACCTCGTCGCGGCATAGTAATTACCCCAAAATTACGCGATTTGGATTGCAAAAAAAGGTTCATCGATTATACTTTCGGCTTTCTTCGTTTGGTAGCAGAAACAGTGGCACACTCAAAGTTCTGTGAAGACTGTAGTCAGGCTCACGACTGCAAGAAGGTGTACGAGCAGCTTGGTCAATCCCGCGGCTCCTCGGTCGCCCTGGGGGTGGTCGTCGCATTCCTGTTGCCCATTGTCGTATTTGTGGTCACGCTTGGCGTGTCGGGTCGGCTCCTGGCCAACGCCGTGGCGCGGAAATACCAGACGCCCGCAGCCTTTGTGTCGGCTCTGTTGGTCACCGTCAGCGTCATGCTGGTGGCAAGCCTGATCGTCAAGCGTCTTCATCGAAACACATAGTATCCGGACGGGTCATCATGGCTACAACTGCCCACGAAAGTCTGTCTTTTGCCGGAGGGGTCCATCCCCCCGATAGCAAGTCTCTGACCGAAGACCAGGAGATTCAACCGGGTCCCTTGGCGACGCAACTGGCGGTATTCCTCAGCCAGCATATCGGGGCTCCGTGCCAACCTGCCGTCCAGAAAGGCGATACGGTCGAGGCCGGCCAGGTGATTGGGGAATGCCACGCCTTCGTGTGCGCGCCGGTCCACAGCCCGGTCGACGGGAAGGTCAAGGAGGTCTCCCTTCAGTCTCATCCGATTCTGGGCCGGAGTCCGGCGGTGGTGATCGAGCCGGACGCTGAGACCCAGCCAAGGCAGCCTGCATTCCGCCGCCCGCATGACTTTGATCCGGCCGCCTGCGAAGGCGAGCAGATCTGCGAGGCCGTGCGCGAAGCCGGGATCGTCGGCATGGGCGGCGCCGGGTTTCCCACGAGCATCAAGATTCAGCCCGATCCCAAGAATCCCAAGGAAACCCTGCTCATCAACGCCTGCGAGTGCGAGCCGTACATCACGTGCGATTATCGCGTCATGCTCGAATGGACGGACCAGGTCATCACGGGCATCCAACTGATCCAGAGAGCCTGCGGCGCCTCGGACGTATTCATCGCGATTGAAGACAACAAACCCAAGGCCATTGAGAAGATCGGCGCGTCGCTGAAGGCGTTGGGATTGACCGAGAAGATCAACGTGGTGCCGGTCAAGACGAAATACCCGCAGGGAGGTGAGCGGCAGCTCATCAAAGCGGCACTGGGCAAGACGGTGCCGACCGGAGCCATTCCTCCGAATATCGGCGTGGTGGTCAGCAACGTCGCCACGGCGGCGGCCGTAGCCGAAGCGGTCGTGGACAACCGCCCGCTCACGCACCGCGTGGTCACCGTGACCGGGGAAGGAGTCACACGTCGCGGCAACTATTACGTACCGGTCGGGACGCCGGTGGCGACGCTGATCGATCATTGCGGCGGCATCACGACAGAGGCCGCCAAAGTCCTCCTGGGCGGTCCCATGATGGGCCTGGCGATCGCCGACCTGAACACTCCGATCACCAAGGCCGGCGGCGCCGTGACCGTGCTGACCAAAGAGCAGATCGGCAAAGCCAAGTACGAGCGGCAGCAGACCGCGTGCATCCGGTGCGGCCGATGCCTGGAGGTGTGCCCGGAGAATCTGAACCCAACGAAAATCGCCCACGCGGTGAAGAACACCCTGCTGGATGTGGCCGAGCGCTACTACATTAGCGCCTGCATCGAGTGCGGCTGCTGCAGTTACGTCTGTCCCGCCAACATTGAGTTGACCGGCTACATCAAAACGGGCAAGATCTTTCTCGCCCGCCAGAAGAAGAGAATGCCCGGCTAATCGAGCCGGGATGTGAAGGACGGGACACCGAGGATTAGATAGATGCCCGAGAACATTACCGTTACGTTCGCCCCGCATATCAGCAAGCCCCTGTCGACGCGCCGCGTCATGCTGGACGTGGCCGTCGGTCTCGTGCCCGCCGTGGCGGCGGCGGGCTACCTCTTTCGCAGCCACGCCCTGCTGCTGATCGCCACGTGTGTGGCATGGTGCGTCGCCACCGAATGGGTCTGCAACCTGATCCGCAAGAAACCGAACTCCGTCGGCGACCTCAGCGCCGTGGTGACCGGCGTCCTGCTGGCGCTGTCGGTGCCGCCGGCGCTGCCGATCT
>JAFGCA010000382.1 GCA_016932895.1 Sedimentisphaerales bacterium | reverse complement strand
CTTTCGCGGAGCAAAAGGTGACGCTACAATGGGGTCGCGGCAGGTTCGATCTTCGGTCATGCCCGCGGTTGTGTCAAGGGAGGTTGTCATGTGCGGACGCTTCACGTTGCGTGCCCCGGCCAGCGTGGTGGCCGAACAGTTCGCGGTGTTTGCGATGCCGCCGTTCACGCCGCGGTTCAATATCGCGCCGACGCAGCCGGCGCCCGTCGTGCGGATGGCGCCCCACCGGGAGTGCGTCGCCTTGCGCTGGGGGCTGATCCCCGGCTGGGCCAAGGACCCGGCCATCGGAGCGCGGTTGATCAACGCCCGGGCGGAGACCGCGGCTGCCAAGCCGGCTTTCCGCGCGTCGATGCGGCGGCGGCGATGCCTGGTGGTGGCCGACGGGTTTTACGAGTGGCGGCGGCAGGGCAAGGCGAAGCAGCCCTACTTCATCCACCTGCGGGACGATCGGCCGTTCGGCTTCGCCGGGCTGTGGGAATCGTGGGAGGGGGCGGCCGAGGGCCCGTTGGAGACGTGCACGATCCTGACCACCGAGGCCAACTCGTTGATCGCCCCGCTGCACGACCGGATGCCCGTGATCCTCCCGCCCGACGCCTACGAAGCGTGGCTCGATTCGGCGGTGGCAGACCCCGGCCGTCTGGCCCCGCTGCTGCGGCCGTACGCGGGCGACGAGATGGCCGCGTATCCGGTCAGCCCCTACGTCAACAGCCCGGCGCACGAGGGCGAGAAGTGCGTCGAGCCGGTGGAGACGTTCTGGTTGGGCCGGGAGGAAACCACGGAGGGACGCGGATAGACGCGGATGCGGGAACGAGATCGCGGTAGCCCAGCAGTGTGCGCGCCCGCACGCACCCTGAGTCTTGACACGCCCTGGGCTAGACGCCGGCGACGACGTCGTGGCTTCTCCCACTGTAGTAGGGTAGTAGCAACCACACGTCGACGCCGGTCCATTTGCGTGGTGGCTGGTTGACTAAGGCGTCGGGGTGTGGTACCGTACCCGTCATCGTGGTGTACCGCCATCGCTGAGCGTCGGTATCTCTGGTCGGGTTTCTCGGTTTCTGATCCAGCGGGAGGGTCCCATGAGCATCCGGTTGATCCATGTTGTCACGGCGATTTTCCTCATGCTCTTTGCGGTGAATCGTGTCGAGGGGGCACCTCCCGGGTTCAGGCAAACGAAGATCACTATCCCTGGAACCACGGCGTTCGGATGGTCATTGGCGAGTTCCGGCAATCGCTTCATCGTGGGCGATCTTTCGGGAAGCGCGTACGTGTTTGAGCGACTGGACAATGGCACCTGGTCGCAACCGATCAGGCTCGTTCCCACGGATCCCGCGAGTAATTACTACGGCAGGGCCGTGGCCCTATCTGGCGATACCGCGGTGGTGGGAGCATTGTACGACTACATCCACACTCAAATCCCCAGTTCGGCCTTCATCTTCCATCGCGATGGCGATCGCTCCTGGACGCAACAGGCCAAGCTCAGCAAGTCCGACCCGGCAGGGGACACCAGCTTCGGTAACGTGGTTCAAGTCTCGGGCGCCGCGGTCATGGTTTCAGACTTGCGCTATAGTCCGCGTATTGGGAGTACCTACATCTATGAGGCCGATCAAACGGGTTGGCAAGAGCGGGCAACGCTAAGCGACGGCGAAGATCATAATGTCATGCCCGTTGCGATGCAGGGCGACACGGCGATTGTAACGTCGTACGATTACACCACCAGAGCAGAGTCCAACTACGTCTATCAGCGCGGTCCGGACGGGAGTTGGACACCGCAGGCAACCTTAGCGATACCGGGAGATTACCGGCACACCATGGGCTGTGCGATTTCTGGGGATACCGTGGTTTTCGGATCATCGAAGGATTCCGCAAACGCCGTCGGCGCAGCGCATGTTTTCAGAAGAGGCGAGGATGGATCGTCCTGGGACTATGAAGCGAAGCTGACGCCCGCCGACGGCTACGAGAACCAGTATTTCGGTCGGGGGGCCGTGGCCATTTCCGGCGATACGGCTCTTGTCGGTGGATACCCGGTCGGCGGCGATGGCTACGCGTATCTCTTCCGGCGCGATGAGCAAGATCAATGGACGGAGCAAGTGAAGATCGTCGCCCATGACACGGGCGAATGGGACTACTTCGGCAGATCGGTCGCCATTTGCGGCAGTGCTTTCATCATTGGAGCATCGGGTGACGACGACGCGGGAGACGATGCAGGAGCCGTCTATATCTACGAGCTGGTACCCGAGCCCTCCAGCGTCATCCTGCTTGGTGCCGCCGTCGTCGGCTTTCTTATCTACGCTTGTCGACGGCCAGCGGCGTAGGTGCACGCCGGCACGCACGTGCGTCTGACGACGTCAACAGCTTGGTGCACTGGCGCGAGAAGCGCGTCGAGCCGGTAGCAACGCGGTGAACGCACCGGTGAAGGAACGACGTGGAAACGACGTGGGGTCAGAGCTTGAACAGTTCTATAGCAAGACTTCGCGAGGGTGCCCCCAACATGTTGTGCTGACGGCAGTGCGGTCACCATAACCGGTGGTAGTGCATGGGCCGAAGTCTTGCTGTAGAAACAGTGATTAGCGGCGAGTCCGGCGTCTCGGGCGGAAACGCCGTGGCCGAGAAGCGGGTGGATTACGTGGATGACGAACTCGGGCAGCGCAAGTCGGTGGCGAAGGATAAGGGAGTCGGGAGTCCTTGTTCTTGACGCCCAGCCACGCCGACGTCACCGTCTACGAGTGGCACCACCGCAACGATCTCTGGCGGCATTTCGCGAGATTCGCCGCCGCGATCGAGGGCCTTGACCCGCCGGCCGAGGCATTCGAGCCGTTCGAGTTGCCCCATGCCCGAGTGCTGCTCCTCGGCCTCCGGGGCCAGCGGACAACCGTCCTTTGGTGCCGGGACCGCGAGAACACCTGGCAGACGGAGCCGGCGGAGGGGAGACGCCCGGAACTCCTGCGACAGGTCCGCGTCGACCTCGGCCCCGCGAACGTGGTCTTGAAGGGCCACACCGCAAGGGCCTACAATCCATGGTCGGATCGCTGGAGTACACTCACGTCTGAAGGCACCGCGGTCACCGTCCCGGATTTCCGGCGTTCGCTGGTCGTGCGGATCGACCCGGCGGCGTCGCCTCCCCTCGAACGCCCAACGAGCCCATCCGCCGGACCGTGACGCCCACGGTTGTCACACTGGCACAGGTTCTAACCCCACCTCTGCAAATGAACTGGTACGAAATCGGACCGGATGCCCAAGTCGACGAGGGCGTCGTGCTGGG
>JAFGCA010000381.1 GCA_016932895.1 Sedimentisphaerales bacterium | reverse complement strand
GATCTCGATTGCCAGCCCGCGCGTGGAGTCGTGACACAGGATCTTCTCAATCACCACCTCCGCCCGAACCGCGTGTTCCAGATCGAAATCGTGCTCCAGCACTACGGCGGCGTTGATGTAATCATGGGCCCAGCCTCGGTCCGGATGCTCCTGCCCGTGCTTTCCGCCGACCCGCAACGATCCACCCGCGTCTCCGCCCTCGTTCCACCACATGTGCTCGCGAAACACATCCCCCGGCGCCGGCCGGCCGGCCGCAACCGCCGGCACCGCGATCAAAAAGAAGAACACCACGATACGCCGCTTCACCATCTGCGTCTCACCTCATCTGCCTGCCGACCAGTTTTCGAACTCACGGTGGGCGACCCGCTCGATTCCCTGCTCCAGAAACGTATCGACATCATCGGTTTCTATCGGCACCGTGGCGCCGGTTTGCGTGGCAACGATGGCTCCGAGAACGTTGCCGAACGCCACCGCCTCTGCGAGCGACGCTTGCCGCAGGATTTTGTGCACAAAGCCGGCGGAAAAAGCATCGCCGGACCCGCACGAATCAGAAAGCTCGACCCGGTACCCGGCGGCGTAGGCCTGATCCCCGTCAGCGGAGACACCGAACGCCCCCTCTGCACCCAGTGTCACCAGGCAGAACCGCAGATTCCATTTCTCGGTGATCGCCCTGCAGAACTCGGCAAGGGTCCCGTGTCGAATCCCCAGCATCTCGCCCACCTCCTGGGCTTCGTCTTCATTGAGCTTGAGCGCATCGGCCTCCTGCAGCGAGAACGCGACGCTGCCCGGATCGTAGCAGTCCCTTCTCAGATTGATATCCAGGAGTTTCAGAGCACGGGGCGCCCCTTCCAGAGCCTTTGCGATCGTCGCCCGTGTCGTCTCGCAGCGCTGGGCGAGCGTACCGAAACACAAACAGTCGGCCCGCGCCGCCGCCTCGCGCAACGCCTCCGTCAGCGCGATTCGGTCGTACGCCACATCGGGAATAATGACGTAGTCGGGATTGTTGTCGGCATCGAAGCTCACCTGCACCGTGCCGGTAGGCGCGTCCTCGTCCCATTGCAGAAGGTTGGTGTCAAGACCGAGTGAAACCACCTTTTCGCAGGCCCGCCGGCCGAGGTCGTCCCGGCCGAGACGACTGACCATCAGACCGGTATCGCCGAGACAGTTTACTCGATAGACAAAGTTGAACGGGGCGCCTCCCAGCACGACGCAGGAAGGCAGAACATCCCACAGCACCTCACCCAGAGCCATGATTGTCTTTTTCGTCATCTATTTCGGTACTCGTTTCCAGTCGTTGACAAACTGCGCCAGACCCGCATCGGTCAACGGGTGCTTGAACATCTGAAAGAACAGATCCGGATTGACGGTCGCAACATCAACACCCGCTCGCAGACAGGCAAGCAGGTGGTTCTGGGTTTTCACACTGCCGGCGATGATGTCGGAACCGAATCGGTAGTTATTCTTGATGGTAACGGCGTCTTCCACCAGGACGTGGCTTTCGTTCGCCACCGCGTCGAGGCGGCTCAGGACGATACTGATGAAACCGGCCCCGGCCTTCATCGCGAGGAAGGCCTGCGTGGCCGAGAAGATCATCGTGACGTTCGTTCTGATGTTCTTCTCGCCTTCGAGGATGGGTGTGGCCTTGAGTCCCTCCACCGTCATCGGGATCTTGACGACGACATTCGGGGCGATGCCGGCGAGATCCCGGGCTTCTTCGATCATACCCTCGGCGGTTTCCGAGAGGGCTTCCGCACTCACCGGACCGGCGACGATCCCGCATATCTCCTTCACCACGTCCTTGAAGTGCCTGTCCGTTCGGGCGATATGGCTGGGATTCGTGGTCACGCCGTCCAGGAGCCCCGTATCGGCCGCTCTCCTGACCGCTTCGACGTCACCCGTATCCAAGAACATCCTCATGTGCTTTCTCCGCGGAGACATTCAGTTTGTTTCCACTGCAGCATGTCACCATGCGTGGTTGTTCGTCCCGGGCCGGGCGGACACGGAGAAGCGGTATTTGTCTCCGCGGTAAATGGAATCCTCCATCTCCAGGATCATCTCCTTTCCACAGAAGGTCACCCCTTCGACTCGGAGGGCGGGCACCGACTCGCTCAGATCGAAGAACCGCTGCGTCGTGGCATCCAGCATGATGGTGCTGAGCATCTGCTGGATCTCGACCAGATGCAGGCCGTAATCCTTTTCGTAGATTTCGTAGAGCGAGCCGGTGAAGTCCTTGCTCTCAATGCCGGGGCAGAACTCCAGAGAGATATACCGTACCTCGATCATCATGGGGGTCTCATCGGCGAAACGCAGCCGATGGATTTTGTACACCGGGCCCGTCATGGCGTAGCGACGCCCGTTAATGATGGCCGAGTAGCCTTTCTCCACGCGGCGGGCGTCGAGCACGCGGGTCGACGGAGTATAGCCGGCCTCCCGCATGTTGCGCGTAAAAGCAAGGATGCGGGTGGCCGATCGCTGCACGCTTCGCTCGCGTACGAACGTCCCCTTGCCCTTGACGCGAGTGCACCAGCCCTCGGCCTCGATCTCATAGAGGGCTTTGCGGGCCGTCGTGTTACTGATGCCGTGCCGGCGGATCAGCTCGTTCTCGGAAGGCACTCTCATCCCGGGCCGCAGCTCGCCGCTGCGGATCCGCTCGATAATTTGCCGACTGATCCGATAGTATTTCGGAACGACCTTGCTGTCTGCGTCCATAACCACACCACAACTTAACGCACTAAGATAGCAAGGTCAGTAGTCGCACGCAAGTGTTTTTCAGGAACACGGCGCCTCTTTTCCTGCATTTTCAGCAAGAAAACACACCTTGCATCGAGCCACCGCACCAAGGCGACCGGACTCTGCGCCGCTATCGGAGAGCGGGCTGCCAACCTAAATCTGCGAGTAGCCGGCGGGCTTGAGATACAGGTTGGTGATCCCGCAGAGAATCCTCTTGTCGGCGTATTCCGGGATGGCCCGCAGCGCCCGCCACTCGGGGTCGGAACCGAACCGTTTCCAGTTCGCCTTCCGCTCGTTCATGTCGTTGAAGACGAGCATGTACGTCAGATTCGGCATCTTGCCTCCGGCCAGCGTCTCACCAAAGAAGACGGGATGCAGCCCAGTCTTGCGAAAGATGTCGATCTCGGCGGTATTGAACATCTCGATCTTCTTCTGACCCGTCTTGACGCTGGGGCTCTCGTACGTGCGCAGTTGCAGGACCCGGCCCGGACTCTGGATCGGTGTCTCCAGCTTCTTCATGCCCTCGAAGGCGACCATGAGCTGGACCTCCATGCGCTTGTAGGCCGGTTTGTCCGCAGGCGCATCGAGAAAGTCCGCCCCCTTGCGCAAGAACTCCTCATCCTCCGACAGCTTCTGCGTCAGTTGCGCGACCGAGGTCAACGACTTGTGGCGTAGCAAGACGTAGATCGGGCTGAGACCCTCCCAGGGGTAGAACACACCCACCGGCTCGATTCCGTTTCGGTTCAGCGCCGGGACCGCCGCATCCCGGGCGAACGCATCGAAGCCGGCCTTCTGCGCCTCGGTCTCGATCTCATACCGCCGCAACTCGTAGTAATCTCGTGCTTCCGCTCGCGCCGCCTGGGCCGCCCGCATGCGAGCCAGGCGGGTACGATATGCCGCCTCCGATTCGTCCGGACGCTTGGTAGTGGTCTGCCTCTGGCCGTTGACTGCGGAGGCCGCCCCGCCCAGCGAAACCAGACCCGCACAGGATGCCGTCAGAAATTCTCGTCGCCGCATGATACGTCTCCTCATGTTCTCTCGGTTTCGGTTGCCTTGCACGTGCCCGCCAATATAGCTCGCGTGCGCCGGCAATTCAACCCGCGAACTCGTGGGGTGAACTCTCAACCCACGCGGAAAGACCCGCGTGCAGAAACACGTGGGTCAAGGACCCACCCTACAGGCTGCACAAACGCTCAGCATACCGCGGATTCAGAGGCGAAACCCTGGAATCAGACCGGTTCCGGAGCCAGCTCCTCCGGCAGTTCGTCGCCGACGGAGAAAAGGCCCCCGATACGACGGGCAACCTGTCCTACATCGTGGGCGATCATGTAGAGGCACGGTACCAGAACCAGGGTGATCGCGGTGGCGAAGAGGATGCCGAAACCGAGAGAGATCGCCATGGGAATCATAAAGCGCGCCTGGCGCGACGTCTCAAAAATCATGGGGGACAACCCGCCAAACGTCGTCAGCGTCGTCAGCATAATCGGCTGAAAACGCCGCACGCCGGCCTGGTGAATCGCCTCAAACGCCGGGACGCCCTCGCGCCGAGCCAGACGGTTGGCGTAATCGATCAGCACAAGAGAATCGTTCACCACCACGCCGGAGAGAGCCACGATGCCCATCATGCTCATCAGGCTCACCGAATAACCCATGATAATGTGGCCCAGGACCGCACCGACGATGCCAAACGGGATGGCAACCATGACGATCAAGGGCTGGTAGTAACTCGCGAATGGGATGGCCAACAGGGCGTAGATGGCAAAAAGCGCCAGCAGCAAACCGGTGAACAAACTCGAAGTGCTTTCCTTCATGTCCTGCTGGCGCCCCTCCCAGCCGTACGACAGTCCGGGGAAATCCTGGGCCAGTTGCGGAAGCAACTCGCTCTTGAGAATGGCTTCCATTTGGCTCGTCTGCGAGATGGGCTCGACATTGGCTGTGACGGTCACGGTCCGACGCGCGTTGCGTCGGTTGATTACGGTATACGATCGTCCGACGTTGACTTCGGCGATCTGTGCCAGCGGCACGTCCGTGCCCGGCGCCGTCCGAATCAACAGTTGTTCCAGGTCGTACTGGCGAACGCGTTGCTCGCGCGGCAGACGAACCTTGGTTTTGACCTCGTTGCGACCGCGCTGTTGACGAACCGCTTCGGCTCCGTAGAACGCGTTGCGAAGGTGCCGGGCCAGCACTTGCTGGGTCAATCCCAGACTGTGGCCCTCTTCGGTCAGGCTGTAATCCAGTTGCCGCTTGCCCGGTGTATAGCCGTCATCGATGTCCTTGACGTTAGGGAAGTCGGCGAGTCGCTCCGCCAGGGCGGCGCTGGCCCGATCCAGCACATCGATGTCACGATGGCTCAGTTCCACGGTCAAGGCCGCACCGCGACCGGGTCCCCCACGATCCGACTCGAATCGCAGGCTTTCCAAACCGGGGAGAGAACCTGCCCGCTGCCGCCACAACCCGGTCAACTCTGTGGTCGTGATCGGGCGAATATCGGCGCCCGTCAGGTAGACAGTGACCTCAACGACATTCTCATCAATCAGGGCGAAGATCCCTTCAGACAGTTTCTCGCCGCCGTTGGCCGCAGTGACCTGTTGGGCTGCTGTAACCAGTTTGTCGCGAACCTCCTCTGCGCTCGAAACCGGCGAACCGTAGGGCAGGGTGGCCGTCACCACGGATACGTCCGATTCGACGCGGGGCATCATGATAATGCCGATGCGACCACTCCGCACGTAGCCACCGATGACGATCAGCACCGCCACGCCCAGAGCAATCGTAATCCGTCGAAAACGAATGCATAGATCGAGAAACGGCGCATACACGCGGCCGATCACCCACGCCAGGACCGTGCTGACAAGGCGCTGCAGCGCTCCCAGCGGACCGGTGGGCCCGGACCTCTCGCCTCGACCGTGGGCCAGGTGACAGGGGAGAATCAGAAGGGCCTCGATCCATGAAATTGAAAAGACGGTGATGACCACAATCGGGATGACTCCCCAAATCTTACCCATCACGCCCGGGACGAAGCACAGAGGCAGGAACGCCACGATGTTGGTCAGAATGCTAAACGTTACCGGCAGCAGCACGTCCCGCGCACCGGCGATCGCCGCCTCCATCAGCGTCATTCCGCGCCGCCGATACTCATAGATGTTCTCACCGACGACAATAGCGTCATCGACCACGATTCCCAGGGCAATGATGAAGGCGAACATGGAAATCATATTGATCGTGACGTCAAAGAGGGGCAGGAACAGAAAACAGCCCAAAAAGGAAATGGGAATTCCCATCGTGACCCAGAACGCCAGCCGAAACTCCAGGAATAATCCCAAAACGACCAGGACCAGAGACAACCCGATGAAAGCGTTCTTGAGCAGCAGCTCCAGACGTTGGCGGTAGATCTCGGACCGATCGCTATTGATGGTCCAGTCGATTCCAGGCGGCAGGCCCTTCTCAATCTCAGACATCGCCGCCCGAGTCGCGTCCGAGACCCCAATGGGAGTCTGCTTGCCGACGCGGTAGACCGCCAGACTGATGGCCGGCATGCCGTTGTAGGTGGCGTACCGATCCCGCTCCTCGAACGTATCCCTGATCTGCGCCACGTCGTCAAGCATCAGCACGGCCCCGCCGGCCGTCGTAATCAGGGGGATACTCGCGAACTCCTTGGCCCAGTCGCGACGTTCGCTCACACGCAGCAGGATGTCGCCCGCTTGCGTCTCCACGGTCCCGCCGGGAATCTCAACCGAGGTCTGGCGGACACGCTGAGCCACGTCATCGAGAGTCAGGTTGTACCGGCGCAGCGTGTCCTGGTCGATCTCAATGGCCACCTCGTAGTTCCGCGCGCCGCGCAGGTCGACCTGTGTGATTTCGGGGTACTGCAACAACTGATCGCGGACCTGCTCGGCCAGTTCGCGCAGTATCCACTCGCTGGTATCCCCGTAGAGCTGGAGTTCCAACACCTGGCGCCGAATGATCTGCAGGCTCACTTCCGGCCTCTCGGCATCCTGGGGGAAGGTCACGATCCGATCCACCTCTTGCTTGATATCCTGGTAGACCCGCTGATTATCGACGCTTTCCTCCAGTTCGGCCAAGACCGTGCCCACGCCTTCGGCGGCGGTCGCGGAGATCTCCTTGATCCCATCCAGGCCGCGGATACCCTCTTCGATAGCCAGGACGATACCCTGCTCCACTTCTTCGGGACTGGAACCGGGATAGACGACCTGGATCGAGACCATGCCCAGATCGAACTCGGGGAACACCTCCTGCTTGATCTGCATCGCCACGATGAGTCCGCCCACCAGGCAAACCATCATTATCAGGTTGGGCGTGATGCGATTGCGGGTCATCCAGCCGATGACACCGCCCTTTTGCGCGTCGTCGCGGTTGTGTTTGTCACGGGCCATCAGTGTTGCCCCCCTCTCTCAGCGACCTGTACCGGTCCCTCGACGGCCTGTCCCTCGTCGGCTTGAGCCACTCTCAGAGGCATGCCGGCCACCGGCGCAGCGATGTCCGTCACCACCAGTTGTTCGTTCTCACTGAGCCCGCCGCCGACGTAGACGCGTTGCGCCCCGCGGAAGACGATTTCGACGCTTCGAATCTCCAGTTCCCCCTGTCCGTTCATGATCCAGACGGTGTCGTTGTCGCGACGATGCGACCAGTCGATGGGAAAAACGGACGTCAGCGTTCGACCCTGGATCTCGGTACGAACGTACGACCCAATCAGGAGCTGCGGTTGGTCGCGATTCTCGGGCTTGAGACAGAACGGATCGTCCACCGTAACGAGTAGTTGCGCCATTCGGCCCTGGGGTTCCAGTTCGCCGTAGAGCCGAACGACCTGGCCGATCCGGGACTGCTTTGGGCCCCACACACTGCTGCGGATCGTCACGCTGGAGCCACGATCGCCGTTGCTCTGAGGAATGTATAACCATTGCAGCTCATCGGTCGGGACCAGGACTTCGATCCAGGCCTCATCGGTCCCGATCAACGTCACCAACTGGGAATTGGTCGCCACGGTCGCCCCGAGGTCGACATGCTTGCGCTGCACAATCGCGTTGAACGGCGCGGAAATCTCGCACCGAGCCAGATTGAGCTGCGACTTCTTCAGGGCAGCCTGGGCCGACTTCAGCGCCGCCTGGGCCGAAGCCAGTTGCGGCTCCCGTAAAACCAGTTCCCGGTCCTCGTCCGCGATGACCTCGCCCAGCAGCTCGTATTCCTGTCGGGCAACCGCCTGGTTGCCTCGCTCGAGCTTCAGATCCTTCTCCCTCATGGCAACGGTGCTCTGGGCCTGTTCAACGGCAGTGTCATAGTCGCGCCGGTCGATGGCCACGAGCTTCTGTCCGGCCTCGACCATGCAGCCGGGCACCACATCGGGGGAAATCTCCACGATCTGCCCGGCCACCTGAGGCTGCAGGGTAACCTGCTGCGCGGGAATAACCGTTCCGTTCTGCCGGATAACGGCAACGCAATCATCCTTCTGAACGGGGATCACCTCTACGAGCTTGGCTTGACGCGGCGGTTTCTTGCGTTTGGCGCGGGGGCTGGTACGCATCTGATAGCCGAAAGCCGCAACCGCCCCGGCGATGATGAGAACGACCAGAGAGAGCCGAACGGCCGCACCTAACAGCTTGCCCGGCCACGAACTCCGTCTTTGCTTACCTTTTTGTTGGGAAGTGTTCGCTGTTGTCATACTGACACCTAATTTGCCTGAATCATGTCCTCTGAATGTTCCGTTGTCTGCATCAAGCTATCGATTTGGGCCAGTGCCGGCGCGGGCAAATCGCACGGACCGGCAATCGAGCGATAGAGATCGATCCGGCGTGCGACGAGCGTGCGCTGAGCCGTCACCACGTTGAGTTCCAACTGCTGCAGCGACTGCAGCGATTCGAGCACCCGAATGTAATCGACCTGGCCTTTGAGAAAACTCTCCCCGTTACGTTCGTACGTCTGTCGCGCCAGGCGAAGCTGGGCGCCGAGGTTCTCGAGCAACTGCTTTTGCTGCCGTTCCTGGGTCAGCGCTGTCTCGACCTCTTGCAGCGCCTCCAGGATGGCTTGGCTCCACGTGTGGATGCTCTCCCGCACGACAGCCTCCTGACGCTGCACTTCCGCCTTGCGCCGGTCGGCGTCGAAGAGAGGCTGGACGGCGTTGGCCGCCAGATTGGCCAGCCAGTCGTCCAACAAATCCCGCATGGAGACCGACGACATCTCCGCACTGGCTGAGATACTGAGACGAGGATACTGATCAGCGATAGCGACGGCCAGACGCTGATCCGCCGCCTGGACCCGGCGATGCGCTTGACGAATATCCGGACGACGCTGGAGCAGCTCAGATGGAATTCCTAAATCCGGCAGCGCCGGCAACTCTGGAAACTCGATGACGCTTTCTTCCCACTGGGATTCGGGCGTCTCGCCGATAAGCACGGAAAGGGCATACTGCAACACCGACACCGTCTCCTGCGCCGAAATGAGGGTCGCTTCGGTCGACGTGACCAGTTGGCGCTGGCGCAGCACATCGGCAGCGGAAGCCAGGCCCTTGCGAAACTGCACCGTCACAATACCGAGGACCTTCTCGTTCGCCTCAATCTGCTTGCGGGAGATACGAAGAACGGCCTTGGCTGCGGCCAACTGATACCAGGTGTTGGCAATCGACGCCGAAAGAGTGATAGCAGCGGCATCGAGTGCATCTCGGCCGGCCTGTACATCCAGCCACGCGGCCTTCTGCGCCGATCCCAGCCGGGACCACAAATCCACCTCATAGCCGGCCGCGACACCCACGGAGTAGAGACTGCTGTAGGAAGTCCCCCTGTCGTCCTCTCGGCGGGTGCGGCGGGCACCGGCCTGCAGGTCCGCCTGCGGCCACAGAGTGGCGTCTGTCTGGCGCGCCACCGCGTGGACCTGGGCCAACCGATCCCAGGCCGTCTGCAAAGTGAAGCTGTTCGTAAGGGCCTGCTCGATCAGAGCATGGAGATCTTCGTCTGCAAAGGCACGCCACCATTGCTCGGGGAGCGGCGCGCTGCCCGTGGAGGAAAATGAGTCAGGCATCTCGACAACCACTTGCGGTTCGCGCACGCGGCGCGAACAGCCGCCAGCCAGCCCCAGGAGGATACCGGCTAACGAACACTGCCACACGATCCAGGTGATCTTTTGCATATTCACACCACGTAAGTGCTTCGATTCGACTCTTCGGTTACAGATATATGCCCAGTTCAACATCGATAGGTACCCAAAAAACCTGCCCCCGCGTGCCTGTCAAGTCACTTTCATCCGTTCCTTGACGTCACGGGCACAACAGACAACTGTTGCACGGAATGGCTCAACAGATTTCGCAGCCATGCCACGGAGATTCCGCCCGCCAGCAATTCCGTCAACACCAAGGCGCACAAAAGCCCCACAAACCCGAACAACCATCCGCCGAGAACAACCAACGGAACCTGCAAGGCCAGCGTCCGCAGGAAAGTCGCGCCCGCCGCATGATAGGGTTGGTGCACCCCATTCATGATGGACGCTGCACTGTGACTGAGACCTCGAACGCCGAACACAAAGGGCACAATCGTCAAGTACAGCAGCAAATACCTGTATACAGCTACATCCCGTGTAAAAATCCGGGCTACCGGCTCACGAACGAACCAGAACCCCACAATACACACAAGCCCCCAAAGCAGGCACAGCCGATTCGCGGCTTTGTGTGCTCCCTGTATCCGCTCGATCCGACCGGCCCCCAAGTTCTGCCCGGCAAAGGGAATCAACGCCGCCCCCAGGGCAAAAATGGGAATTACGACCCCATGTTCGATACGCATCGCAGCACTGATCGCCGCTACGGCCGGCGTCCCGAACGTACTGGCGACGCGAACCACCACCGCCATGGCCAATGGCATCGCCAGATGCGCCATGCCCGCCGGCAGTCCGATGTACGCGACTTCTTTCCAGGACGTCAGCACGTGCCCCACATTCGGTCGCCTCAAACGCAGCAAACCTTTCCAGCGCAAAACGGTCAGCGAAGCCATCAAGGCAACCGCACGCGAAACCACCGTTGCAATCGCGGCTCCCTCAATGCCCAGCGCCGGAAACGGCCCGATGCCGAAAATCAACAGCGGATCCAGCACAATATTGAGGCCCAGATCTGCAATCATAATGAGACTCGGCGAAAACATGTCCCCGGTGGCCCGAATGGCGCAGTTGCCAATGATGGGAACGATGAGAAACAGCATGCCCAGGTACCAGATACGCATGTATCGGATCACCAGCGGAAGCGTGGCTTCATCGGCTCCCATGCGCGTGAACAAGGGACGCATCGTCCCCAGCCCGACAGCCACAAAGACCCCGACGCAAACAACTCCCAGCAACAGAGCATCCCATGTCAGAGTCTGGACCCGCTGCGTTTGGCCGGTACCGATGGCCCGCGAGATCACCGCCGTCACTCCGACCCCGACTCCCATGGTAACGCCGAAGACCACCATCACCACCGGGAACGTGAAAGCCATGGCCGCCAGCGTCTCGGTGCCCAGGCGGCTCACGAAATACGTGTCCGTGACGTTGAAGGCCGCACCGGCCACGAAGCCAATCATCATGGCGCCCGCCATTCTGACCAGGGACCATTCTATCGATCCCGTGGTCAATTGCGCCGGCGCCACCACCCCGCCGCTTTGGCTGGCCCTTTTCTGGCTTGTCTCAATCGTTTTGCACATGGCTCTACTGGGCAGCCTCGATTTGCTCCCGTACGGCCTGAATGCCCGCAAGGGAAAAACGAGTGATATGATCGGTCAGTGTCTCCACAAGTTCATCGACCGGCATGTCCAGCTTCATAGGAGGCGGTATCTTCCCGGTGAACAAGCTAATGCCGATGGCGACGCACTGATGTATCACGCTCATCGCAGACAAGAGAATCTGTTCCCTGCTGGCCCCGGTCCCGAGCAACTCGGTCATCAAGCGGTCCATCCTCTCTCGCATGGGCTCTACAGCATCGTGTTTGACCTGGTCGATCACCTCTGTGGGAGCAATCATCTCGCGCAGGAGGATCTTGCCCGCGTGACCGATTCGACCGGGGTCCACGGTCTTGACGACGAACGAATAGATCGTACCTCTCAGACGCTCCTCAGGCGGGGCATCCGGCCCGAGCCCGCCTTCCGGCGGATACGCCTCGTTGGCCAAGTCGAACGCCCGCCTCCACACCTGGGCGTAGAGTTGGTCTTTTGAGCCAAAATGATAGTTGACTGCCGCAATGTTCGTCTCGGCACGCCGGCAAATTTCCTCCACCGTAGCGTCATGATAGCCTATTTCCGCAAACACCTCGCAGGCAATCGTGAGGATTCTGTCCTTCGTTCGGAGGCCGTCTTTTCGTTTGGTCATTGATCTAATTCCACAATTCAAAAGCGAACCAGCACCACTAAAATACATACTTAAAATATATATTTCAATTAGTCAATAGAAAAAAGTCGCGTTTCGTGCAATTTTTTGGGCCAACAGCCGCCGCCGGGCCCACCCTCAACACCCATCACGGGGGTCAAACACAAAACGCAGCCTCCGGCGGGCCACGCCCGTCCAAACGCGACACAGCCCTACAATTTCGTTTGAATTCACGCTTCGATGTGCTATAATTAGGGTTTCGGAGAGAATTGGACATAGGATGAGCCTGCTCGGCGCTTCAGGGGGGCTCACTATGGAGGAGGATATGAAGAGGGTGTTGTCTGCGCTGGTATTGTTGCCACTTCTCCCACATCCTGCGCGAGCCGAAGATCCGGTCTACTTCGCCGATCCCAATTTCCAGGCCGTGGTTGAAGCCAGATTGTGGATCGCGGACCCAACACCGACGGACATGCTGGCCTTAACGGAACTCATATGTATCAATCGCGGAATCAGGGACCTCACTGGCGTTGAGTACGCCCTGAACCTGGAGACGCTGTGGCTCCGACTGAACGTGTTCGGCGATATTTCGCCGCTCTCCGGGCTGAGCAATCTACGCACGCTCCATCTTAGCATAAATCAGATCAGCGATATCTCACCTCTGTCCGGACTGAGTCGTTTGGAATACCTGGATATCCACGGCAATCAGATCAGCGACATCGCGCCTCTTTCCGGCCTAAGCAATCTGCACACGCTGGTTCTTCACAGGAATCAAATCAGCGACATCTCACCTCTTGCCGGACTGACCGGCCTGCGGAATCTGGACATACAGCGCAACCAGATCTGCGATATCTCGCCGCTGTCCGGGCTGACCGGTCTGCAGACACTGAATCTCGAATGCAATGAGATTCGTGATATCTCCGCCCTGCTGGGACTGACATTGCTTGAGCACCTCGACCTCCGCAAGAACCCCTTGAGTCAGGAAGCCTACGATGTCCACATCCCCCAACTTGCGCTGAACAACCCGGGCATCTCCTTCGAGTATGACCCGTGCCTCGTCCATTGCCTGTCGGTATCGTCCAGTACAGGAGGATCGGTTACGAACCCGGGCGAAGGGAACTTCATTTGCGAAGACGGTGAATCCATCCCGATGAGAGCGGTAGCGGATCCCTGCTTTGTCTTCGCGAACTGGTCTGGCAGCTACTGCACCACGGCAAACCCCACGTACGTCGTCATGAATCAGGACCAGCGCATGAGGGCGAATTTCTTGAGCACCCTGGACGCAATCCACGTAGATGACGACGCCGTCGATGACCCGGGGCCACAGGATGCAGCAATCAGCGATCTGCACGAGGACGGAACGTTGGAGCATCCGTTTGACAGCATCCAGGAAGCGATCGAGGTCGCGGCCGATGACGCCTCAATCATCGTCCGCCCCGGGACCTACCGCAAGGCCATTGACCTTTTGGGCAAGCGCATTCGACTGCTGGGTTTCGACCCGAATGCCCCCAACAGTTCTTCACTGCCTGTCATCGATGGGGCCGGCGCAGGTCCGGTCATCAGTTTTGTTGCGGGGGAAGATTCCAACTGCGTATTGGCGGGATTTGTCATCACCCGGGGCCAAGCGAATTCGGCCGGCGCCATACACTGCCGGGGCGCTAGTCCGATCATCGCCAACTGCCTGATCGTGGGCAACCGCGCCGCCTTCTCCAACACCGCGGCGATTCTGTGCGTCGACAGTCAGGCCTCGTTTGTCAACTGTACCATCGTCGACAACAACGGCGGCAAAAACGGCGCCGGGCTGCGCCTGGATAACAGTCAGATCACAATGATCAACTCCATACTATGGGGCAATACACCCAACGAGGTCCTGGCAGATAGCGACAGCGAACTTCTAATCACCTACACGGATCTGGCGGGTGGATGGCCCGGCGAGGGTAACATCGATGCTGATCCGCTCTTTGTCCGACGAGGCGATTGGACCGACGCCGTAGATTCTGACGTACTGCTTGGGCCGGATGACCCGCATGCAACCTGGATCGACGGAGACTATCATCTGCAATCAGAGGCCGGCCGGTGGGACAGCGAAGCCCAGGTCTGGATGTGCGACGAGGTAACCAGTCCATGTATCGACGCGGGCGATCCGACAAGCCCGGTCGGCGAGGAGCCATTGCCCAACGGGAATATCGTTAATATGGGAGCCTTCGGGGGGACCGCCGGAACCGGCAAGTCCCACTTTCACTTCTGAGATCACGGCAACAGTTGGCAAAGGAAAAAAACATGACAAGAGTGCTACTTGCCCTAACGCTGTCAGTACTCCTATCCGGTATGGCACGGGCCGAGGAGCCCGTACAGTTTGCCGACCCCAGGCTGAAAGCCGCGGTGGAAAACGAGTTGTGGATCTCGGACCCCACGCCCACCGATATGCTGGGCCTGACGACACTCAACGCGAGGTGGGAGGGAATCAGCGATCTGACCGGCCTCGGCTACGCCGCCAACCTGCAGGTACTTCGTATCAACAACAACGAGATCAGCGACATCTCGGTCGTGGCGACACTGTCCAATCTCACCGTCCTGGATTTTCACGACAACAACGTCAGCGACATCTCGGTGGTGTCGGGGCTGAGATATCTGTCGGAACTGGCCATTCGCGGCAACAATATTACCGATCTCTCCCCGGTAGCAGGTTTAACCGACCTGAAGTTCCTGTTTGCCAGCTTCAACCAGATTAGCGATATCTCACCGCTGGCCGGATTGACCAAACTGCTCTACCTCAATCTCGACGGTAACCAGATCAGTAATCTGTCACCTTTGTCCGGCCTGGACGATTTGCCTACGGTGATGCTGCGCGACAATCAGATCAGCGATATCTCCCCGCTGGCCGGCCTGAACGGCATTCGGATTCTGGACCTGCACGGAAATCACATCAGCGATATCTCGCCGCTGGCGGGGTTGGGCACATTGCGAACGCTTCACCTGAGCCAAAATCAGGTCAGCGATATTTCGCCGTTGGCCGGACTGAGCAGTCTGAGTTTCCTGATTCTCAGCGAGAATCAGATCCATGACATTTCTGCCCTGTCGGGACTCACGTCCCTGGATCGTCTGGATCTTCGAGACAACCCCCTGAATCAGGAAGCTTTCGATGTCTATCTTCCACTGATCACCGCCAACAACCCAGACCTGCAGTTGGACCACGACGGTGGTTCTTCCGTTCGCCGTTTATCCGTCTCATCGACCGCAGGAGGCTCGGTGATTGCCCCGGGCGAAGGAACGTTCACATACGATTCCGGCGCGACGGTGCTGCTGGAGGCCAGAGCGGACCCGCATTTTGCATTCAGCCACTGGTCCGGCACGCATGCTACCTCACAAAACCCCATGGTGATCACAATGACCCGCGATCATCAGATTCGCGCACACTTTGCGACGGCCCAGGTCATGATCTACGTTGATGACGATGCTTTCGCGGACCCCGGACCGGGAAATATGGACATCAGCGACCCGCAGGAGAATGGAACGCCAGAGCATCCGTTCGACAGCATCCAGGAGGCGATTGCGACGGCTTCGGACGGCGTCTCGATCATCGTCCGCCCGGGAACTTATTATGAG
>JAFGCA010000043.1 GCA_016932895.1 Sedimentisphaerales bacterium | reverse complement strand
TGCACGTCGCAGAAGGTTACCGTGGGCGAGGCCGCTACGAGGTGAATCTGGGCGGGGCTGTTGCCCCACAGGATGCAGTGGCTGATGGTGGGACTGCTGTTCTCACAATACACGGCCCCGCCGACGCCGCTGACCGTGTTGCCCACGATCGTGTTGTGGCTGAGTGTCGCCTGGGACTGGCTGCGCAGCGAGACGCCGGCGCCCAGACCGGCGGAGTTGGCACAGATCAGGTTACCCCGGATCTGGGCGGTCGAGTTCCAGAGATCGATCCCGCCGCCCAGACCGCTCGTTTGATTGCCAGCGATCACATTGCCGCTGATCGTGCCCTCCGAGTTGCTCGTGAAATGGATCGCAGCCACGTCAGAACCAGCTGTATTGGCTGTGAGTCGGTTCGCGGACAGAACAACCTGGCATGATGAATTGACGAATAGAGCACCACCCCAGCGATCTGCTCGGTTGCCGGAGATGTTGCAGTCTGATACTGTGGCGGCTCCCACATCCTGCAGATAGATCCCGCCGCCGTCGACTCTTGCCCGGTTGTCGAAGAAGTGGTTTTCCGTGGCTGCGGTCTGCCCGATCCCGCTGATCATCAATCCGCCTCCAACGGAATCCGCGACATTCGAGTGGAAGGTGTTGCCGGTCAGGGTCAGAGAACCGTCCGGCGCATTCCAGACACTGGCGCCGCCGCCGTTGCCACGCATGGTGTTTGAGGTGAACGTGTTTGCGGTCAATTTGACATCATTGCAGAACTCAATTGCCACGCCGCCGCCCAGTCCCCCGGCGGAGGAGTTGGCTTCAACTGTATTCTCCTCCATCAGAAGGGAGTCGAAGCGACGAACATAGACGGCTCCGCCGTGCCCGCATGTTGTGTTTGAAATGAATGTGTTCCGTGTCAGTTCACAGATGCCGTTGCCTGTGAAGATAATGGCGCCGCCTTGCTGGCTGGCACGATTCCCCTGAAACCGGTTGTTCGTTATGCTGATCGAATTGTTGTTTCCTCCCTCGATGGCACCACCGTAGGCGGCTGTGTTGTCATTGAATACATTCTCGACGAGCCTTACCATGCCCGGCGAATTCGTGATCTTCAGGCCACCACCAGCTTCGGCATCGCCGTTTCGGAGGGTGAAACCGCGAATGGTGACGTCTCCAGCGCCAGTGATTGTCAGGCACGAGCCGTTTCGATTGCCGTCGATGATGGCGAGGTCGGCGCCCGCTCCCTCAAGAGTCAGTCCCGAATGGCTCGCGGTGATCACGATGTTCTCGACGTAGATGCCTGCCGAGACGTGGATGGTCGCGATGTTGTTGTACCGGTCCAGGATCTGTTGGATATGACGAACCGGCGTTGCCGGTGTCGTACCGTCGTTGTCATCATCATCCCCTGGCGCACAATCGTCTTCAGCGACTTCGTCATTCACGTAGTAAACCCGTGTGCGCGGAGTTTCGGCCCGTACGTAGTGCGCAATCAGAGTCCTGTTGCTGTTCGCAACGAATTCGAATGTAGTACTTCGCGTCAACCTGTTGCCGTTTCCATCCAGCCAGCCCATGAAACCATAGCCGTCAATCGTGTCCCAATTGGCCCAGGGGGCCAACGTCGCCGTCAGCGAGACATTCACTCTCGGTATCATGGTGAAGGTGTAATCGGTCTGGTTGGCATGGGTGCCACGGACCCAGAAACGCGGCGTCTCGAGGGTTGAACGTACCGTCAGGATTCGAAGAGGAGTCACCCTGAAGTCGCGGCCGGAGGCGCTGCTGACCGAGGGGTCGGATACGGAAATGACCCGCGTCCGGTACCGCGAGCCGGTTGCGAGCCCCGGATTCTCCCAGAAGAAGAGTCGACCATTGAACGGACGCACCTCGGCGCCCGGCACGGGCAGCCAGGATTCGCCTCCATCGGCAGAGTATTCCAGCCTGACCACCTCGCCCTCCTGGAAGTCAGTGCCGGAGGCATTCCAGCGGATGGTGACATCAGAATCCGCTTCGATCACCTCGCAGCCTTTGGGGGATAGCATCTGTAAGGCACGCCCACTTGACTCGCCCGGAAACAGGAGGGCGGGATCGCCGTGAAGATTGAAGACCCAGCCGTGGTGGCGCTCTACGCTGTCTTGCTGGCCCAAGGGGGCATAGGACATCTTGCTGCGGGCGAAGGCCTCACCAAGGGTTTCCCGTTTGTTCGCAAATACCTCTGTATAGAAGAACTCGGCCGTGTAGAAGTTGGCATTCTCGGTGCGCGTGGCGCCGATGTAGGCAATGCCGCCTCCCTGAGGGCAACGGATCATCGCTTCGCTCACGCACGGTTCTTCCCAATCAAGGGCTGCCGTTGAGCAACTGTTTACGAGGAAGATGCTGGGTCGATTCGCATTCGTCAGGCGGTCGGCCATTGTCCGGTCGAGCCCTGCTCCCGCCCAGGCGAGGCCGTGGCCCCACAGATACACGTGATGGTATCCGTGGTTCAGAGCCGAAACCATATGGTCATAGGTTAGCTTATAGTCTCCGCAACGGTACTCATCCCACGAAGAGAATGTGGGCAACAACATGTCTATGGGGGTCGCTTGCCAGTAAGGCTGGATTGTCTTGCGATATACGTTTCGCATGCCGCACTCGGATTCGTCCACCGGATCGTGATCCCAATAACCGGCTGGGCGGCCCAATCCAGACATGTACCAGTCCCACGTGGAGCCGATCAGCATCGTATTGGCGAATCCGTTGGGCGGAGACGCTTCGTAGCCGACCAGTTTGGCTATGTAGGCAGTAGCCTGGTCTGCCGTCCGCACAGGGATGCGCCCGATCCAGACTTCCGGCAACAGATCGGCGTCATCCTCCGAGGCCTCTCCATAAACGCCGTCGTGGTCTTCGTCGTACGTTCCGTTCAAGCAGGCATAATACATGTCGGTTGGGTTGTCGATTGGCACATAGCGCAGCGGAATGATCGTATCGTCACCGGCCAGGCAAACCCAGGTTGTTCCGTGGTTCGCGTAGTGGTCGATGATGCAGTTGCGTATCTTGGTTTGCTCGTCCGGGCCACCGGCCGGTCGGGTGCCGGCGTAGTGGGCGGAGATCCATTCGGTGGTCACGAGCTTGCCCGGCTTGCCTTGAGCCGTGCGACGATCCACCAGCGGCTGGAACGCCGGGGCGAGGGCCTCGCTCGTGATCAGCAGATAGACCGCCGTATCGTCGGCCGCTGCCTGTATGTCTGCCGGCCGGGCATACAAACCGTACGTTGGGCCGTCTTCATCCATCGGTTCGAAGCGGTCCATGTCCTGGGGATTGGCCACGAGGTCCATTACCGCGGACCGACCGCGAGATGAACGATGTCCGGCGGCACGTATCGTGCCGGCAGGGCCCTCGTAGGTCAACTCGACCTCGATGCGAGACGCGAAGTACAACGCTCCCTGCCCGGCGATGTATCGAACCGGATTCAGCCGCAGGGCCGCCAGCGTCCGACCATGCCAGCGATGCATGCCGAGGACACATACTATATCGGTCGGCATCTTCTCCATCGAAGAATATGCCGCCGGGTCCGGCGGTGTGAAGGGCCCTGGCGGATCGTTGGTCGTCCGCAGGGGCTGCGTCGGGTAGATGAGTACGTCCTTCAGCAGGAGGAATTCGTCGGCCTCCGCGCGTATGTCGGAGACGCTCGCGCCTGACGGGAGCAGGACGTAGGCGCTCAGGGCCGGCAGGCACGGCCGGCCGGGCTCCACCTCCGGGCTGTACCCGTTCCTGAGGGAGATCCGGGTGTACTCCCTTTCCCTCTCGAAATCAAGACTCGCGGGGTCGAAGGTCCATGTCAAGGAGATCGTTCCCGCGTTCCCCGTCGGGACCGCGCCGACCGTTACCCGGCTGCACAGAAGCACAGGGATGAACACCAGAGCAACACACGGTCTCCGCGCAAGATGTCGCACTGCCATCTCGCTACCCTCCGTACAATCATCGGTCTTCTCGGAAATGCCAGCGTCTTCCGGCAACGCCTACGCTATCCATCAATTATAACAGGATCTACCTCCAGATTGCAACATTCGATTTGGGCGAAGGCTGTGGTGGCCAATGTGTCGGACACGTCTTGCGAATCCCTCGTGGGCCTCTCGCCGCGCCTCG
>JAFGCA010000380.1 GCA_016932895.1 Sedimentisphaerales bacterium | reverse complement strand
GCCATTGGTGGAAAGGAGGCCTTATGGACTATTACAGGATGATTTTTGCGTTGATCGTCGTCTTGATGATTTTAGCCTTGATCCGACGATTCTAAAACTGACCTGCCGCGGAGGTCTGCGGACGTGTGCCCTGCAAGGGTGCCGTTCGCAGACCGACCAATCACGTGACCACGTTGGCACGTGGAACGTGACTCACGTAGCGGGCTGGCCCCAGGATCGGGGCCAAAAGCCCCAGGGGTCGATTATGGAGCGGCGGCGTGGTTCCGTTTCACCTGATGCAGTCTGCGCGTTCCGAATGAAATCCCTGAGCTTGCCGAAGGGGTTTCGAGGAACGGTGCAGACTGCGAAGGCGGCCGATCTATAACATAACGAAGGCCGTGCTGTGTCCCCCTGCCGAAGGCCACGTTTGCCGCTTGCGGCATCACGTGTGGATGGGTTTTTCCCCCTGGTGGAATTCCTTTCGAAAGGGGGCGCCTCCCGAAGGTGCCGAGCTTGTCGAGGCAGGAAAAGGGGGTCCAGGGGGAAAAACCAAGGCGGGGGAAACAGCATGTCAGGAACCGCCCGCCGCGTGTCATTCACGGGAGCGTTCCGCTTGGGCGTTGCGGTATCAGGGCCGCAACGAGGGTAACGGGCCGTGAACCAGAGCATAGCACGGTTCATGGCAGGGGGCGAAACACGATGCCTTTTGCGACCAAAGCGCGGTAATCAGAATTCCAAATGCTAGTTGATAGGTCCGACCCTGAAAAACCTCGCTTCATTGTCCATGACCGCGACACGACCTTTCTCCCGATGGACGCCATACTCAGTTCTCAGGGCATAGAGATCAAGCGCACACCCGTTCATGCGCCCAACGCCAACGCCTATGCGGAACGCTTTGTCCGGGAAGCCCGCGAAACGCTCGACAACCTGATCATTTTCAGGGAAGGCCAGTTGTACCGTACGCTCAAGAAAATCGAGCGACATCACAACAGTGAACGGCCTCATCAAGGCATCGACAACACAATTCCGCTTGGCTACGATTACCCGGAGGCGCCCGCACTGCCTGAAGATGTCCGCTGCCGATCAGATCTCGGTGGCTTGCTCCGACACTACCACGTCGAGAAAGACGCCGCCTGATCGGCTGATTCTATTCCGGCGTCAAACATCAACCACAACACATGCACTGTGCCCAAATCCCGTCGTTTCCAGGCCATTCCACCCCCGCAGTCCCATTTTCGCCGTTGTGACGGACGACTTTCCGCCTGCTCAACCATCACTCCGGCCCCGTTTCATCGCCCCAAACCCACCGGATCAATTTTGAGACCTTACGGGGAATTACGCGGAAATCACGCGATGACAATTAGGGAAAAACACCGATGTTAATTTGGAACTGAACACTTACGGCCTCATAGCTCATGTGCGTAGTGATGGATGACCCTTTTGTCAATCCAGTCGATTGTCAGAACAAAGTACTGGGGGTAACCACCTCGCATCGATGCCCTGCTCTCGGGCTCAGGAAACTTCGCAGGATCGAAGAATCTGACGCGTACCGCTTTGCGGCCACCGATAAAAAAACCTTCGGCCTGCCGTTTATACTGCTCAAACGGAATGTCCTCGATAGAAAACTTGGCGGGAACTTCACAAACCGCGCTGTCATCCTGCCCCATTCCCGTCAGTCGCCGAACTCGTTGACCCGGCAACCCTTCATCAGATCTGGGGCATTCATCACTGAAATGAGAGTAGGCATACTTCCGTATCACGCCCTCAAGAGACTTGAGTTGGCGCCGGGAGACATGCCAACTGGATGGTAACTCACCAGACACAGAGACACACGATGCGCAAGATGCGAGCAAAAGCAAGAACAGCGACGACGAAATAACCGCCCGCTCAAGGAACCGCATCGCCAGAGGGTGATTTACTTGATGTCTCCCGAATCGGTGAATGGACATGGTTTTTCCTGAGCCGTCTTTCCCAGTTCGATGTACATCCAGATGGACTCCAACAATTCTTCTTGAAGCTTTGCGCAGCAATCGTCGGTTGTACCGCTTCCATGCTTGGCATTCTTGTAGCAGCACTTTTCGTCCGTCAGCTTGTTGAGGCATTCGACCGAAGCCTTGTAAGCCTGCTGCTCGTCGAACGCATCCTGGCCTGGATCGTCCCACCACCCGTCGTATGCCCGCTCGCACGCGTCAGCCCCGTTCTTGGCCACGCACAAGGAATAATTCTTGCAGCATGACTTATTGTAACTCGCATGGGCATCTTCATGCGCCTGAACACAATTCCCGGCACACAATTCTTTGGGGACGCTTGTCTTCATTTCGCCGGAATCCACATCACACCAAGTTGTCCCATAACCGTGGCGAACGGAATCCCCAGCAAGATGGGGGGCTCGAACCCACGACGTATTCTTGGAGCCCGGCCTGAAGATGTACAAATGTGGAATCGCAAATCGTCGTTCCCCGGCCGGATCTCTGGATGGCCAAAAAGGCATACCCGACACGGTTATTGTAACGGTAACCGATGTTTCCGACGTGGTTTCAGGCACTTGCGACGGCACAGACCAGGTGCAGGTGTGCGTTTGGCTTCCGGACCCCCCGACACGGTTTTTCGACCGGGGGTCTGCCTTCGCCAAGGGCAACTTTTCTTGTAAAGTGGTCATCATGATTTAGCTGTAAATCTGTCCCGGAGAGTAACAGATTCTGCGGCTAATGGGAAGGTTTTTCTTCCGGCTTGCCGCCGGTTTCCGCTGGGTGACAACGGGCATGCACGGCTTGAAGTTGGATGATGCTGACTTCGGTATAGATGGCGGTGGTTTCGAGTTTTTCGTGACCGAGAAGCTGCTGTATGTAGCGGATGTCTGCCCCGCCCTCAAGCATGTGGGTGGCGCACGTGTGGCGTAGCAAGTGCGCCCCGCCTTTGCGGCCGACGTTGGATTTCTCGATGTACTGAACGACCTTGCGGCCGAGCACGTCCGGGTTGAAGTCTTCACCGTAGCCGCTGAGGAACAGGGCTTGTGCATCCGGATTGATCACGAGTAACGGGCGCACGTCTTCGAGATATTTCTCAACCCATTGCAGGGCGCGTGTGCCGACAGGCACAACGCGGTCTTTGTTGCCTTTGCCGAGTCGGATCGCCAGGAGTTTCTTCTCGCGGTTCATATCCGCGATTTGAAGCCGGGCAAGTTCAGACCGGCGGATGCCGGTCGAGTAGAACAGTTCGAGCATGGCGCGGTCCCGGATCCCCAGGGGATCGGTAATGTCGGGCATGCTGAGTATCGTCTCGACTTCCGAAAGAGACAAGGCTTCTACGGGAAGCCGTTTCTCGGCGCGTGGCGGCTCGATCTCACTTGCGGGATTGGCTTCGAGCACGTGCTTGCGGCAGAGCCACGAGAACAGGTATTTGAGCGCGCCCAGGCGCGCGCGTTGCGTGGATATGCCCAGGGGCTTGCCGTTCTTCTTCCGATACCGCCAGAGCCAACGCTGATAACTTTCAAGGATCGTGCGTGTCACTTGGTCGGGATAGAACAGGCCGCGTTCGTCGGCCCAGCGTAGGAACGGACGGAGTTCGTTGTGTCGGCTCTCGATGGCGTCGGGTGTGCGGTTGTGCACGCGCATGTCTTCGAGATAATCGTCCACGTGGGCGGCAAGCGTGGCCTTGCTGTGGTCAAGACCGTCGTCGGGCGGCTCGTTGCCGCCTCGTTTGGTCTTGCTGCGCTGGCGCATCCAGCGCACTGCATGATATCCGTCGCGTGGCATACGTGTACGATGCTCCTTTCCGGGTGGGTCCAGATGTGCTTTGCCCGTCAGGCCGTCAGGTTGGCCGCAAGTGCAGGTTCCGCAACGGTTTGAACCTGACGGGGGGCACCCCGCCACCCCTCCGTCACCCTCTCGATTTTCCCGTCAGGTTGTCGTCGTACCCGTAACTTTTCAACGTCCAGCAACCCGATATGCACATGGCCGCTGGGCTCCCGGCAGTCGGTGAGAAGCTCGTACTGGAACGCGCTGCCCGGTCTGCCGTAACGGGCTGTGATGTACTCGAACTGCCGGAGGCGTTCGAGATGAACGCGCACTTGCGTAAGACTCCAGCCAAGCCGTTCCCGGAGATCCTTGCGGCTAAAGAAAGCGAAGCGTTGCTCGATCTTCTGTTCGTCGCATTGTTCCAGGACGATCTGTTTGACCGCTTCGTATGCGTGCCGTGTCTGCGGCGGGAGTTCGTCAAGCGAGCGTCCGAGAAGCTCGGGCGCGAGCTGATTCGCAAGGGCGATATCGTCGAGCGTTACGCGGATAAAGGGGCTGTCGTCTTCGTCTTTCTCCCTGCGCCGCTGGTACTGGTGAAGCAGGGTGATGGCTTCGATCAGGCCAAGGTATTTCAGATTGTCGCGGCGGGTGCGGGTCCGTTCGGTAGTGAAGGTGAGTTGATCCGCCCAGGGGTTCACCACGTCGACCGGCTGCAAGAGCCGCTGGGCGTTGCGGAGCAACGTCAAGAGGCGTTTGCGTTTCTTGCGAATACGCAGACCTTCAAGGGTTCGTTCTTTGCGCTGCAGGGCGTGGATACGCTCGGTCTGTTCCCGGGATTCGTCCACAGTGAGCATGAGGCAACGGTTTTGTAACTCCTCGTCGATCTCGATCGCTGTGGTGGTCAGGAAGATCATGACTGGGCCTTCAACATGGTATTCCTGCGTTTCCATGCGGCCGGTCTGAGGATTCTTGCCGGTTGAGGCGATGGTGAGTTCACCTTCGCTCTGCAAGAGCTTGAGGGCGTAGCTGGCCTTCTCGGCTCCCTCTTCCTCGACTATGGCGAGTATCTTGTGTTTGAGGTCGGTCTCGCCCAGGTAGAACAGGCTCTGTCCGGTCATGGCGGAGTACTTGACACGTTCTTCCTCCGGGAACATGGCAAGCACGGCCTCCATGAGGGCTGTCTTGCCCGCAGCCGTGCTGCTCTGGATGATTACGGCAAGCGGCTTGTCCAGAAGCCGCGATGTGCAGGAGAGGTAGGCGGCTAAACGTTTTGAGTGTTCGCCGACCAGGCCGTAGTCGTCGAATGCCGCGTTGATCTTTTTCACAAGGTCCGATGCTTTCAGGAAGGCAAAAGCGTCGGATCGTTCGTCTGCCGTCATGTCGGGAGTCTTGTCGTGTCCGGTCTCGACAGCGGCGTTGAGACGCTGCTGCTGCGCTTCTTCGAGCGCAAGCAGTAAGCGTCCGAGATCGCGCTTGATAAGTTCCTTTTCAAGTCCGGTTTCCTCGGCTGCGCGTTCAATGAAGCGGCGGCGTTCGCCGTCGCGTGTCATGTCGAAACTGTCGAGATGGAAGTTCTCTTCGTAGCGGATTCGGACAGCGACTTTCAGGACTTCAAGGCTGTTGTTCTTGTCCAGGCCGCCGACACGGTAGTGTCGTTTGCCGAGCGTCAAGGTGTGGTATTCGCCTTGCCTGGTGAGCGTCGGGGAAGGTTCGACCACGGATTTCTCGGACGGCACGGATTCAGATTTTTCATTAGCAGCTTCCTCCTTCGCCTTCTCGCCGGGGCTCGGGGCTTCGGAGGACGAGAACTCAGCAGCTAACTTATTAGCAGCTAAAGATTCATTAGAAGACGTGGGCGCGCCCGTGCGTGTAGAGCGCGGCGCGTCGACTTTGCCCCCGACCCATTCGGCGGAGTCGACGGCGACACGGAGAGACTTCGCGGCAGGAGTGACTTTGAGGGCATAGTCGTTCACGTCCATGCCCCAGGGGAACTTGACGCGGTAGACTTGAATGCCGTGCGCCGAAAGGCGTTCGGTGTCGCGTTTGGCGGCTCGTTCGCCGGATTTGTCGGCGTCATAGGCAAGGTGGACACGTTTGACGCGGTGCGAGAGCAACGCGTCGAACAGATACTTTGGGAAGCCTTCGTTGCCGAAGGTGAACGTGACGTTCCGGATCCCGTTGACCCAAAAGGTCAGGGCATCGAACGGGGCCTCGCAGAGGATAACGTCGGGCCCGGCCAGGGCCTCGACGTTCCATATTCCGGCATGCGGCCCGGGCAGGTAAAGATGGGGCAGGCTCGGCGGTGTGACTTTCCGGTTCTTGCGTCCGTACATTTCGGCGACGTGGCCGTGCTCGTCGAAGACAGGCACGATTACGGAGCCGTTGAAGTGTTCGTGTCCGGTTTCGCGGATCAGGCCGAGCTTGATCAGGCGTTCACGGATGGCTTTGCCTTCTTTGCGGTTGCGTTCGGGCAACCGCAGACCGAGAGTCCGGTCGGCATAGCCGAGTCTAAAGCGTTCAATGGCTTCTTCGTGATAGAGGCCGCGGCTCTTGAGATACTCAAGAGCCAGCGGCGTCTTGAGCAGACGCTCGTGGTAATAGTCCACGACCTGGTCAAGCAACTCGACATCTTCCGCATCCGGTTTGAGTGGACTGTCGAGACGGCGGACCGTGGTCCGCTTCATGGGCCGCGTCGCTTCGTCGGTCCCCCACCGGTTCGGATGGTTCTCCGGGGCCGAATAGGCCGCCGGGCCCTCGTTGAGGATCTCGAAGGCGTGGCGGAAGCTCACGCCGTCGTATTTCTGAACGAACTGAATGCAGTTGCCTGCAAGGCCGCAGGCCATGCAGTGCCAGAGTCCTTTGTCCGGACTGACTATCAGGTTCGGCGTGTTGTGGTC
>JAFGCA010000379.1 GCA_016932895.1 Sedimentisphaerales bacterium | reverse complement strand
GCGTACTGGCTTTCCGTCGGCGAGGGGCCCGGCGACGAGAAGGTGCAGACGTTCCTGAGCTATAGCCTTCGATTCACGGGGACCGTGCTGGCGTTATTGACGATGTTTCTGTCCGTTGGTTCGGTGACGCGGGACATCCAGCGGCGCGAGATTTTCACCATCACGACGAAGCCGATCAGCCGGGGGCAATTCCTCGCGGGAAAGGCGCTCGGACTGATCGTCCTTAACGCGCTGCTGCTGGGGGCGTGTGGGGCGGTAATCTTCGGTTGCACGCATTGGCTCGCACGCACGGCGCCGCGAGACGAGGCCGAACAGCGCCGGTTGGACGAGCTGGTGCTGATCGCCCGACGGTCGGTGTGGCCGGAGCTGGTGGGGGTCGATCAGACGCAGATCGAGAAGGAGATCGAGGAACTCGTTGCGCAGCGGATCGAGCAGGCCCGCAAAGAGCTCGTCGATGCGTCCGCGACGGAACTGATGTCGATGCGACTGACGATCCAGGAGGAGACGCGAAACCAGGTCGTCCTGCGTTACCGCTCCGCCGCGCCCGGAGGGCACGTGATCTGGCGGTTCCAAGGGGTGGAGCCTTCGTCGTTGCAGAAAGGGCCTTTGTATTTGCGGTATCAATACGAGACGGCGCCGGACCCGGACGATTCGCAGGTCTACGGCGAATGGTATTTCGGCCCGACGCCCGAGGTCATGCAACAGCAACGGCCGGTCCAAACGTACAACGCGACACGGGCCGTGCATGAAGGGCCTGTCGATGCCCAAGCCCTGTCCCCGGCGGGCCAGTTGTACGTGGCTTTTCAGAACCCGATTCTGAACTATCCGTCCCGCGTGATCTTTCCCCTGCCCGAGGAGGACGACGTGAGCATTGAGCTGCTGTACGTCGCCGGCGGGTTCACGGGCAATTTCCTGCGGGCCCTGGCGGGGATCTGGCTTCGGCTGGTGTTCCTGGCGCTGGTAGGCGTGGCCATGGGGGCGTGGCTGAGCTTTCCCGTGGCCGTGCTCGTGGTGATCGTGATCTTTGCGCTGGGCATCGCCAGCAACTTCATCCTGACCGCCGTCAAGTGGGGCGCAGGCCAGGAAGCGGCGAGCCTGACCGGGATGCTGATGCAGGTGTTGCCGCGCCTCGCGGCCTACGACCCCGTAGGCAAGGTCGATCGCGGCCGATTGGTCCCCTGGGAGCTGCTCGGACGGCAACTGTTCATGCTCATCGGCATAAAAGGCGGGTTGGTGACGCTGTTTGGCTACCTGATCTTCCGCTTCCGCGAATTGGCGAGGGTGACGGTGTGACGAACGATCCTCGGCGCATGATGAAAGAAAACCATCGGGCGCGTGAGAACGGCCATTTTGCCTGTCTCGCTCGTCCGTACATAGAACGACTATGAAACCCAAAGTCTGGAAAACCGTGTTGGCTTCGTTGCTGGCGGCCTTGCTGCTGGCCGGCGGGGCCTGGCGTCTCGACAAGCTCAAGGAGCTTCGCCGTACGTACAACCTCGATCCCGCCGACATGCGCACCGAGGCCGAAATGGCGGCCCGGCTGCGCGTGCCGACCGTGGCGCTGTCGATCTTTCGCAGTCTCGCCATCGACTACCTCTGGATCCGGGCCGACAACCTCAAGCAGCAGGGACAATATTTCGACGCCCTGCACCTGGCGCGAATGATCTGCGCGCTCCAGCCGAATCTGCCCAGCGTGTGGAAGTTTCAGTCGTGGAATATGACGTACAATATCTCCGTCGCAATGCCTACCGCCTCGGAACGGTGGAACTGGGTGATGGCGGGGATCGAGCTGCTGCGAGACCAGGGGCTCAAAGCCTGCCCCGGAAGCGCGGACCTCTATCGTGAGCTCTCGTGGTATTTCCAGCACAAGCTCGGCGGCGTCAGCGACACCTATCATCGGTACTACAAGGAACGCCTCGCGATCGAGATGATGCAGCTCGTGGGCCCCAATGGCGGAACAAACGAGGAGTTCGCCGCCCTGGCCACCGCGCCCCGAACGTGGACGGACTTGCTGGCGGACCCGAATGTGGCGGCGGTCATGGAAGAGATCAGCCGCAGGGAACCAATGTTGCAGAACCGGGAAAACTTCGTCGAGACTTGGTTGTCGATCGGGCAGGACGACGACTCTCTCAGCATGGAGCTGCGCCAATACTTCATGGACAACGAAGAGTCCCCCGCGCTGGCCTCGCTGGACCGCTTCATCCGCGCCTACCGGCTTCGAAACCACTGGAAACTCGAACCGGACCGGATTCTCGAAATCAACCATCGCTATGGGCCCGTCGATTACGCAAGCCCCGATGGCGCCCGCCTCAGTCTCGATTGGCGGCTGCCCTGGTCCCAGGGCGTCTACTGGGCCTGTCAAGGCATCCAGTACACCAAGGCCGGCGAATTCGATCAACTCCAGTGCTGGCGAATGTTGTATGGCAATCTCCAGGACATGGTCTACAACGGCCGATTGCACCTGTTCTTCCGCAGCACCCCGGCCGACGCCCCCGAACGCGGAACAGGGCAGGAAATCGTCGAAAAGGAAGTCCGCACCGAGCTGCGAAGCTTCACCAGCCAGGACCTGCGAATGTTCCCCTCCGCCTACAAAGCCATGCACGAAGCCATGCAGGCCTATATCGACATCGGTGAAGAATACCCCAAATCCATCGAGGACGCCTCCGAATATCTCGCCTGGGGCAGTATCGAAAGCCTCTACCTCATGGGCCGTGCCCAAGCCGCAGGACGTTACTATCAGGAGCTTCGCAAAGACTATCCCGACAACCCCGACTATCAACTGCCTCTCGACGAGTTCATCCGCACCAAGATCAGCGAAGAGGCCGAGCAGATCTCGCCGCGATACGCCGCGGCCTATGTCGACTCCCTGCTGCGACAAGGCCATCTGTACTACGCCCAGGGCAACGGCGAAATGGCCCAGGTCTTCTACGCTCGCGCCCAGCGAGTCCACGACCTCTTTGCCGAGCAGCAATCCTCTGAGACAGATCGCGTCAAGCTGCCCGAGCTGGGCGAAATGGCCCTGTTGGCGTACGTCCGTGTCTTGACCGATCCGCTCGTCGACCCGACAATGCAGGAGTTGCTCGCCACCCGGCTGCGTGATGAACGGCCGGGGGTGTGGGATCGTATTGTGGCCCTACTCCAGGAGCAGGTACGTTCCAATGGCCAGGTCGCCCCGTCGCCCGCACAATAAGAACCATCCCACTGCGCCGATCCCTCCCGACGCCGTGCGCTTCCCGCTGCGGCCGTCAGGCAGGATCGCACCGGCCGGCAACGATTGCATTCGACCCGCCCACCGCGAGGAAATCGAATCCGCCCTCAAGCTGTTGCTCGCTCCACCGGGTAAGCGTGCCGCCGATCGAGACGCCATCGACGCATTTCGCCGATGGGCGCGCGAGGAAGCCTGCTCCCTTGACAGCCTGAACGTCGCTGTCGATGCCGGACGCATCGTTCACGTCGCCTTGTTCATTCTGCAGGCAGGGGGGTCCGCCTTCGCCTGGATCAGTCCGCCCGCCGCCCCTGACGTGCTCCACCTCGCCCAACGCAACATCCAACATTGTTGTCAGTGGGCCGCGCAACAAGGTGCATCGCTCTTGCAGGTCCTGCTCGAACCCGGCGACGAGACGCGCAGCTCGCTTTGCGAATCGACCGGCTTCGCTCGGCTCACCGAACTGATCTACCTCGGCCGGTCGATTACCGCCGCCGACGCTACCGCCGACGAACCTGCCGACGCCCGCTGCCGCTTCGTCGCCTACTCGCCGGAACGGCACGATCTCTTTCGCGACACCATCGCCCGCACCTACCAGGACAGCCGGGATTGCCCCGAACTCTCTGCCCTGCGTTCATCCGATGATGCCATCGATTCGCACAAGGCCGTCGGTGTGTTTGAGCCGCAGTGGTGGCATCTCCTTGAGCACGAAGGCCATCCCGTAGGCGTCGTCCTGCTCAACGGCATGCGAAACGGCCAAGCCATGGAACTCACCTACATGGGTCTGTGTCCCGACGGCCGCGGCCGGGGCCTTGGACGCGTCCTCCTGCAAAAAGCCCTCGACACCACCTTCGCCGCCAGACGACACGCCCTCACCCTCGCCGTCGACTGCCGAAATGCCGCCGCCCTGCATCTTTACGGCGCCTTTGGCTTTACCCCCCTCCTTCGCCGCCTCGTCTATCTGCGATCCATCGGTGACCCCGCGTCGCCCCCTCCCGCTCCCTGACGCGGCCCCGTTCCCCCTTTTCTCACAGCCGGCATCTTTTCCAACGGCTTCCACGCCCGTTTTTCACGCCTCCCCGACACGATGTTCGCCGCGCACCGGTCCTATCAGCACTGGTACGGCCGCTTTTCAGCGCCTCTCGCGCGCAGAAATGTCAATCCACAGGTTATGCACATGGGCACTTACGTTGTGCAAAACGTGTGAAACTAACTTTTTTTTCGCGCGCAAACCCCTGCATTTGTCTTGGGTTATTGTTGTGGAAAAGAATCCCGCCCATTTTCCATTGCATCCCACAGTCAGCCTCATAGGATGAGCACATGAAACGTGGCAGGCGGCAGAATCCTGGCCCGTCTCACAGGCCCTTCGGCCGTTTCAGTTGTTGAAAGGTGTCAGCACCTAATACGCGCAGTACGCCAGACCAAGGGAGTTGTCCGGTGACCAGTACGTGCATTCAGGCCGTTGAAAAAATTAGCGAAGCCATCGCCCGAAAAGTCGGCGCCCAACGCTATCGCATTTGGTTCAAAAATTCCACCCGCCTGACCCTCGAGGAAGACTACGTCAAGGTTGGTGTGCCCAATCTCTTCATTGGCGGCTGGATCGAAACCCACTTCGCCGATGCCATTCATGGCGCCGTCGCAGAGGTGTTGGACCGCCCCGCCAAAGTCATTTTCACCATCGACCCTGAGCTCTTCGGCGGCCAGCGACGCCGACAGCTCGACTCCCAGGCCCAGTTCCTCGCCAAGCGGTCCGCCCCTCTGCCCCGTCGCAGCACCGCCACACCTTCCGCCGCCGGAGCTCCGCACTCCTCCCGCCTGCGACATCGCCTCGACAACTTCGTCGTCGGTCCCTCCAACCAACTCGCCTACAGCGCCG
>JAFGCA010000378.1 GCA_016932895.1 Sedimentisphaerales bacterium | reverse complement strand
TGCCTTGGACAAGGCAGGCCGTTCTATTTCGACGGAAGCGTTCAGGCTGGATTGGAGGAGTGGTTCGAGAGCCAGTCCCACACGGCGGATCCGCCGCCGATGCTGAACAGCATTTCGCTGGAGGACGTCGTCCCCGTCTGGGATATGTTCGTCGCGCTGCCCGACGCGCAGGCGCTGGTACGGATTGCGGATCTGCTCGTTCGAAGCGGCAGCAGCATTGATCTCCTGGGGGCGAGGACCAGTTCGCTGAAAGATCTGCGTGGGCGGCCGTCCGTTCTGATCGGCGCGTTCAATAACCAGTGGACTCTCAGCCTCACCGGCGATACTCGCTACTGGTTCGACACCGACCACAAACGAGGCGGCTTCCTCGTCCGGGATCAGAAGAATGGCGAAACAGCCGAATGGGAAGTTTCGACAGAACAACCAGACTGGGCCAACATCGTCGACTACGCGATTGTGTCGCGAGTCCGGGTCCCGCTCACCGAACAGATCGTCGTCGCAATCGCCGGAATCACTGCGGCAGGCACGCTCGCCGCCGGCGAGTTTGTTACGGACGAATCCTATTTCGCGCAGTCCGTAGACGACGCACCTCCCGACTGGTACAAGAAGAACATCCAGGTAGTCCTCTCCACCGAGGTGGTCAACGGCGTGCCAGGGCCGCCGGAAGTCGTCGCAACCCACTTCTGGTAAGCGTTCGCCGCCCTCTCGAACGGCGAGCGCCCTGCATAGAGCCCGACGGTGCGTCATCCGATCGTCTAGCTCCGCGAGCTTCTGTCCGGGAGGTCTCATACGCGAGCCCGGCGGGGCCCAACCAGAAGATGGTGCCTTTCCTATGGGAGACCTTGCCATTAGAATAGAACCCGTGCCGCTGTTGTTACCGACAGCCTGGCGGATGGGCCTGCTAATGTTCGGGGCGTGGCTTGCGACCGGGACCGCGCAGGAGGCGGGATCACCTCCGATACACTTCTCCTACAGGCCAATTCCGTTCGTCGTCGAGAACTCAGAAACTCCACGCAGGTATGCGCCGGAGACGATGCCGGGTGGGGTAGCGGCCTTCGACTACGACAACGACGGAGACCTGGATATCTACTTCGTCAACGGCGCCGACATACTGAGTCTGGAGAAGAGCGATCCAAAGTACCGAAACCGGCTTTTCGCCAACGATGGCAGCGGCGTCTTCTCCGATGTGACCGAGGGAAGCGGCCTGGAGGGGACCGGCTTCGACTATGGCCTGGCCGTCGCCGACTACGACAATGACGGCGACCAAGACGTCTTCGTTGCGGGACTGCACCGCTACAGCCTGTATCAGAACGAAGGCGACGGCACGTTCACCGAGGTGACCGAGGCGGCGGGTTTGGCCGAGCCCGACGAAGAGTACGGACCGCTGTGGGCAGTCGGCGGGGCGTGGCTGGATGCCGACAGAGACGGCTGGCTCGATCTGTTCGTCGTGAACTACTTCGTCTGGGAACCGGAACTGGAACCGACCTGCGGCCCCGAGGGAGCGCTTGACTACTGCCATCCCCGGTACTTCGACGAGCTTCCGAATCGGCTGTATCGGAACCAGGGCGATGGCACCTTTGCCGACATCTCCGCCAAATCTGGCATACGAGAGCACCTCGGCAAAGGGATGGGTGCAGCGGTAGCGGATTTCGATCGAGACGGATTGCCGGATATTTTCGTCACCAACGACAAGATGTACAACTCCCTATTCCACAATCTAGGTGATCTGCGGTTTGAGGAGACTGCTTTCGAATCGGGAACAGCGCTGCTCCTGCACGGGGCTTTCGTCTCGGGGATGGGTGCGGATGCACGGGACATGAACAATGACGGCCTGCCGGACATTGTCTTTGTGGCACTCGACTTTGAGACGTTTCCTCTGTTCCTGAATGCTGGCAAGGGCGCGTTCGAGGATGCGACCGCAACGAGCGGCATGGTGCGCATGAGCCGCGAGATGGCGGGCTACAGTCCGAGCATTTATGACTTCGACAACGACGGCTGGAAGGACATCTTCGTGTCGCGAGGCCACGTACAATCGCCGAGCTGGCAGGGCCGCGTCGGGGTCAACCAGCACAACACCGTCTTCCGTAACTTGGGCAATGGGAAGATGGAGGCCCTTACCGAGGAGGCGGGCCTGGCGACGCAGCCACGCAAGAGGCACCGCGGCACGGCTCAGGGCGACTTCAACGGGGATGGCCGGATCGACGTCGTGGTCAGCGCCCTGTCGGCGGAAGCGGAAATCTGGATGAACGACAGTCCGGGAGGGAATCATTGGCTGGCGCTCGATCTTGAGGGCGACGAGAGCAACCGGGACGGCATCGGCGCCGAGATCAAGGTGGTCACCGAGGAAGGCGCCCAGTACAACCACGCCACAACCGCTGTCGGATACGCATCATCGAGCGCCGGTCCAGTCCATTTCGGGCTCGGCAAGGCCGGGAAGGCCGATCTGATCGAGATCCGCTGGCCATCAGGGCGTGTGCAGGAACTCCGCGACGTCGCTGCCGATCAGGTGGTAAAGGTACGGGAGTCCGAAGCGAACTGATGCGTTCAGGAAGCAGGACCGAGCGGGGGAGCCCATGAAGCCAGACGCCACCGAGGGTTCATCCGAAGACGACCCGGACCTCTGATGATTCCAGCGCCAGCGGGCCGAAACCGCGCGTACCCGGCGTTTCCCGCGATGCCCGACGGGCGGCGTGACGCGAACGTGCGGCGTCAGGGCTGTTCGATCGTCAGGAACTGGTTGACGGCGACGTCGTTCAGCGCCTGGGTTGTGCCGTCCGGCCACTCAACGGTGATCTCGTCGATCGTCTTCGCTGCGCCGAGACCGAAGTGCAGGCGCACGTCATGGGCGCTTTGATAGCTCCCCACGTTGTCGATCTCGCCGGTCTGGCGCTTGCCGCCGGCCTGGATCCGAACCTTGGCGCCCATGCCGAACCGGTTGTCTCGTTTTCCAACCGCACGAATCGTGATCCAGTTGTTGCCGGCGCCGACCTCGTTCCTCAGCAGCGTGGCCGGCTGGCCCTGGTTGAGGATGGCGATGTCGAGATCGCCGTCGTTGTCGTAGTCGGCCATCGCCAGCCCGCGGCCGACGCGCTTGATCTGGAACGCCGGACCGCTCTGTTCCGAGATGTCGCGGAACCGGCCGTTCCCGTCGTTCTCATAGAGGAGGTCCTTCTGCGCGTACGACAGATCGGGGCGGTAGAGTTCCACGTTGTCGACGACGTGGCCGTTGGTGACGTAGATATCGAGGTCGCCGTCGTTGTCGTAGTCGAACAGCCTCGTTCCGAATCCGAGCGGGAGGTGGCTGGAGAGCAGCCCGACGCCTGCTGAGACGTCCTCGAACAAGAGACCTTCGCCCATGTTGCGGTAGAGCGTATTCAGCTCGTCGGAATAGTTGGTGACCCATAGATCCGGCCAGCCGTCGCCGTCGAAGTCCCTGCAGTGGGCGCCCATGCCCGCCTGAGGCATGCCGTCCCCGTCGAAGCCGACGCCGGCGCCGTAGGAGACGTCCTGAAAGGCGCCGTCGCCGAGGTTGCGGTAGAGAAAGTTGCGAACCATGTCGTTCGCCACATAGATGTCCGGGAAGCCGTCGCGGTCGAAGTCGCAGACGGCGACGCCGAGGCCCTTGCCGGCCGGATTGGCGATGCCCGCCTCCCGTGAAACGTCGGTGAACGTACCGTCGCCGTTGTTGCGGAACAGCCGGTCCGCCTGGGCGTCGAAATTCGTCGGGTTGCAGTACATGCGATAGCCCGGCTTCTTGAAACCACACCACGGATCGGTGAAGTTGCGGTACTCGAGGTAGTTCGCGACGTAGAGGTCGAGGTCGCCGTCGTTATCGTAGTCGAAGAAGCCCGTGCTGGTGCTCCAGTCGAAATCGCCGCCGGCGACGCCCGCCGCGGCCGTCACGTCGGTGAACGTGCCGTCGCCGTTGTTCCGATACAGCGTGTTGGGGCCGAAGGCGGTCGCGTAGAAATCGAGATCGCCGTCGTTGTCGTAATCGCCCAC
>JAFGCA010000377.1 GCA_016932895.1 Sedimentisphaerales bacterium | reverse complement strand
TCGTACTTCCGCTCGATCTGGATGTGGTCGGTCGCGAAGAGCTGGAACCGGTACCGCTTGAGCATGGAGAAATGGTCTTTGTCCTGCTCGCCCGGGTTGACGGCAAGGATGAAGAAGAAATCCTGCAACAGCGCGTACCGCCCGGCCCCGGCTCCCATACCGCCCTTGAGCGACGTATCCCACAAGTCCGCCAGGATGCTCGCCGAGCTGATGAGCTGAGGTTTGAAGGGCCGATCCATTTGCGGCCCGTAGACGTACCGGTTCATCAGCGCCATCTCTTCCAGGCCACTGATATGGTCGCCGTGCTGATGCGTGATGAACACCCGCCGGATCGCCGGGTAGTTGATGGCTCCGTCGCGGTTCAGATACGCGAATCCGTCGGTCTGCATGAGGTGATACAAAGCCAGCGGCCCGGTGCCGCCGAAATCGACGAGGAGCACCTTATCGGGCGCTTCCTGGCGCTGCGGCCCCTTGGCCCAGGCTTCAATCAGCGCGTTCGATTGGAAGTTCCGCTTGGCAAACGCGGAACCCACGCCGAGAAAGGTGAGCGTCAACATCGCTTGCAGCCTCCCATGATAGGGACATGTGAATGCCAGTCATAATAGACCCGCCTGCCGACGGCGTGCTCCGTCACGGCGGCGTCTCGCGCCGGCCGGCCACCATCCTATCATAGCACCCGCACGACGGTCCCGACACACGCCCGGCCGATTCGGGCCGCCGAATGACCGAACGTCTTTCCCGACAAGCGTTTAGAATCTCACGGGCAAGGGAAAAGAGCAGACGTGGGCAGACGGCAGGGATCGAGAGACGAACAGACGGGGCGGCGGTAGAATAGGCCGGCACAGCCCGGCGGCGTGGCCGGGCAAGACCAGGCGGGCACCCCCAGTTGCGCCAGACTGCTTCAACGCGGGGCAGCTTGGGACACCCCGGCTGAAAACAGGTGAGCTTGACGCCAGTGTGGCCGGCCCCGGCTCGTAATCAGATGTGAAGGAGGTAACCGATGAAGAAGGTCCTCTTGGCTTTATGTGCAGTGGCGGCTCTGATTCCGGTTGGCCTTTGTGTAGGCAAGGAAGACACGAAGGATGCGAAGACAACGCGCGTGTTGATGGTGACCGGCCGCAACGTTCCATCCCACCGTTGGAGAGAAACCAACCCGATCCTGCGGCAGCACTTGGAGCAAGCCGAACGGTTCGAGGTCGTTGTTTCCGAAGAGCCGCTGGTGCTGGAAAGCTCAGCACTGGACAGCTACGACGTCATCGTGTTGGACTACTACAACTGGAAGTGCCCGAGCATCACCGAGAAGGCCCGCGAGAATCTGCTGGCGTTTGTCAAAGGTGGCAAGGGACTCGTGTCGTTCCATTTCTCCTGCCGGGCGTTCGAGGACTGGCCCGAGTACAGGAATCTCATCGGCAAGGTCTGGATTGGGGGTAAGTCCGGACATGGCCCGCAGGGCGAGTTCGAGGTCAAGGTCACCGACAAGGAGCATTTCATTACTCAGGGCGTGAAAGACTTCAAGACCAATGATGAGCTTTACGCCAAGCTGGAGGGAGATGCGAAGGTCCATGTGTTGATCGAGGCGGATTCGGATTGGAGCAAGAAGACCGAGCCTTTGGCCTGGACGCTGGACTACGGCAAAGGTCGCGTCTTTAATCTCCTTCTAGGCCACGATGTCCAAGCCTGCAAGAACCCCGCTTTCGCGAGACTCTTTCAACGCGGAACGGCTTGGGTGGCGAGGGGTGAAGATAGCTATTAGCTCTTAGCCTTTAGCTGTTAGTGCCGGATTGGTGGCGTTTCGAGAAACCGATGGCAAATGGCCAATAGCCAGAGGCTAAGAGCTAGAGGCTAATAGCCAAGAGCTGAGAATCAACATCGCCCGGCGGCGTGGCCGGGTGTCGTTATGTAGCGGATATGTATTTGCCCGATGGGCGGGCGCGAGATGAGAAGGGAATGTCAATCATGCCGGTTTTGAGTCGCCGTGAGATGATGTTGGGTTCGGGTGCGGTCGTTGCGGGGGGTGTGCTGGGTGTCGGGGGCAGGGTGCTGGCCTCGGCGTCGGCCGGCTCGCCCGAGGTCCGGGTGATTAGCCGACAGCCGCATCTGTACCACGGCTGGCCCACGGTGGCGCGTCGCCGGAACGGTCAACTGGTGCTCGTGTGGTCCGGCGGCCGTGAAGGGCATGTCTGCCCGTTCGGCCGGGTGGAGATGATGACGTCGGACGACGACGGGCGGACGTGGACGTGGCCTCGGGTGGTGCTGGATAGCGCGACCGACGACCGGGATGCCGGCGTGCTCGAGACGTCGAAGGGGACGCTGCTGGTGACGACGTTCACGTCGCTGGCGTATGAGTCAGCGCTCGAACGGGCGGAAAAGGCTGACGCCGGCAGCGCGGATGCCTGGCCGGCGGCGAAGCTGCGGGCGTGGCAGGCGGCGCGAGACCGGTTGCCGGCCGAACGCCGGCGGGCGGAGTTGGGGTCGTGGGTTCTGCGCTCCACTGACGGCGGTGCCAGCTTCTCGGCACGCATTGCATGTCCGGTGAACAGCCCGCATGGGCCGATTCAGCTTGATGATGGGCGGCTGCTGTACGCCGGCAAGGAGTTGTGGGCCGGGGAGCATCGCGTCGGGGTGTGCGAGTCGGATGACGATGGGCAGACGTGGCGCTGGCTGGCGGAGATTCCGACGCGGGCGGGTGACGACCATCTTCAGTATCACGAGCTGCACGCGGCGCAGGCGGCCGACGGGCGGATCATCGCGCAGATTCGCAATCACAACGAGGCGAACGACGGCGAGACGCTCCAGAGCGAATCGACGGACGGTGGGCGGACATGGACGACGCCGGCGCCGATTGGAGTGTGGGGCCTGCCGTCGCACCTGTTGCGGCTGGCGGACGGGCGACTGCTCATGACCTATGGTT
>JAFGCA010000376.1 GCA_016932895.1 Sedimentisphaerales bacterium | reverse complement strand
GAAACGGAAGTCGACGGCGAGATCGGCAAAAACGTCGTGGCCGCAGGACGGTACGCAGTGGGTCGCTTCGAGCTGTTGCCGACCGAGTACGAGCAGGCGTGGGCGACGATCATGGGGGGATGGTTGCCCGAAAGCGGCTACCAGTGCGACGACAAGCCGTGCTACGAACTCTACCACAACGACCCCAAGACGCACCCTGAGGGCAGGTGTATCGTCGACATCTGCATTCCCGTCAAGCCGTTGTAGCCGGTCGTGGATGGCATTCCAGGCCCGCGCCGTTCCCGACAGAGGCGCGGGCTTTGGCCTGCGCCGCCTCAGTCCGCGATTTTGGAGTTGGAAAACGCCGGGCACTCGGTTATGATGCCACACACGGCACGGGGGGGGCAATTGGTATTTTGGGTCGACGTAGAAGGGATGAACTATGACGAAACTGGTCGCTGATCGAACGAGTCTGATTGACGCGAGTGGCATTCGGAAGGTCTTCGCCCTGGCGGCGGAGCTGGAGAACCCGATCAATTTCTCGATCGGACAGCCGGACTTCGACGTGCCCGAGCCGCTCAAGCAGGAAGCCATCAAGGCGATCGAAGCCGGGCTCAACAAGTACTCGCAGACGGCCGGCGACAAGGAATTCAAGGACAAAATTGCTGCGCGCGTGAGCGCCGAGTTCGGCTGGGAGGATCCGGCCGTGCTGGTGGCCAGCGGCGTCAGCGGGGCGTTGCTGCTCTCTTTTCTGTCGTTGATCAACCCGGGCGACGAGGTGATTATCCCCGACCCGTACTTCGTCATATACAAGCACGTGGTCAATTTGCTCGGCGGCAAGTGCGTATTTGTCGATACATACCCCGATTTCAAGCTGCACGTGGATAAGATCGCCGAGGCGATCAGCGACAAAACCAAGATGATTATTCTGAACTCGCCGTGTAACCCCACGGGTGTCGTTTATGGCCGAGACGAGGTGGAGGCGCTGGCGAAGGTCGCAGCCGAGAAAGACGTCCTCGTCATGACCGACGACATCTACGAGCAGTTTTCCTACGACGAGCGGCCGGCGAGCATCGCCCAGTACCACGAAAAGGTCCTGGTGCTGCGCGGCTTTAGCAAGAGCTACGCCATGACGGGGTGGCGGCTGGCATACGTGGCGGCGCCGGCATCGATGAAGGCGGTGGTCGAGGAGATGACCAAGATTCAACAGTACACCTTCGTCTGCGCGCCGACACCGTTCCAGAAGGCTGCGGTCGCGGCGCTGGATTACGACGTCAGCGACCTCGTCAAGGGCTACGCCCGGAAACGGGATTTGCTGTACGACGGACTCAAGGACAAGTTCGAGCTGGTCCGGCCGGGCGGGGCGTTTTATGCGTTCATCAAGGCTCCCGGCGGTTCCGGCACCGAGTTCGTCACCCGGGCGATCAAAAACAACGTGCTGGTGATTCCGGGCAACGTCTTCAGCGAAAAGGACACGCATTTCCGCGTCAGTTTCGCCACCACCGACGAGAAGATTCAGCAGGGAGTGGAGGTTCTGCGAAGCCTGGCCTAAGCGCAAAGCAGTCAGGGGGGCAGAGGGGAGAAATTTTTCTGCGTTGGTCATTATATTGCCAAGCCGGGGCCACGGCGGTAGAATTGACAGTATGAAAGCGGCTTTTCGTATCATCCTTGTTCTGTTTTGGTGCGGCCTGGCGCGGGCGGATGCAGACGCCGCCGGGCCGAATGAACCGCCCGAGATGACCGGCGGGGCCAAAGCGGCGGTGATTCCCTGCAAAGGTCTGGTGGACGAGGCCCTGTTCAAATCCATCGAACGCCGCAGCGAAACGGCCATGAAGGCGGGGGCCGACTACCTCATTTACGAGATCGGCACCTACGGCGGGCTGGTCAACGCGGCCGACAAGATCGCCAAGTACTTCATTCAGACCGTCGGCGATCGCGCCACCACAGTGGCCTACGTCACGACCGAGGCGATCTCGGCCGGCGCGCTCATCAGCGTCTCCTGCAACGACATCGTCATGCGGAGAAACACCACCATCGGCGATTGCGCGCCCATCTCGCTGGGCGGCAAGCTCGAGGGCGTCGAGCGGGAGAAGGCCGAGAGCTTCATTCGAGCGGCGTTCCAGCGGGCGGCCGAAGCCAACGGCTACCCGGAATTGCTGCTCAAGGCCATGGTCACCATGCAGGTCGAGGTCTGGCGCGTCAAGAACCTCGGCACCGACCGCTGGGAGCTCTTTGAAGGAGACGGGCTGCCCACCGACGCCAACGAATATGATATTGAGAACGCCGAAGAAATCGTGGGAAGCGGCGAACTGTTGACGCTGACCGCCTCGCAGGCGGCCGAGTACGACATCGCCCGGAGCGTGGTCGAAGATATCGACGGAGCGTTGGAGTTTCTGGAGCAGCGCGACGGGGTGACCTTCAGCCAGCCAACGCTGCGGCTGCGTCCGACATGGTCGGAGCAAATGGTCAGTTGGCTCAACTCGCCCGGTGTGATGGCCGTGCTGGTGATGCTGGCGCTGCTGGGGGCGT
>JAFGCA010000375.1 GCA_016932895.1 Sedimentisphaerales bacterium | reverse complement strand
TGCACGCCGTTGATCTCGCGGGTCGGGAAATACTTGCCGGCGCGCTCGTCGAATTTGGCGGCGCCGAGTCCCTTGGCGACGACCATTCGCGCGACGGCTGCAACCACCCAGTACACAAACAGGATGACGGCGGCCTTAAGCAGGTTCGGAATCACACCGACAATCTTGTCGACGATATTCTGCAGGGGCCCGGCGACCATCTCCAGGTTCAGGGCATTGAAGAACGCCACGAATCCGAAGAGCAGAATGACCCACTTGACGACGCCGCCGGCCAGTTTCGCCAACGATCGGGACGTACCCTCCTTATCTTCCAGCAATCCGGCTAATCCCCAATCACGCGCTGCCCGCTCGTCCAACCGGGTCAGGCCCAGCAACTTCGAGACCACGGCGCCGGCCAGCATGGCGACGATCCAGAAGGCAACGAGAAAAATGACGGCCTTGACGACCGAGGGCAACGCGGCGGCGAACCGACTGAGCGTCGGCACCACCACCTCCTGCCACAACCCGCGGCCTTGCCGTACGACCTCGCCGCCGCCGGCCTTCACGGCGCCCGCCACTTCCGCGGTCGCCTCGCCTGCGCTCTGGAGTACGGGTTTCCCGGCCCCAACTTCCCGCTCGGCGGTTTGCGCCGTCGTCGGCTCCATTTCGCCCTGTTGGGCCTGTGCCCACACGGGACCAGCAAACCCCAGCAACGCGAACAGTAAGCATGACGATACCGCTACGACTGACCCGGCGTTCCACACCTTCTTCATGGCATACCTCCCTCTGTTTGTTTCTAAACCGAACCCACGCTACCCTCGGCGTCCCTGAATGATCCTGATCAGGACGACGACGATGGCAAGCACCAGCAGGACGTGAACGAACCCCCCCAGCGTGGTACTGGTCACGAGTCCCAACGCCCACAGCACCAGCAACACCACCGCAATGACCCATAGCAAGTTCATCTAACCGCTCCTTTCTTTCGCGTCCGTTCTGCTAACTGTACGCATCCTGCACTATCGGGGTCCCCCTTGCTATGGGGTATAACCCTACCGCGCTCAGAACCGCCAGTTAACGAAAACCATGCCCGGCGCCAGTTCGTTGGGCAAACCGGTGAACCATTCGTTCTGGGGAATGAGATTCACCAGCCCGAGTTGCACCCCGGTTTCGGCCGTCGTCGCATAGTTGACCAGTCCGAGCTGCAAGCCCGTCAGGCGTCCCGCATAGTTCACCACGCCGCTCTGCAAGCCCTTCATTTGGCCGTCGGTATAGTTCACGAAGCCGCCCTGCCATCCGAGGAAATCGCCCTTCGTGTAGTTGATCGGCGCCCACTGAATGCCCTTGTAGTTGTCGGCATAGTTGAGGATGAGCGCCCAGCTCAATCCGGCGCTTCGTCCCGTGGAGCCGTTCACGATGCCCAGCGCCAGCGCGCTCTGCGGGTTCTCGCCCCAGATGCTCAAACACAATCCCTCGATCCTCTCCGTCCGGCCGTAGATCGCAAAGTCCGGAGTGATGCTGACCTGCAAGGGCTTGCCGCCCGCCATGGCCCCGGTCGCTATCGTAATGCCCGCCAGAACTATCAATAACTTTCTCATTACTCGTTTCTCCTTGTTGTCTCGTTCCGCACTCGTGTTCAGACTACATCAGTTCCGATCTTGTCTGTATTGACGCCCTCCTTTCAGATTGTCGTTCATCTCCTATCTCACGCATCGCTTGCGGGGAATTCGTCATCGATAACTTCCCGCACCCGGCCGGCGAGTTCCGTGCGCGTGAACGGCTTGGACAAGAAATGCACGCCATCATCCAGCACGCCACGCTGGACAATTACGTCGGTGGTGTAGCCGGACATGAACAGCGTCTTGACCTTTGGCTTGATGGCGCTGATCCGTTTCGCCAGTTGTCGCCCATCCATGCCGGGCATGACCACGTCGGTCAGCAATACGTCAAGGTCCCCGGAATGTCCGGCTGCACTCTTCAGGGCTTCGCCCGGCGTCTCCGCCGCGATGACCCGGTACCCGAGCGCTTCCAGGAACAGGGCGCATGGCACGCGCACCGATTTCTCGTCTTCCACCAGCAAAATCGTCTCTCCCCGGCCTCTGGGTTCCGCCATCCTGGCGGCGATGGAAATATCGGCGGCCTCCGTCGCCACTTCCGGAAGGTAGACCTTGAACGTCGCTCCTTTGCCCGGCTCGCTGTATGCGTACATGAATCCGTTGTTCTGCTTGACGATGCCGTACACGGTGGCCAGCCCGAGCCCGGTGCCCTGGCCGATCCCCTTGGTGGTGAAGAACGGCTCGAATACCTGCGCGAGAGTCTCTTTGTTCATACCGCTGCCATCGTCGCTGACCGACAGGCACACATACCTTCCGGGCAAGGCCTCCGCATGGTGCCCGCAATAGGCTGCGTCAATCACAGCGTTCTGCGTTTCGATGACCACTTCGCCGACACCGGCGATGGCGTCCCGCGCATTCACGCACAGATTCGCGAGTATCTGGTCAATCTGCGACGGGTCGATCTTGATCGGCCGCAGGTCCGCGCCGGGCCGCCATGTCAGCTTGATGTCCTCGCCGATCATCCGCCGCAGCAGTTTGAGCATACCGGCCGTGGTGTCGTTAAGATCCAGAACCTTCGGCGCAACGGTCTGCTTACGGGCAAACGCCAGGAGTTGACGGGTGACCTCGGCCGCCCACTCAGCGGTCTGTATGATTTCGTCAAGGTGCTGCCGGACCGGATGGTCGGGGTCAATTCCTTCCCGGCATAGCTCGGCGTAACCCATGATGCCCATGAGCAGATTGTTGAAGTCGTGCGCCACGCCGCCTGCCAGCCTGCCCACCGCTTCCATCTTCTGGGCCTGGCGGAGTTGACTGGAAAGTCTCGCCTCCTCTTCCGCCGCCCGCTTGCGATCGGTGATGTCGCGGAAATACCAAATCCGGCCCCGGACCGTTCCTTCGGCGTCCGTCAAGGGCGAGGAGTATCGCTCGAAACATCGTCCATCCAGAAAAAGAACTTCGTCCTCGCGCTTTTCGTGTTTGTGTTCGTAGAGGTGCGCGACGGTTCGTTTAAACTCCTCAGGGTCCGCAAGCTGTTGTGAGACGTATTCCAGCATCGCCTTGTCATCGTGGGTGTCCAATACATTCGGGGGGATTCGCCAGATGTCGGCGAACCGCGTGTTGAAAAGCAGCGTATGTCCATCGTTGTCTACGGCCAGGATGCCGTCCGGAGAGGCCTCCTTCTGGGCTTCCAGAAGCATCGTTTTCATCATGAGCGCCTGCTCGTCCTGGGCGCGCAACAAGGCCGATCCGATGTGCGAGGCGAGTTCTTCGAGTATTTCCACGATTTCGAGCGTGAAGCGGCCTTTGCGCCGGTCGTTGAACTGGAGCAGCCCCACGATTCGATCCTTGCTGTAGATCGGCACCAGGGCGACGGAGGCATACCCCTGATGAACGCATTGGTTGCGGGGATGATGTCGCGGGTCTTCACCGGACGGGATGTCCAACAGAAGGCGGGAATCGTTGGTCCAGGCGCTGCCGCCGCGCGTAAACAGTGGATTGGCCGGGTCCGTTCTCCCCGTCAGGACCAGGCCGCAGGTGCACTCCAGGCAGACATTGCCCTCGTCGTCCCGACACACGTCGCCATTCCTGCCGCGCTCGATCAGCGTGTTTTCCGTCTGAAGAAATTCTTCGGGAAAGCCGTCCTGGACGAAGTAGGGGAAGTCGTCCCCGTCGCGCAGGCGGATACCCACGGCATCGAAGCCGCTCCTGCTCTTCAACATGGCGAGCACATGCGGAATGAAATCGTTCGCCCCTCCCGACTCGTTCAGGATTTCCAGGATGTCCTGCCGCATATCCCGGTACGCTTCGACCCGCTTCCGCGTGGTGATGTCGCGGATGTTGCACTGGATCACCCGCTTCCCGCCCTCCAGGTACACGTTGCTGACGAATTCCACCTCGCGAACCTGACCGTCGTCCGTCTCCAGTGGAAGGTCCTCGTAGCGGACATACTCCTCCGCCTGCAATTCCGCGAACTTGTTCTCGTTGGCGGCGATGTCGTGGAAGCAGCCTAGTTCCCAGAGCTTCTTGCCCAGGACATCCGCGCGCGATAATCCCAGCAGGTCGGCCAGGAACGGATTCACGTCCATCACCTTCCCGGTCTCGGCATCGAGGATCAGAATGCCGTCCTTGGCCGATTCGAAGAGTCGCCGGTAGCGCAATTCCGAGATCGCCAACCCGCGCGCTGCGTCATCCGGTGCCCCGCGAGGTGTCCGAGCCGGACGGACGACCTCAACAATGTGTCCCGTGCTTTTCATCGCAACAACAAGGATTGATCACTGAGCGCCGGCCCGCTATGGGGGAATGGCACTGACTTAACGCCAACACGCCTACGAACGGGCTCCCTAAGGCCCTGCGGCGTTTGTAGTTAAGACCGTGAGGGCTGTTCGGCGGCACATGTGAAAGCGGCTTTAGGTCAGTGCCATTCTCCGCTATGGGGTGTAACCCTACCGCGGCCGAAGAAACCGCGGCCGCAGGTCGCATCTTCAGCGTTTTGCCATTCATCTCTTTCCGGCTCTCGGCGCCCGAACGCTTCCCCGATCGCCCGCCCTTGTGTCCTGTTCCTTCTCCGTTGGACAGACGACATGCCTCTCGCAGACCCTGCGGAAGTGATAGCCGTAGATGGAAAGAATGACGGCCTCCGGGAGAAGCCGCGGACAACGGAACTGCGTCCAAAGCAGAAGCCGCCAGTACTGCCAACGCTCCTTGCCCGCG
>JAFGCA010000374.1 GCA_016932895.1 Sedimentisphaerales bacterium | reverse complement strand
CTTGCCGCCGCCGGAGAGCTTCTCTTTGCTGCTTCTCAGTGTTGATAAGTCGGTTCCGGTGCCCGAGCCGTGCTTGAAGAGCATCGCCTCGCTCGTGGCCAGCCGCATGATGTCTTCCATCGAGTCCTTGACCGACTGGATGAAGCAGGCCGACGCCTGCGGGTACTCGTAGCTGTTTTCGCAGGGCACCGCCGCTTGCGTTTTCGGGTCCCAGTGGTAGTTGTGCTTGCTGCCGCCGACGCCGTAGACATCGTAGAGGCCGACGTTGAACCACACCGGTGAGTTGAACGCGCCGTACTGGTTTACGCACAGCCAGGTCAGCTCGTGGTAGAACGTTTCGGCGTCGGCTTTCGTGGCGAAGTATCCGTCCTTGCGGCCGCGGTCGGCGATGGTCCTGCAAACGCGATGCACGAGTTGCTTGACGGAGTTCTCACGCTGGCCGTTCTCGATGTCGCCGTAGAAGTATTTGCTGGAAACGACCTTCGTGGCCAACTGGCTCCAACCGGTCGGAACTTCGATGTTGTCCTGCGCGAAAATCGCTTCGCCGCTGTCGCTGGAAATCCTGGCCGAGCGGGTGTCCCATTCGAGCTGCTCGAAGGGGTGCTGGCCCGGAGTTGAGAAATACGGTTCTACGTTCAAACCTCTCCCATCTTCGGCTTGGAGGGCCTTCTTTACTCCCTTGCGCTCTTCCTTGAAAGGGTTCTCAGGGTCGAATCTATAAGACATTACGCGCCTCCATGCAGAAAAACAAATACCACAACATATAGATTGGGAGAACTGGGCTCTGCCAGATATTGTGCTAAACCTGTAAAACCAGTATCGGCAGGTTACTGAGAAATCGATCAGGTGTAAAGGTGAAAAAGCAAGAAATTTTCGGCCGGCGGCGCGTGTCTTTGCCTTAACCCTTACAATAGCTGTATCTACGCCCGCAAAAATTTTTCGGCGTGACATTCGGTTACAGACTTGTCGCCTCGAGCCAGCGTTGTGCAATCCAGGCGTGCGCCCAGAGATGGGGATGTACGCCGTCGTCGGACCAGCGCTCGGGGGGGGCCTTTGCCATGAGACGATCGATTTCCTGCTGGAGCGGAACGAGCACCGCGTCGTGTCTGGCGGCCAGCTTCTGCACGATGGCAACGTAGGGCCGAAGGGCTTGATAGAGTGCGTCTCGCCGGTCGTGGCAGAAGAGAAACGGCTCCATCAGCACCAGTTGCACGTCGCGCATCTGTTTTGCCTGAGAAAGTAACTGATTGTATGTTACTTCGAAGCTCTCCGGTGCCGCGGCGTTCTGCGCGCAGGCCGGTTCCATCGTCCGTCGCCACACATCGTTGATGCTCACCGACGGACGTACGCGCGGGATCACTACCTACCCCGGTTCCATCGTCCGTCGCCACACATCGTTGATGCCCACGAGAACGCTCAGCACGTTCGGGCGGTGCGTCAGGCAGTCGCGCTGCCACCGATTCTGCAAATCGAGGATCGTGTCGCCGCTGACACCGGCGTTAACGATACTGATAGTGAGGTCGGGGTGCCTGGCGCGGAGAAAGTTGGCGGCGAAGTGTACGTAGCCCAAACCGAGCGGGTGGTAAGCCCGGCGATGTTTTTCGGCGTCGGTGATGCTGTCACCGATGAAAACGAGGGTGTCGTCGTCGTTGAGACACACGGTAGGGGCCATACGTTCGTTCTCCATATCGGAAGTTTGATTGTCGCCCCAATTCTATAGCGTTTCGCGTTGGTGCCAAGCATCCATTGCGGGCCGCAGGCACGTGCGGGGCATTTGTGATGTTTTGCACAATAACGTCGAAGGCGAGCAGGCTGCGTCGGTCGGGGCGCTGCCGCCGCGGATCGGCGTTCGCCGGAGGCGCCGCGCCGTCTCTTGGCACCGGCTGCGGGAGCGCGAAGTGCGTGAGGGCGTACGTTTCGATGACGGCATTAGCAACGGTGCCGTTCGAGGTCGTGCAACCTCGAACGGCACCGGTTTTGGCAAAGACATCAGGCCGACGTTCGCCGGTTTCGGCTCATTAGCCGGTGGTCCAGATCGTCCCGTCCGGGTAAATGATAATCTGGAAGTCCGGCGAGGGCGGCGGCGTAGGTGCCGGCGGTTCGACGGGCGGATTCGTCGGCTCGGTCGGATCGTCGGGAGAAGTGCTCGAATCCGAACTGCTGTGCTTGTCGTTATCGTCCAACTCATCCCAGAGCTCGTCCAGGGCTTCGTACGTCAGCCAGGCCGAGCCGCCCAATTCCAGTACCGAGCCGATCACGCCCTTTTCGGCGAAGGCGGCCTCATAATCGTACATGTTGACAACGCCCTTCATCTCAAAGACGTTGCTGGCGAATTCCGGCGGCACCAGCAGGAACCAGTCCAGGAATTCGTCGGTATTGTCGTTCTTGCCAGCGATGAGGTGTATCGGTCCTCTCACAATGTTGGTGACCGCCTCGCCGGTGTGCTTGAGCAGTTCGAGGATGTCCTCGATGCACAGGCCGACCGTGCCCGTGACGTTGTCGAAGTAGCCCCAGGTGATGGCGTTGCCTATTTCTTCGGTCGTCTTCCAGGCGCCTCCGATGGTCCTTCCGGTAAAGACGAAAGGCCGCACCAGCGGGTTGTTGTCTGCGTAGACGTCGGCTTCGATGTCGTCCAGAGCGTCGAACGCGATGAGGTCGACGAGAGAATAGATGCCCGAACCCGCGCTGGCGAGGGTGTTGCCGGCCTGCATGGGCACCCGGCCGGGCTCGTACAGCAGTCCTTTGCCGTCGTTGCTGCGGAACGGCTTTCCCCGTTCGGAAGCGTATCCCAGCGTAAAGACGTTGACGCCGTCTTCGAGCGTCAGACCCGCACGCTCCAGCGCCATGCCGAGACTCTCCAGGGAGTCCCGCGAGCCTTCCTTGACGGCGTGGGCCCTGTACTTATCGAGATCCGCTCCGAGCGACCACGGTTCGGCCGGGGTCCGCCGTGTGACTTTCGGCTTGTCGGGACGGTCGCGATATCGGTCAGAATCGAGCATGGACGCCCAGAGCTCATCGGTCGTTGCGGTCGCACGTTCGGGCGAGGCTTCGACCTCGGCGCGGTACCGGTCCAGGTCCTCTTTCAGCGGCGACTCGGCCTCGGTCGTTTCGGTGGTCTGCCTCGAGGCACGCTCGTACAGGGCCTTGTATCTCTCCATGGTTCTATCCATGGGGGACAGGGGCCGGGCGCTGGCCACGGCAGGGCCCGTCGGCTCCTCGGTCAAGGGACGGGGCGCCTCGACCTCTCGCGGCACGGGCGCTGGTTCGCTCTCGGCCGCGACGGCCGGCCTCGGCGCCGGCTCGGCGTATTGATTCGCATCCGCCGCCGCCAGCGGCGGTTCGGTGACGCTTGCGGCCGACGGTTTGGTGATCGCACTGAGAAGGGCCTTGTATCGGTCCATGTCCCGTCTTGCCGACGAGGCGTCATCGGTCTCTGCCGCCGGAGCGCGCAACGCCGTAGACAGTGGCGGTTGCGGGGCGCGTCCGGCCGGTGCGGCTGCCAGTAGGCTGCTCTCGGTCAGGCGTTCGCGTGCGGGCAACGGATCAGCGGCCCGTACGGCCGCAGGGGGTGCCGCTCTCGACGCCGCGTCGACGAACGAGCTGAAGTCGGCCGCATTCCGCTCGGGTGCGGCGCTTCTCGGCGCGGGCTCCTGGGCCACTCTGGGCTGCTCTGCCGGTGCTGCCGGCTGCGGTGCCGGGGCCGCCGGAGCAAGCGTCCGATTGGGATTGCCAAGAACGCGGTAGCCACTGACGCTGCGCTGCAAGGCGAAACGATTATCGAGGCTTGAGGGGACCCGCCTGATCGGGCCCGGAGCGGCCGCCGCCGGGGCTT
>JAFGCA010000373.1 GCA_016932895.1 Sedimentisphaerales bacterium | reverse complement strand
TTGAACCACAACGCGGCGGCGTACTCGGTTTCGGACACATCCAGCACAACGCTCACATAGTCATCCCTGCCGTCGAAGGTCAAAGCGCCGTCGATCCATTGCGGGTCGCCGCGCAGACTCCCATGATTGCCATGCCCGGACCAGTCCACGGCTGTGCTGCCTATCCCCTCGGCCAACGTCCACCAGAGCATCAGGTTCGGGTCTTCTGCCACCGGGATCTCGGGCAGCGTCGTGAAACTCCAGGTCTCGCCTGTGACCGTGCCGGTCATGGTAAACTCGTCGACGCGCCAGTAATAGGTCTTGGCGGTCTCCAGCACGCCGGGATCATAGAGGGCATCGGCGATCATCCACCCGCCGGTCACGGCGTTGTCGACCTCCTCAAAGCTCTCGCCGAAGTAAACGGTGTGGAACAGTGTCCCCATGCCGCTGTTCCAGGTCAGCGCCTGATCGGTGAGGACATACTGGCCTTCATCGGTGGGCGACGGAGCCCAGGCGCCGGCCGGCTGAATCCAGAAGCTCCAGACGTCGCCTTTCCAGGGGCTGTCCGGGTGGGCTTCGTTGATCTCGTCGACGCGCCAGTAGTAGCTCTGGCCCGGAACGAGCCCCGCGGGATACGGGCCGTCGGGGGCTACCAGGTTCATCCTGGTTGCCGTCGTCGGTATCGCTTCCACGAGACCGTCGTTGACGTCGTCGAAGCTCTCTCCGACGTACACGTTGTGCGAGACGGCGAAATCACCCGCACGCCACTCAAGCACCACGGAAGTCTGGCCCAGCATCGCTCCGTTGGCGGGCTTGGCACCGAAGGCGTAGGGGAAGGGCGCTTCGGTCATCATCGTGGCCAGTTCGGCCTCCGTCAATTCCTCGTCGTAGATACGCACGTCGTCGATGATCCCCGGAAACCAGCCGAAGCCGCCGCCCGAGTTCGACCCGATGTCATAGCGGTCACCCTCGGTCCACATCGTTCCCACGGCTCCGGCGGTTCCCTCTTCCCGCGCATCGACATACAGCCGTACCGGGCCGTTATTCGTCGCCGAGACCGCCACGAAATACCAGTTGCCTGCCTCCACTTGCGTGGTCCCGAGTGCCCTTTGCTCCGCCCCGTCCCAGACGTAGTGCTCGAACTCGCCCGAGACCGCGATGCGCATCTGATGCGACCAGTGCGTGGTGGTCCCGCTGGGGCTGGTCCGCGTCACGATACTGGCCGGCTCCACCCGGTCCGGCATGACCCACGCGGTGATGGTGTAGGCCTCCAGATTGTCCACCATGACCTGGACGTAATCGTCGGCTCCGTCGAAGCGGATCGCGCGATCGATCCTCCCATTGGCATAGTCCGGGACGCCGCCGAAAAACGTCCCGTTTGCCGAGCCCGCCACGTCGTTCACGTGTCCGTCGAAGGGCCAGTGCCCCAGTGGTTCGGCCGCATGCGCAGCCAGGCCCAGCATTACCGCAAGACAGATTTGGAGCATCAGTTGCCTGTGCATGATCGTCCTCCTTCTCAAAAGTGCCTCGCAATCATTCGGCCCCGGAGCAAGTCTTCTCACAAGGGGCAACTCAGGTGTCCAATGGAACTTCATGAACAACACTCCTACATGTCGCGGTATCTATCATAGCACAATGTACCGTTCGATTCCAATGCTTCTGATTATGAACGCGGCCGATTTTCCGGGCAAAGAGACTGGCATTTCACGCCCGCTGGACAGGTGCTCTCGTGGGACGGACGAGATCCCTTCGGGATCAACGATGGAGCTCGCGCGAGCCGGGCATGCGTAAGGCCGTCGTCTCATAGAAATCCTGATAAATTCTTGCGCCGCGTGTCGTCCTGAACGCAGCGTAGCGAAGTGAAAGATCTCGCTGGGGGACTGGAGATTGCTTTGTTCGCGGCCCAGATCCTTCGCCTGCGGCTCAGGATGACACACGCCCAAGGACTTTTCCGAATCTGTCTCAGGTGCCGTCGGCCCTGGTGTTGTGGAGGGATGATTGATTCCTTCTGTGCGGGCCGGGACGGGGGCGATTGTGGATCGGAGAATGGGGACCGACGATTCGACGCGGCGCATCCGGGCTCGGGAGCCGCGCGGAACGGAAAACAAAGCCAATGTACGACCGGATGACCACTGCAAAGGAGGGCCACGTACGTCATCGGCAGGTGCGGAGCCTGTACTTTGTTGCAGGTTGTTGTCTCGAAGCACCCTGACAAAGAAGGGAACGCGGCCCTTCAAGAGACCGGGTGATTCTCGCCCTTTCTGACAAAGACGGTCGTCGTCTGACGGCTCCACGTTGTGCGGCAGTGGGAATCAACGCCAATGCCTTCCTGACCGATGACGCTTTCAAGCTGATCTAGGCGGGCATTGACTGGATCTTGGCCGAATGATGATTGGCGCCGGAAAGGTTTGACGTTGCGGCGTTCATGGAGGTCGGATAGGAGTAACCGGTAGGAGACCACTTGGCCAGGGGATTGGCTCTGTCGTGCACAACGGGGGCAACTTGCCGGCGAGCGCTGGCAATGTTGGCCCTGTATTGCAGGCTGATTCGTCCCTCAGGGCATCCCCTCCGCTGGCCGGCCGACGACGTACTGGGCCAACATCAGCCGGCAGAACCGCCGGCACGGCGTGATTTTCGCCGGCCGTCGCGACTCGGTGCTCTATCGGCGCTGTGCTGGTGACAAGAACACCTGCAACGAGCAGTGGTCCGTGCGACCCAAAGGGACTCTCATCGTGCAGAGGCTGAGATCCTCCCGCGCCAGGGACATGCGGGTCTGTCTTTCGGAGGACCTTGGTCCTGGCAAGCGAAGCGGATGGATCTTGGCCCCGCGATGCAGAAGGGTTAATATCTACGTTCTGGCCTGTTCATAAAGGAGTCGTAGCATGAGAGTAATGACAATTCTCGGCGTATTTCTCGCTCTGACAGCGCCGACTGCAGCTGAGTCGGAACCGAGGATTCCAAAGTCTGCCCGGAATCTTCTGCTGGACGCCCGGGTGTCCGGCAACCTGGAATCCTACAACAAGGGCCTGCGCGGCGCGGCCGACCACATGATCTACGACATCCAAAAGAAGGATTTTGTCAAGGCGTCCCCTTGGCACGAGTATGGGGTAGGATTCGAGCAAGACCTGGGCGTCGTTTCGGAAAGCACTCCGGCGTATTGGATGGCGCAATGGCCCGAGCCGGTGACGGCCAACCTGATTGTGCTCAGCGGTGTGTACGACAACCAGCCTCAGCCCAAGACGGCTTGGAAAATCGAGTTGCGTCAGGGGCAGGGCTGGACGACTCTCGCGCGCGGCGTGGGCGGATGGTACGACCGCGGCCGGTACGTCTGGGGAGGTCCGGGGACCGACGCACTCACCTTTGATGCCTTGCGTGTCAGCGTTTTCAGCCCGGATGAAAACACCGCGATCAAGAGCATCCATTTTCGCGGCGAGGAACGTTTCTCGTGGGTGGCGGCGTTCTGCCCGCCTGTCGACGCCGAACTGAAGCGGCCTCACTGGTCCATTCGCGCCGGCGAATCGGTTTCGTTCGAGGGCGTCAGATTGTTAGGGGACATCAGGTCATGGCGCTGGACCTTCGGGGATGGTGCGGCAGCGCAGGGACGCAAGGTACGCCACGCATTCGACAAGCCGGGGACGTACGACGTGCAACTCCATTTCTCAGACGGCACCCACAGCGGCCGCCTTGACAGCACGGTCACCGTGAAACCTCCTGTCGAGGCGCGCATCGAATCCTTGAGTCGTCCCGTGATGGCCGGTAAACCGGTTGAGTTCTCGGGCCAGGGCTCCGTCGGCGCGCTCAAGAGCTACACCTGGGATTTCGGCGACGGGCAGAGCGCACGCGGTGAGCGCGTCCGTCACCCCTTTGCCAAGCCGGGCATACACCGGGTCAAGCTAACGGTCGCTGATGGCACATATTCCGACGATTGTCTCCTGCTTCTACGCGTACATTCGGAAGAGACGGTTCATGTGCCGCAGGTTGTTTTGGATACGGACCAGAAGAACGAGCAGGATGACCAGCACTATCTGGGGTACGCGTTGTTCAGCGAGCTGGACATCCTCGGGGTCAACAGCGTTCATCACGGGGGGGGACAGGAACCGGTCAACTACGAGGAGATTCTTCATATCATCGATCTGGCCGGCGAGAGCGGGCTGCCCAAGCGTCGCAAGCCGTTCGTCTTTCGCGGCGCCAACGAGCGCCTGGCTGTCCCGGGCAGCAGGAAGTGGTTCGATACCGCCCCGGTTGTGTCGCAGGCCAGCGAGGCGATCCTTGCCGCCGCCCGCGGCGGGTCGCCGCAGAATCCCGTCTGGATCGTACCGGTCGGGCCCGGCACCAACGTCGCCAGCGCCATCCTGCAGGCCCGCGCCAAAGGGCTCGAATTGAAAGACAGAATGCGCATCATGTGGCTGGGCGGTTCCAACCATGAGATCATCAATGAGTTCAACGGAAACAACGATCCCTGGTCGATGTACGTGGTTGCCCAAAGCGGTATTGAGACCTGGATCATGCCGGCGCCGGTCGGGGCCCGTGTGCGGATTGACAAGCGCACGGAAGCTCACTACTACGCCGACCACCCCCTGGGCCAGTACCTCAAGCAGATCACCCCTGCCCATAACAAACCGCTGTTCGATCCGTCGTGCCTGTCGGCCGTCATAAGTCTGCGTCTGAACCTGGGCTGGGTCAAAGAGACCGAGCCCGTTGTGGTTGCCGGTCGCGAAGAAGGCTATCGATGGACCCGGACCCAGGGAGCGGCCGCCGTACGCGTCATCCGACAAATCGACCAGCAGGCTATGAAAGAGGATATCTTCAACACCATGAAAGGGCGGAAACGCGGCCTCATCGGCGCCCGTCGTGATTAGCGAACCGCCCGAAACCCCATCGTGACACGTAAGGATTCCGATCTCATGTAGTGCGACCGTCTCGATCTACTCGTCGTGCGAACGGCATGACAGGCTAAATGCGTTCGGGCGGAAGATAGCCCCGAAGCGGGCCACTTGTTCGCGTATTGGTAAAGCGATGACTTTGTCATTTTTGATTCTTGCTATTTGGATTTTGATTTGGGTATTTGTTCGATAGAAGGGAGGATCAGACATGCGTGAATGGAGTGTTGCAGTTGCCTCGGTGGTGTTGTGGCTGTGTGTGGCATCGGTCATGGCCTCTGATGCCGTGGCCGTCGAATGCTGGGACGTCTTTGAGGTCTCGCTCACGGGGCCCTCGTCGGGCAATCCGTTCGTGGACGTGGATCTTCGCGGGCGGTTCACCCAGGGCGACAAGGTCTTTACACCGGAAGGCTTCTACGACGGCGACGGCGTCTACAAGATCCGCTTTATGCCCGATTCGCCGGGGCGATGGACGTATGTCACCGAGAGCAACTGCAAGGAGCTGGACGGAAAGAAGGGCGTGTTTACCTGCACCGAGGCCGAGCGGGACAATCACGGGCCCGTGCGGGTCCACGACACGTTCCGCCTGGCCTACGCCGACGGCACGCCGCACTTCTCCGTGGGAACCACCTGCTACGCCTGGGCGCACCAGGGCGACGCGATGGAAGAGCAGACGCTTCGGACCCTGCAGACCGCCCCGTTCAACAAGATGCGTATGTGCGTGTTTCCCAAGGCGTATACCTACAACGAGAACGAGCCCCAGTATTACGCCTATGAAGGCACGCCCCTGAAGGACTGGGACTTCAAACGGTTCCACCCGGCCTTCTGGCGCCACTTCGAGAAACGCGTGCGGCAACTGCGCGACATGGGGATCGAGGCGGACATCATCATCTTCCATCCGTACGACCGCTGGGGCTTCAAGAGCATGGGCCACGAGAACAACCTGTTCTACCTGCACTATCTGGTCGCACGGCTGGCGGCGTTTCGCAACGTCTGGTGGTCCTTTGCCAATGAGTACGATCTGCTCAAGTGGCCGATGGAGCATTGGGACCAGTACATGAAGCTGGTCCAGCAGATCGACCCCTACGACCACCTGCGCGGGATTCACAACTGCCGGGGCTGGTACGACCACACCAAGCCCTGGGTGACGCATTGCAGCATCCAGAACAGCGACTTTCGGCGCACCAGAGAAGTCCGCGAAAAATACAACAAGCCGGCGGTCTATGATGAGTGCCGGTACGAAGGCAATGTCCCGCAGGGTTGGGGCAACATCACGGCCGAGCAGATGACGCGCAACTTCTGGATGGG
>JAFGCA010000372.1 GCA_016932895.1 Sedimentisphaerales bacterium | reverse complement strand
TTGACAGTGCGGGCATCAAGATGCCCATCAACAGAGCGATGATCGCGATCACGACCAACAGCTCGACCAGTGTGAACCCTCTTTTCGTTTTCATTGCTTTTCCCTTTCGTCTTGTGGGAGATCGGCGGGTCCGATCGTTTGCCGGTCGGTCAGAGGGTATGGGGAATGGATGAATACGGTTGGGTCTTACCCGGATGCGACCGGCATACGGATGCGGAGGGAGCGTACGCTCCTTTCGCATGGCCCGGCTGCGTCTTCGCCCGCCTGTCTCCCGGTTGGCCTTTATATAGGACGGTCGGTTCAGGACCCGGGCCGGGCCATATCATTGAAGCACGATTGGGGGTCCATGTGAGGCCGCGAGATGAAAGACGATGGGGCAGTCGGTTTCGGCGCAATAGCAGCACGCGCGCGTTCAACGCGCGAGGGCGGCATTTGTGCCGATCGGACGAGCCGAGACCGAAGAAGGATGATGAAGGACTTAACTATGATGGCTTTGGAATGATGAAATCTGCCTCGGTTCGATGGCTCTTCCCGAAGTCAGCCTGCCCGCGCCCGTACCGACGGCGCAGTCACCTCATGCAAGGGGTGAAACGAGTGAAACTTCGACGGATGGAGGGCATTCCTGTCGCGCGAGTGAAGGGCGGATGAATGAAATGAAGGATGATAATGACAGATGGCTATGATAGGGACGGATATGCTCGCCCTGTTGCCTCTCGTGACTCCCCTGGCATCGGAACGCTTCCCCGTTGCATCTTCGCGGATCGTCAGGACCCAATTATCCGGCGTAGCTTTTCAAAGAACACGCGGCTGTGAAAGGAGGCGGCCTCAGGGGCCTCCCCGGAGGCCGCCTCTTCATACTCAAGTCAATCTCAAACGCGACACATTAGCGTCTGCTGGTTGATCCGCTGGTAGTGAATCCGGAGCTCGGATCGTGGACCAGCAAAGCGTCCTTGCGATTCGTCGGGGTACAAGACGCGCCCAGGACGATCGTATTGCCGTACATGTCGGCGCTTCCGACCGGGTTGTTCCGGGAAGGCAGGTAGATGTTGTCGTCTTCGACGGAGCAATAGCACCTCTTGGCAAACTCGACGTGGCTGTCGAGGAATAACACGTTCTGCCCGTCGTTCTGGTGCGCGATGGCGTTGCCCTTGCGAGCCTGATCGCTGGTGCCCGCCGTGCCGCCGGCATAAGCCACGTCAGGGATGAACCTGTCCGTGCCCGAGCCCGGAAAGACCACTGCGTCCGCAGCGGGGCTGACGATGAACGGGTTGCGATCGGCCGCCACGGCGAAGCCCGGCTCGGTCGAGGTCGTCAGAGCATACTGCCCGAACGGGAAATGATAGGTGTAGCTGCAATGCTTGGGGGCCTCGGTCGGAGGGCCGAAGTCCCAGGCCTGGACCAGCTCGAAGCTTGTGCTGGGGACCGTCATGTCGGAAAGCTTGAACTCGGTGGTGCCGGCATCGCCCTTGCAGATGAAGGACTTGGGCGTCACTTCGGCATACTTGACCAGCAGATAGAAGCAGGAGCTGATGCTGGCGCTTCCGCCGCTGCCGTCAGCCGCCACTCCGTAGGCCAGCGTCCGGCTTGCCGCCGTCCAAGACGTGGCGGTCGGCAGCGTGCCCCAGGTGGACTGGCGTCCGCCGGCGCGGGGCAGCTCATCGTCATAATCATTGGCATAGATGAGCATGGCTTTGCCGATACCCGACAGGTTTGTGCCGCAGGTCATTCGGAACGCCAACTGGCGCACGCGCGCCAACGCCGGCATCAGAATGCCCATCAACAGAGCGATGATCGCGATAACGACCAAAAGCTCAACCAGGGTGAAACCTCTTCTTCTCATTGCGTTCTCCTTTCGACTTCTCTTGAGATTCGCCGCCCGACCGTTCTTCTGTTTTCAGAACATCAGTTTGGCTAAACCACCTATATTGACAGATGAATGCTTCTGCCGCCGACCGAAATACGCGCCGCGCGAACCTCTTGTGACAGACTATCGTTACGACAGAAAAACGGCCGATTCAATTACAGAAATACCGCTGTACGGAATTCCTATTGTGGGCACAAACCTCTTGCTTGCTCCTCACGAAACTTTGATACCCACATTCACGATCGGCAGGCAGGTTCAGGTATGACTTGTTGATCGAAATTATGATGACAGTACAGAATATAATATAACGGCCTGTTTTGAACCTTTCTACCGTTATCTAAATCTTAGCACAGCCGATCTGAACTGTCAAAGAAAAGTTCGCCATTTTTGCAGAGGAACTTGAAAAATTTTTCGCGGTTTCCGGGACCCTCGTTCGCCGGGTCAGGGGGCATCCGGTGGGCAACGACATGGCCGGGGGGGTAGATGGGCCGCTGCCGGGGCAGTCGCCACGCCCCGCAACGGATGTCCGGAGTGTACAACCCAGACAGTAGCATCAAGGCCGCAGGCCCTTGTGATGATCACGCGGGCCTGCGGCCTCTTAGGACTTAGATAAGTCGGATGTTTGCTTTGAGTGGGCTTCTTCAGCCCGCCGGCTTAGTCTGTCGCAAACTTGTGCACCGTCGTGCTGGTGAATTTCTGCCCCGGGGCCAGAACGGTGGACGGGAAGGTCGGCTTGTTGGGGGAATCAGGGAAATGCTGGGTTTCCAGGCAGAATCCGGCGTGCTGATTGTAGGTCCTTCCGCCCTTGCCGACCAGGGAGCCGTCGAGGTGGTTGCCGGAATAAAACTGAATGCCCGGCTCTGTAGTGTGGATTTCCATGACTCGGCCGGTATGGGCTTCACGGACCCGGGCGGCGAGTTTCAGGGCCTTGGCGTCGCCCCGGAGCACGTAGTTGTGGTCGTAGCCTATGCCGATGTGGTGCATGCGCTCGCCAATGACCCGGGGCCGGGTGAAATCGAGCGGCGTGTCCAGCACGCTGGCGATCATGCCCGTGGGGATCAGGGTTTTGTCGATCGCCGTGAAGCGGCCGGAGTTGATCATCATCTCGTGCCCGAGGATATTGTCCTTTTCCTGCCCGGCCAGGTTCCAATAACTGTGGTTCGTCAGGTTGATGACGGTTTTCTTATCGGTCTGGGCCTCATAGTCGATACGCAGCTCGTCGTCGTTGGTCAGGACATAGGTGACGGTGCATTGGAGGTTGCCTGGGAAGCCTTCCTCGCCGTCTTTGCTCAGATAGGTCATTTTCACCCACGCCTCATCCTCGGCCGCCACGGCCTCCAGCGTGGTCCACACCTTCTTGTCGAACCCCACCTTGCCCCCGTGCAGTATGTTTGCCCCTTCAGTGGCCGTCACCTTGTACTCGACGCCGTCAAGGACGAACCGGGCGTTGCCGATACGGTTGGCGTAACGGCCGCAGGTGGCCCCGATAAAGGCACTGGGCTGAACGTAGCTGTCGAGCGTATCGAATCCCAGGGTGACGTCCGCCAGGTTGCCGTGCCGGTCGGGCACTTCCAGCGACACGAGGGTCGCGCCGAAATTCGTGATTCGGGCACGAAGGCCCTTGGAGCTGGTGATCGTGTGGATGGATACTTGTTGACCGTCGGGCGTCTGTCCGAAGGGGTCCGTGTGAGCGTTCATAAATCTGTTCTCCTTTGCCGGGCATCAACTGGTTTTACGGGGCGGCCGTCTCCGACCGGCTCACCCGTCAATTTCGCGCGTGCCGAAAAGACTACAATTGCTGCACTATACCGACCCGCGCTTGCGATGTCAAAGCTTTGTTATTCGGCGTTGTGTGCATGCGCGCGAGGATGCCGCCGATGGGGCTGGTGTGCCCGGTGCGGCAAGTCGGTGTTCTACCGAACGATTCTCAGGAGGTGGTGATTTACCCGTCGGCCGGCACGATATCGAAACGATGTGTCTTGCGTTCGAGCAGGTGGCCGGCCGAATCTCGCAGGCTCGCTTCTATGTAGTACTGCCCCGGCGTTACGTCGCGAGGCTGCCACCATGGGCTGAAGCTCGCCTGTCCGGAGAAGTCGTGCAATGTCTCCAGCAGCAGGCCGGCCACGGTCTCTTCGGCCCCATAGCGCTTGACGAAAGCCTCGAAGATCACATCACCTGCCGACCCGGTGTTGCTCAAATCCATGTCCACGCGCACTCGATCCGCTTGCGTATACGTCGGCTGGTCGGTTGTGATTCGGGCAATTGTCGCTTCAGACTCGATCACGTCGATGTCGAAGATGAATCGTTGTGTCAACTGGCCCACCAGTGTGGGTTGATTGTACGCCAGCGGGAATATGCGCACCATGAGGGTCGATGTGCCGTCAGGATTGGGATAGACGGCCCAGTCGTAAGACTGTGCCGGATACCAGGCAGAACTGCTCGAAGGCACGGGTTGCACGTCCGGCGTGATGGACGGTCCTGTCTCCATGCTCTCGATCGGCAGATTCAGCCCACTCAATATGACAGGTGTCGATGCGCTCACCAGGGCTACGTCCTGGACCTGGTAGCCTGGAGCGTAATCGACCTTCTGCGTCATGAGCGGCACTACGGGAGCGTCGGGTTCGCACCAGAGTGAAGCGCCGGCGAATGTGACTCTGTCTCCATCGGCCCCCGAGACGATCTCGTAGTCCGGGATAGAGACGTCAAGCCGGAACACGGGTTCCGCCGAAGCCAGGGCGATGTTGCCCATCGACGTGTACATTTGCTGAGCGGCAGCCTCGTAAGCGCCGAACTTCGGGTCTCCGTAGAGGTTGTACTCCTTGACCCACCGGCGCTTGTAGCAGCCGCCGTCGTCAATCAGGTCCTTCTTGATATGACGCAGGGCCACTCCCGTAGGTTGGTGGTGGCTCGTCCAGTACTCGAAAAACATCTCTCCGGCCTGGTTGTTGACGTAGCGCGGAGAGGTTTCCGTGGAGCCGATGTAGACACCGGCGCCATACCGCAGGAACGCCTCGGCCATGCAGTAGTCGCCGCCCGCAAAACAGGGATCCGGATGATTCTCGAACATGCCCGTCAGGCACGCACAGCCGAAGACCACCGGCGTGCTGCCGCCGAAATCCAGGCCTGACACGTCCCCGCTGCCGAGGGCGGGGCTCCAGGAATTGACACCCCCGTGATCGCGGAAGTAGATCACGTCGCGGTCGGACGTGTGTGTGGTGAGTTGATAGAGCCGGGCCGTGTTTGAATCGTAACTGCCCCAGTGAATGGTGTGCACGCTGCTCTGGTTTTGCAGGATTGCGGCGATGTCGTCGGCGTTGTTCTCGAAGGAGCTTTCTCCCTTTCCCGTGCCGCTGACGACGAGCGCCTCGGCGTTGTCGAATGCGAACGTCAGGCTGGTCTCTATCGGCGTCTGCAGCCGGACTGCGTCGTTGCCGATGATGCGGCCTACGACCAGTTCGGGCCGGCAGTCGCTGCCGGTGAAATCCGC
>JAFGCA010000371.1 GCA_016932895.1 Sedimentisphaerales bacterium | reverse complement strand
TCCTTGCCGACTTCTTCGAGGTCGTTGTGTTTGCCGCTGACCCGAAGGCACTTCTGGCTGTTGACCGCCCGGGGCCACTGCGGCGGCGTCAAGCCCACGAAGATGTCCTTGAACTGGTTCATCCCGGCGTTGGTGAACAGCAGCGTTTCGTCGCCGTGGGGGACGATCGGAGAGCTGGGGACGAACGTATGACCTTTTCCCAGGAAGAAGTCGATGAAGCTCTGTCGGATTTCAAGGGCGGTTAACACGATCTCTGTACCTCTTGTCAGGTTCTCTGTAGTGTATCAATCCGTGGTAACGAAAAACCTTCCGTGCTCGAAACGCGATCTTCCTGCCGTTGCTTGTCATGGTTTGACGACGACCGGCTGCGTCCAGGCGGATTCGCATTCGTCCGGGACGTGCGAGTTCTTATTTTTTCGTGATGAGATGACTTTGGCGCGGACGTAGATTTCGTCGCCCTTGAGCGTATAGCGGGCGGTCGTTCCCGCCGCTTCGGCCAGCACGGCCCCGATCTCTTTGCTGTATCTGCGCGTCGTGCGAATCTCTTTGCCTTCAGCGTCCGTGACAGGGCGACCGGTCGGATCGTAGCGGCGGCGCGTGCCGATGAACTGCGTGGTGTACGTCACGCCCGACTCGGGTCCGACGCGCACCGTCAACGCGTCGTTTTCGAAGGCGATCTCGGCGAGGGTCACGCCGGTGGAGCAGTAGAAATCGCCCGCGTTCATGGCGTCGATGATCGATTCCGGCGTCAGCCGGTGGGCGCGGACGACCACCCAGGCTTGGCCCGGATTGGCCGCCCTGGCAGTATACGTGTGATAGTTGTGCGCGTCGTCGGTGGCCACGGCATACATGACCGGCGCGTGCATCTCGGCCAGCCGCTTGGTCAGCATGATGTCCCACATGCGCTCGGTGCTCGCGCGAAAGTCGTTGCCCTCGTTGTTGACGTATCCGTGGGCGTTGTAGAGCTCGAAGAACCGCGACCCTTCCACCGGCGTCATGTCTTCGGCCGTCAAGGCCCACTGGAAGTTGGGATGGTTCACCTGCACCAGCATAGCCTGGCCCGTCTTTTTCTGCTGGGCCAGCACGGCGTCGACGTTGTTTTGCAGGATTTGCGTCATGGTCGCGCCGCCCTGGGGCGGGATCAGCTCGGCGATGTTGACGGCGTTGAGGTGCGCCTTCTCGGTGATCTCCTCGGCCTCGATCAGGAGGAAGCGATCCGGCTGCTCGAAGAGACAGCGGTGCTCCGAGAGGGGCTTGAGCCGCACCAGGGTTTGGTTCTTCTCGTCCTTGCGCGTCTCAACCCAGTTCTCGCCGAACTGGTCGAGGTATTTCTCAAAAGCGGCTCGTCCTTTGTCGGTTACCACCATCCAGCGCTGCCCCCGCGACAGGCGGTTGTGATCGGACAGGGCCAGGAAGTGATACCCGTGCTCCTTGTACCACTGCACGACCATCTCGGGAAAATCGTCGCCGTCGCTCCAGAAGGTGTGGGTGTGCAGGTTGCCCTTCCACCAGCGCAGGGCCGCCTCGCTCGCCCCGGCCGGGACAGCGTTCACGACGGCCAGACCAATCAACAACAGCGCCCACGTCAGGGCTCTTCTCGGCGATTTGCGTGATGGGCTCATTGTTTTCTATCACTCCTTCTTCGCACCTGCGGGCGCTTCGGCTTCGAGCAGTCCTTTGGCCACGAGAATTTTGTTTTTGATCTCGGCGGTGACCTCCGGATTTTCCAGCAGGTACGTCTTGGCGTTTTCGCGGCCCTGACCGAGGCGGATGTCGCCGTAGTTGATCCAGGCGCCGCTGCGATCGACGACCTCGTCGGCCAGACCCAGGTCGAGCAGGTCGCCCTCGTAGCTGATGCCGCTGTCGAACATGATATCGAATTCCGTGTCGCGGAAGGGCGGGGCGATCTTGTTCTTGACCACGCGGGCCCGGACGCGCGAGCCGATGGCCCCCTTGGCGTCTTTCAGGGTGCTGATGCGGCGCAGGTCGACGCGGACCGAGCTGTAGAACTTCAAAGCCCTTCCGCCCGGCGTCGTTTCCGGGTTGCCGAACATGACGCCGATCTTCATGCGAATCTGATTGATAAAGATCAGGGCCGTCTTGCTCCTGTTGATGATGCCGGTGAGCTTGCGCATCGCCTGGCTCATCAGCCGGGCCTGAAGGCCCACGTGCGTATCTCCCATCTCGCCTTCGAGCTCCGCCCTCGGCGTCAGCGCGGCGACCGAATCGACCACGATCACGTCCACGGAGTTCGAGGCGATCAGCATCTCGGCGATATCCAGGGCCTGCTCGCCCGTATCGGGCTGGCTGATCAGCAGGCTGCTGACGTCCACGCCCAGGCGCTTGGCCCAGGTCGGATCGAGCGCGTGTTCGGCGTCGATGAACGCCGCGACGCCGCCGGCCTTCTGGGCGCTGGCGATCACGTGAAGGGCCAGCGTTGTCTTGCCGGAGGATTCCGGTCCGTACAGTTCGGTGATGCGGCCGCGCGGAATGCCCACGCCGCCCAGCGCGATATCGAGCGACAGCGAGCCCGTGCTGACGCCTTCGATCCTCGCATACAAATGTTCGTCCATCTGCATGATGGAGCCGCTGCCGTACTGCTTCTCGATCTGGGCAATGACCCGCTGCAGCGCCGTGTCCTTGCCGTCGGTGCCGGTACCAGAGTCTGTCTTCTTCTTCTTTGCCTTTGCCATCCCACTGATCTCCAAAAAATGTCTCGCCTGTACGTTCCAACTGCGCGCTACCGCAGCTTATAATTACCCAAACAAGTATAGATCGGACCCTGCGGTGTCAGCTTGCTTTCGTAGACGGAAACGGAATCGGCCCGCATGGCGCCGAGGTCCAAATCCCGGAATGGCCCGGTCGCCTCGGCCAGTTTGGCCCCGGCCTTCGTATTGCGCACGCGACAGAGCGTCAGGTGCGCCGAGAACTTGCGGCCCTCCTTCGGCCAGCCCGCTTCGGCCAACTGCTCCTCCAGGTCCTGTTGCAAGGCCGACAGCGGCTCGCTTTCGGCCCCCGCGCCCACCCACAGCACGCGGGCGCTGCGGCCGCCGAAGTGACCCACCTCTTTCACGGCAACGTTGAAAGCCCGGTGCCGCCCGGCCGCGTCCCTGGCGATGCGGCAGATCTCCACCACGTCGGCATCTCTGACCTCGCCCAGAAACTTCAGCGTCAGGTGCATCGCTTCCGGGCGGACCCATTTCACGTCGCCCTGGCGGATGTCCACGCTGCCGGCCAGCTCCTGCTGCACGTCGGCCAGTTGGGCCTTGATCTGTTCGCTGATGTCAATCGCAATGAAACAACGCATGTCGTTTTCGGCTCGGCCTTCAGAACTTCGTGAACTTCCTCAGCGATTCCAATCGGCTGTCAATATCGTCGCGCGTCACACTCGTGAGGCCGTCGAGCGAGAAGTCCGCGATCGTAAACGAGGCGACCACGGTCCCGTAGGCGACCGCGCGCGCCAACGTCTCGAAATCCGCATTCCCGGCCTGCGCCAGGTAGCCCATCAGCCCGCCGGCAAAACTGTCGCCGGCGCCGGTGGGGTCTTTCACATCCGCGGCCGGATAGGCCGGCAGAACGAACATGTCGCCGTCGGCGCCGCACACCAGCGAGCCCGACTCTCCCTTTTTGATAATCACCAGCGCCGGTCCCATTGCCAGCACCGCCCGCGCCGCGTCGATCAGACTCGACACCCCGGCCAATTGCCGGGCCTCTTCGTCGTTGAGGACCAGGCAATCGATCCGGCCTAACAGCTTCTTCAAATCGTCGGGCTGCCCTTCGATCCACAAGTTCATCGTGTCGGCGGCCACGAAACCGGGCGCCGAGAGCTGTTCCAGCAGCTCGATCTGAAGCGCCGGAGCCGTATTGGCCAGGAAGACGTACTTGCTGTCGCGAAACGCCTCGGGCACCGTCGGCGGCGCTTCCTGCAGGACGTTGAGCTCGACGTAATCGGTCGTCCGCTCGTTCATGTCCTCGTGGTACGTTCCGTGCCAGACGAAGGTCTTGCTGCCGGGCCGCACTTCCAAACCGCTGAGATCGACGTCGCGGCCCCGAAAGACCGCCGGCAGGTCGAACGGGCAATCCTCGCCCACCACGCCGACGAAACGCACCGGCGCAAAGAAGCTCGCGGCCATGCTGAAATAGACTGACGAGCCGCCCAGGCACCTCTCACTGGCGCCGTGCGGCGTCTTGATCGTATCAATCCCAATCGAACCCGTTACCAACAGGGACATCGTTATTTGTTCTCCGGTTGAGTTTCGGCGGCGAATCGTTTCAGCGTCGCATCGACCCGGGCCAGCGTCCGCTCCCGGCCCAGCAGATTGACCGAATCGAAGATCGGCAGGCTGATCGTCGTCCCGCACAGCGCCACGCGCAGCGGCTGGGCCACCTTGCCCAGCCCGACCTGCTTTTCCTCGGCCAGGCCGCGAAGCATGGCCTCCAGGGCCTGCTCGGTGTATTCGTTCATCTCCGCCAGTTTGTCCCGGACGATTTGCAGCACGTCCAGCGCGTCGGCTTTGAGCAGCACTTTCTTGACCGCCTTGGCGTCGAACTCGATCTTGTCGTCGTCGACGTAGAGGAAGCGGCTCTTTCCATCGATCTGGGCGAGCGTTCGCGCCCCTTCGCAAAGGCCGATGATCCGCACCAGCGTCTCGTCGTCGGCCTTGAGCAGGGGCGAGCCAACCTCGGTCAGATAGGCCTTGAGGTGGACCAGCACCTTCTTCTTCGGTTCGCTGCGAAGATGCTCGGTGTTGAAGGAAATGAGCTTCTGCCGGTCGAACAAGCTGTTGCTCTTGGTCAGTCGCCTCAGGTCGAAGGCCTCGATCAGCTCCTCGATGCCCATCACCTCGCGCTGATCGCCCGGGTTCCAGCCCAACAGCGCCAGGAAGTTGACCATGGTTTCGGGCAGGTACCCGCTCTTGCAGAAATCGACGATATTGATCTCGGGCAGATGCACGCCTACGTGCTGCGCCATCGCGTCGATGGCGGGCATGTCGGGGACGCTCTTGCCCTTCAGGAACGAAGCGAGCTCGTCGGCGCTAATACCGCCGACCTCGGCCAGCTCGGCCAGCTTGGCCGGGTCCAGGTCCGCCGTCGCCTTCAGCGCCGAGCGCAGGGCCTTGGGCCGCTCGCGTTTGGAGAGCTTGCCGCCGCTGTCGCTAACCGTTACCGACATGTGGGCGTAGGCGGGCAGGGGCCTGTCGGCAAACAGCGCCTGCCACAGGGCCTGCTGGCCCGGCGTGTTCATCAGGTGCTCCTGGCCCCGGATGATGTGCGTGACTTCCATCAGGCAGTCGTCCACGACGCACGCGAAGTTGTACGTGGGGAAGCCGTCGCTCTTCTGGATGATGAAATCCGCCAGCTCGGCGGGATTGAAGCTGATTTCGCCTCGGACGACGTCGCGAACGACGATCGGCGCGTCCTGGGGGATCGCGAACCGCACCGTGACCGGGCGGCCCTCGTCGCGGGCCCGCTGCGCGTCGGCCTCGGACGGCGACTGCTCGGGCCGGCGGAAGATAAAGCCCTTTTTCTGCGCCTCGGCCTCCTTCCGCAGCGCGTTCAGTTCCTCGGGCGTCTCGAAGCAGTAATAGGCCTTGCCCTCGTCGAGCAGTTGCCGGATGTAGCTGTTGTAGCTCTCCAGGCGCTGCGATTGCAGGTACGGCCCGTTCGGACCGCCGACTTCGGGGCCCTCGTCCCATTCGATCCCCAACCAGCGCAGGTCGGTCATCACCTGTTTGGCCGCCGTGGGCGTGTTGCGCTTCTGGTCCGTATCCTCGATCCGCAGGATGAACGTACCGCCCATCCGGCGGGCCCACAGCCAGTTAAAAAGCGCGGTCCGAGCCCCACCGACGTGCAAATACCCCGTCGGAGACGGCGCAAATCGCGTTACCACTTTCTCAGGCACAGCGTATAACTCCTCATCTGCCGTAAATTCATGGAAATCATCACACTACGCCGTATAATGCCCTCTGTCAAGCGCCATACACCCGCTTTGACAGCCGTTATCACAGCTGCGAACCGATGGCCCGGGAGGCTACCATGACTACGGGCGAAATCGTTGCGCGCCTAAGCGAGCGACTCAATGAGATGCGTCGCCGATTCTCCGTGCAGAGGCTTGCCCTGTTCGGCTCGGCGGCCCGGGGCCAGCTTGGCCGAGGCAGTGATATCGATATCCTGGTCGTCTTTGAAGGCCGATCCACCTTCGACGGTTTCATGGACCTGAAGTTGTAACTCGAAGACCTGCTGCAGAAGCCGGTAGACCTGGTCACCGACCAGGCGCTGCGTCCACCGGTACGCCGCGCCATAGAAGGGCAGCTCATCTATGTCGCGTGACGCAACAACACAGGAAACGACGGGGTTCGTCAATCCCCGATTCTTGTCAGAACTGATGGCCGTTCGCTGTATCGCTGACTATGAACCCAGGGGAGGTTTGCGGGAATGAAGACAGAAAGCAAGGGAATCAGGCTCCGAGCGTTTCGGTTGTTCATGGCCTTTATTCTGACGCCGCTTGTGCTGATGATCTGGGTGGGAATGTCTCTCGAAGCCGTGATGCCGCATTTCGGCGCGCATCCCGATGGTCCGGCGAAGGTCGTCCTCGGCCTTTTTGTCATGGTTGTCGGATTTGGGGTGCCGTTTTCCTGCCTGTTGTGCCTGGGACTTCCCTACGTTTTCGTCATGTTGGGAAAGGGCCGATTGAATCTCCTGACGGTCGGTCTGCCAACGCTGCTGCTGGCGATTGCGTACGGCCTGGGCATTTACCGGTCCCTATTGTACTATCGACACCCGGCTTTTGCTCGGAGCATCGCGCTGCTTTCCGTACCGGGGGTGATCGTATCGGGTCTGTTTTTCTACTTCGTTGGTGTGTGGAAGATCGTCCAGGAGAAACCGGAATCGCCAGGCGACAGCATCGCGCGCCGCGAATAGCACCTACCCCTGCGATGCGGAATGCCCCCGGTACGTAAACGTGCGACGGGGAACCAGGGCAAACACGGGGCGTGCTCTTGCGAAGGGGGCGTCTTGCTGTTGCCGGAGGGTGTCTGGGGGGGAACGGGGTCAACGCTTGACTCTTGACGAGGGCGTGAACGGCACGATTTTATGTATTGGCCCTTGTTGTGGGTAGGACCTCGCAGTCCGGGGCGGGAGAATCACGGATTTGCTCATTTGCCTTTCCACCCTTGAACCCTTTTACTTTTCTGCCCATCTACGCGTCCACTTCCTCAAAATGCGGGCCGGGGAAGAATCACCACAGAGGCGCGGAGGACACCCAGATGTATGTAAATGTTTTCGGAAAAAGGAGTTTCACGTCATGCGCTGTGGCCTCGGCGTCTCCGTGGTGAACAACCGGGTTGGTGGGAACTCCCGGCGGCGGGTTGCTGTGGCGGAACGGGCGGTTGTGTGCCTGCGGCGGGCTGGGCGAGTATTGCGTGGACAGATCCGGCCTGTTGGGTGTAAGATTGGGGCTGGTTTAGCCTTGGGTCCCCAGCGAATGGGCTGATCGTGCGCGTTTTTCGCGGTGCGCGACGGTATTTTAGATGATTTGAGTGGTTGGAATATGAAAAACGAGAAGGATGTATCCAATAACGGGTCAGGCGGCAACGCGGGCGATGGCGGGGAGCGAAAGCTGGACTTTGTCCGGCAGATCGTGGCCGACGACCTGCAGACGAACAAGTGGGGCGGGGCGGTGGTCACGCGTTTCCCGCCGGAGCCGAACGGCTACCTGCACATCGGCCACGCCAAGAGCATCTGCCTGAACTTCGGCATCGCCGCCGAGTTCGGCGGGCGCTGCCACTTGCGCTTCGACGACACCAACCCCGAGAAGGAGGAGCAGGAGTACGTCGATTCGATCACCGAAGACGTCCGCTGGCTCGGCTGGGACTGGGGCGAGCACCTCTACTTCGGCTCCGACTACTTCCAGCAGATGTACGAGTACGCGGTCCAGCTCATCAAGCAGGGCAAGGCCTACGTCTGCGACCTGACCGCCGAGGAGACGCGCCAGTATCGCGGCACGCTCACCGAGCCGGGAAAGAACAGTCCCTACCGCGACCGCGCGGCCGAGGAGAACCTCGACCTCTTCGAGCGCATGCGTAAGGGCGAGTTTCCCGACGGCTCCCGTACGCTGCGTGCGAAAATAGACATGGCGCATCCGAATCTGAACCTGCGCGACCCGGTGATGTACCGCATCGTGCACGCCAGCCACCACCGCACGGGTGACAACTGGTGCATCTATCCGATGTACGACTGGGCCCACGGGCTCGAAGACTCCGTCGAGCGCATCACGCACTCGATCTGCACGCTGGAGTTCGAGAACCACCGGCCGCTGTACGACTGGTTCATAGACGCCATCAACGAGGGGCGCACCGACGACGGCTCCGGGCCCTGGGGCCGGACGATCCCGCACCCGCAGCAGATCGAGTTCGCCCGGCTGAACCTGAGCTACACCGTGATGAGCAAGCGCAAGCTGCTGAGGCTCGTGCAGGAGGGCCTGGTCGGCGGCTGGGACGATCCGCGCATGCCGACGATTTCCGGCCTGCGGCGGCGCGGCTATTCGCCGGCGGCGATCCGCAACTTCTGCAAGGTCATCGGCGTCAACAAGTTCCACAGCACCGTCGATATCGCGTTGCTGGAGCACTGCCTGCGCGAGGACCTGAACAAGACCTCGCCGCGCGTGATGGCGGTGCTGCGCCCGCTCAAGGTCGTCATCGACAACTACCCCGAGGGCCAGAGCGAGCAGTTGGACGCGATCAACAATCCGGAGGACCCGTCGGCCGGCACGCGGAAGGTCCCGTTCTCGCGCGAGCTCTATATCGAGCAGGACGATTTCATGGAGGAGCCGCCGAAGAAGTTCTTCCGGCTCGCTCCCGGCCGGGAGGTCCGCCTGCGCTACGCGTACTTTGTCACCTGTACCGACGTGGTCAAGGACGCCGAGGGCAACGTCGTCGAGCTGCACTGCACCTACGATCCGGCCACCCGCGGCGGCGACGCCCCCGACGGCCGTCGGGTCAAGGCCACCTTGCACTGGGTCTCGGCCGCACATGCCCTCAAGGCCGAGGTCCGCCTCTACGACAACCTGTTCACGAAGGAGAATCCCGACGAGACCGAGGAAGGCCAGGACTTCACCGCCAACCTCAACCCGGACTCGCTGGAGGTGCTGGCGGATTGCTACGTCGAGCCGTCTCTGGCGGAAACCAAGGCGCTGGACCGCTGCCAGTTCGAACGCATCGGCTACTTCTGCACCGACCCCGACAGCACGCCCGACGCACCGGTCTTCAACCGAACCGTAGGCCTCCGCGACACCTGGGCCAAAATCCGAAAAGCACAACAGAAAAGCTGAATCAAATTCTGAGATGGAAGCTGAGACATCTGGATATGCTGCTTCGCGTAGACCGCGCGTGAGGCTGTTCGCCTCGTTTGCCTTCTTCATGGCAGTTGCCTGTCTCGCGTCCAGTCTGATCGTGAATCTCGGCTTTTATGTTAACGATGATTTTGTCTCTGACCAGGTCAAGGGGCCGCATCCGTTTGCCGCTACCGTCGCAGGGACCCTGCTTGTGGTAGGTGTGTTAGTCATTCCTCTTGCCATGTTGATCAGCTTCTTCGCTTCCCTGCTGAGCCCTTTCCGGGCCCCCAGGGGAGTGAATCTGGCCGCAGCCTTGCTTGGCCTGATCTTGAGTTCAATGGCATGGGGGATTCAGGCGGGAGCCCTCGAGAGAATTCGGGCCAATCCCGCCCGCTTTCGCGCACGAGGGATTAGCAAGCTCAGTGAGGTGATTCAGCAATATGCACAGAGCCACGACGGTCGTCTGCCCCCGTGCGAGAATTGGTGCGGAGCGCTGATTGCTCTTGCTCCCGACTCAGCGGCTCACCTTGCGTATCCAATGATGAGTGGCGCGCCGGTGAATTCCAGCACTCTCGGTCTTAACGCCAATGTGGGCGGCATGGACCTGACGAAGCTGCCGGGCGATACCGTGCTTCTCTTCGGAACGCACCTCGCCGTGAATCCGGTTGGTGACCAGAAGCGTATCGCAACGGACAGCTATGATGGCAGAGGGACTATTGTCGTCTTCGCGGATTTCCACGTTGAGTTTGTGGAGACGCAGGATTTCAACGATCTACGCTGGGTACCCTGAGGACCCTTTACGCAAATCACAACGAGTGTCATCAAGTCACTTGGCCATGATCATTTTGATGGCGGTGATGAGCAGGGCGACGCCGAAGAGTTTCTTGAGCAGGGCGGCGTTGATGCAGGTGGCGCATTTGGCGCCGAGCAGGCCGCCGAAGAAGAAGCCGAGACAGATCAAGGCGGCGATCTTGATATCCACATGCCCGTGCTTGTAGTAGGTCCAGGCGGCCAGCAGACCGATGGGCGGGACCATCAGCGCCAGGGTGGTGCCCTGGGCGGTGTGCTGGGTGAGCCCGCAGAGAAAGACCAGGCAGGGGACGATGAGGATGCCGCCGCCGATGCCGAGCAGGCCGCTCAGGATGCCGGCGGCCAGTCCTACAGCGAGGATGAGGAGAATATTCATAACATTCGATCTTTCTGAAAGCATGACGTCACGCGCAGCCGAACAGCTCGGCGAATTTCTCTTCGATGTCAGGGTGGGCGCAGAGGGTCTGGCCGATGAGGACGGCCTTGACGCCCATGGTCTTGAGTTTCTCGACGTCGTCGCGGGTCTTGACGCCGCTCTCGGAGACCAGCTCGTTCGTGTTCTCCAGCAGCCCCGCGAGCCGGCCCGTGGTGTTCAGGTCCACCGTCATCGTCGTCAGGTCGCGGTTGTTGACGCCGAGCACGCTGTACCCCTTGCTGGGAAAGCCGATGAGGCTGCGCACGGCCATGAGCGTGTCGGCGTGGTGCACCTCCAGCAGGACCGTGAGCGTCAGCTCGGCCGCGGCGATCATCAGGTCCATCAGTTCGCCGGGCGGCAGCGCATCGGCGATCAACAAAATCGCGTCGGCGCCGGCGGCCCGCGCCTCGTAGACCTGCCAGAGGTCGATGATGAAGTCCTTGCGCAGGACCGGCAGTGACACCGCCTGCTTGACCTGCTCGAGGTATTCGAGCCGGCCCTGGAAGTACTTCTCGTCGGTCAGCACGCTGATGGCGTCGGCGCCGCACCGCTCGTACGTCCGGGCGATGGCGACCGGATCGAAGTCGGGTCGGATCAGGCCGGCCGAGGGCGAGGCCTTCTTGACCTCGGCAATCACGTTGATCCCGCGCGGGTTGCGCTTCGTCACCGCCTTGTAAAAGTTGCGGCATTTGTCCCTGCCGGCCGCCTGCTCCCGGAGCTCGGCCAGGCTGACGCGGGACTGCCGCTGCCGCACTTCCTCGCGCTTATCTGCGATAATTGTATCCAGAATGTTGGCCAACGTTCTCGGTCCTCTCGGCAAAACAGCGTGGCGCCGCTTGTCGGTCACCCCCGTGACACCGAATGTCCTTGCGGGCGCAGCGAAGCAACCTCTGCCTGTGCGACCGCCCGGACGACCGCCCGGACGACGGGGCGTCACAGGCACGTGACAAATCGTCACGACGACGACACGGCGTCGGAGACCTGGACGTATCCCATGCGCAGCTCGCTGAGCGTGTTCTTGAGGGCGTTTTCCTCTGGCGGCGTCAGATTGCCCTTGGTCTTCTCTTGGAGCGCTTCGAGCATGTCGATGTTGTACTTCGCCATTTCGAGGTCGGGCTCTCGATCTTCCTGCCCCTTGATCTGCAAGACGCCCAGCGCAAAGAGGGCCTGCGTTGTCAGCATGCTGATCAGTCCGGCCAGGTCGCCCTTGGGCAACGGGCCGCGCGGTTCCTCGTCCTCCTCGACTTGCTCTTGCTTCTCCTTGGCCTCCTTGGCCGCTAAGACCTCTTTCTCGTGCTGGGCTTCTTTCTTCCAATCTTCGTCAATGATGAGCTTCTTTTCCTGTTTCTCTTCTTCGGCCATACCGAATCACCCCTTGGGAGTCTTGAGTTTTAAGCTCTGAGTTTTGAGTGTTGGTGTGTGTGTTGCCCTCGGCAACTAAAAACTCAAACCTAAACACTCAAAACCAACAATTATCGTCGCTGGTACTTCTTTATGCTCCTGTCGATATCGCGTTTCTGCTGTCGTTTGGCGATCGTGGCGCGTTTGTCGTACTGGCGTTTGCCCTGGGCCAGGGCCAGCTCGACCTTGACGAGCCCGCGGCCGCTAAAGTATAGCCGCAGCGGCACCAGCGTAAAGCCGCGCTGTTCCAGCTTGGTCCAGATCCGCCGCAGCTCGGCCTTGTGCAGCAGGCATTTGCGCTTGCGCGTCGGCTCGTGGCCGCCGTCGCGGGCCATCGCGTACGGCGCGATTTTCGCCCCGACCAGCCAGCATTCGCCCTTCTCCAGCCGCGCGTACGAGCCCGACAGGTCCGCCGCCGAGCTGCGCAGCGACTTGACCTCGCTGCCGCACAGCGCCAGGCCCGCCTCGAACTTCTCCACCAGCTCGAAATCCCGGTAGGCCTTGCGGTTCTTGGCCACCGGAGCCAGCTTATCTTTGTCAGCCTTTTTCGCCATCGCGCCATCATAGCCTGCCCCCCCGAATCCTGCAACCCGCCCGCTCGCCGGGCGCGCTGTCCACCACGGAGACGCCGAGGACGCCGAGAGTGAGTCGTAACCCTTTTTCTGCAAACGGCTTGCGTCCTTCTCTGCGATCCCCGCGCCTCCGGGGTGAATCCGTACCGCCGGGAAATTGGGTTCGTTTCACCTCCCACGCCCCCACCGCCTCGAATCCCCAATCCGCACTCTCCAATCCCCAATGTTCGGCGTCGGTGGATACAGATTGGGTTCGTTTTCCTGCCCGACCTTCGTTTTTCGCCCAAAACGGCCGAAATTGGGTTCGTTTGACATGACCGGGTCCCTGCCTGCCGGTGTCATTGCGAGGAGCGAAGAGACGCGGCAATCTTGACCCACCGAATTGGCTTTGTTCTCCATCGCGCCCCTCATTCCTGGCCCAAAACAGCCGAAATTGGGTTCGTTTGGCGCACCGGCCCCTCCGAATTGGCTTCGTTTGCCATCCCCCGCCGTTACCGCCCCCAATCCCCAATCGCCACCGCCCTGCGCCAGGCGCCGAGAATCCGCGCGTTCGGCGCCCCGGGCAAAATCGAACGAAATATCCGCTTGGCGATCCATGATCTGCTGTTCCTCACTTCCATTCAAACCAGAATATCGTTGTTCTATAAATACCACACATCGCCCCGTCCGTCAAGGGGAAATTGCCCGTACGGGCAGTAGAAGGGTAGATGGGTAGATCAGTAGAAGCGTTGAAGGGTAAATGAGTAGCAGAGTAGATGAGCGATTCTCGCGCCTGAACCGCCAGGAAATAATCGATGATCAATTATCGATAATCAATTCCAAGCTGTAGGATGGGCAACTCGTTGCCCATGCTGATTCTGAATGTTTGCCACAGAGAACACCGAGGACGCCGAGGGCGCGGAGGAAGGCACATATTGGGCTTCACGATAAACACCTGCAAAGAGGGCGTTTTTTTTCTTGCCCCCTCCGCCCCCACCGGCGACAATACCCCCAAGTGAAGCACCGCGGATGAACTACGACGAACGAATTCCAGGCCGGGCCGGATCTTTGGCGGTAGACAGGAAAGAGGCCGGCCACGACGGGAGAATGTCATGTACCGAGCGGAAATAGGTATGCTGCCACCGGATTTCCCCAGGGTAACCGATCTCGGAGGAACCCGATGATTTTCGACGGTAAGCCAACGCGGGATATCACAGTGGAAGATCTCCGGCGACTTGTTAGGGAGCACATCGCCGAGGATCGCTACATCGACTACAAGCAAGAGCCGTATGTGCAGACGCACTCCGGAACAAAAGAACTCGTCAAGGACGTGACGGCCTTTGCTAATGCTGACGGGGGCTACATCATCATTGGCATTGAAGAAGACGGAGAGAATCGAGCGGCAGCTTTCCGTAATGTTGAGAACACTGAGAGTGTGCGGCGGTCCATCATTGACACTTGCTTTGCCAGGATTGAGCCGCGTCTTCGCGAATTAGACATTCGTGCTTTTGACACGGATGACGCCAGCATATTGGTGGTGCGCGTTCCAGAATCCGACCAGAAGCCCCACTGCGCCAAGCCGGATGCGGAGCACCATTACTTCTGGCGGCGCTATGAAGATGGTAATAAACTGATGACCACTTCCGAAATTCGTGAGTGTTTCGAGGGTGACAGGGTCGAGCGGGCTTTCGGGGAAATACAGCGAGGACTTGAAGTCGTCCGGCACGAGCATGTCATTTCACGGGAATCGGGCCTGGAGATCGATGAGGACAACCTCTTCCAACTGGAATCCGACGAAGCTTTTCTCCGACACATGGAGCAACGGTTTCTGTCTGCAGCCGGGGAGAGGCCCTTCTATCGTATATGGGCTTGTCCTCTGCCAGTTAACCGACTTGATCTACGAGATCAGCGGGGCGACCTGTTAGAGTTACTGAGAAATCCTCCACAATTGCGCGTTCACGGGTGGGGCCTTTCGCCGATAACGACCGTTCGCCAGACCTCTGTAGGTTTGTCGACGGAGGTCAGCGATTTTCATCATTTGGAGCTATTGAAAAACGGATATCTTGAATTCCGAACGTCTGCCGATGATGGCAGCTTTCACTGGGGCTAGGTGATGTCGCATGAAAGGACACCCGACGATCTATGGCCTTATGCCATCGTCGAGCCAGTGCCTTGTTTTGTCTTACTGGCCCAAGAGGTCTGCCGGATAGCCGGCTATACAGGGCAGATACGGTTCGGGTTAGGGCTTTATAGCATCGGCGGCAAACTCCTTATTCCGGGTCCACCGGAGTCTCTTGGCTACCGAGTGGTGAGGAGTGGAATGCAGATGGAGTACGGATCGCGGGTGTTTTCGGCAGAGCACCTTCGCGTACCTCCCGTCACAGCCGGGGCAAATAATCTGCCGGGGACAGTTGCTTGGCAGCTTGTGCGGGAGATCTACTACCGATTTGGGTACTCCGACGAGCATATCCCCTTCTTCGATGAGGAGCACCACTGTACGTTAGGTTGAAGAAAAAGCGAGGGTGAATTAGAGGTGTCCGGTGCATTTGCCGGCTTTGAACTAACGCGTCAGTCGTTCGTTCGGGGTCGTGACGTTGCAGTTGGGTGGGTCGGTGTTCGCCGCAGGTTGGAATGGATGACTTCGTTGTCATGATCGGGTTTTTCTTGCGTACGCTGGTTGCGCCGGTGTGTGTTGGTTTTGTTGTGGGGTGGTACTGTCCCTTGCTTGTCCGGCTGATTCCCGTGGGGCCCATTCTCTATTATGGCTGCGGTTCGCTCGTAACTCATTGACAAATCGGTCTTTAGACGATATTGTGCAATCATGGCGTAAGAGAATTCTACGCCGCATGAGTGCCGTTTATTTGTCGTACTGATGGGTCAAGACCGCCGCGCATAGAGATATGCTGCAGCGAGTTGCTTTTGTCGAGAGGATGATGATGAAAAGATGCATCCGGTTTTCCATTCTTGCTTTCCTGGTGGTGCTTTTGGGGCATTTGGGCGTGACTTTTGGCGAACTGCAGGTTCATCTCGCATTGGATGGCGACCTGACGGATGCTGCCGGCGGCGACCACAATGGGACGCTGCTGGACGGTTCGAGAGGCAGTCACCAATATGTCCCGGGCAAGCTCGGCGATGCGCTGGACCTTCAGAATGGGGACACCACCACCGATGGAGATGGGGTTTCCATTCGATATACCATGACCGATTCCGGGACGGTGGCCTTGTGGTACAAACCGAGACGTATTTACAATTACAACACGATATACGACAACTCGACCCATCAGGACGATTGGGAATGCTGGATCTATCAGGATGGACGTCTCCGAACCCGAGTGGAAGGTGATACGGCCGTCACCGCCGATCTGGTTTCACTCTCATCGGGCGGCGACCCGCGGGACCAGTGGTTTCACCTGGCGGTCATGTGGAACAGAACCGGCGTCAACACGGTTGACACCCAACTGTATGTGAACGGCGTTTTGCAGGACACCAACAGCGGCACGTGGGTGCGGCCGGGCAATACCTTCTTCCTGGGCGGTGGGCACAACGGGAATGCTTTTGGCGACGGAACGTGGGATGATCTGCGGATTTACGACCACGTTCTTTCCGACGCGGAAGTCCGGTCGCTGGCGATGCGAGGATTGATTGTCGAGCCGGCCCCAATTCGATTGACGGAGAATCAGACGGCCTTCTACAGCGTTGCCCTGGATTATCTGGAAGATTACGAGCCCCGGGGTGACGTATACGTTTCCATTACAGCCGATGAGAATCTCTCGATCAACGGTCTCGCTGCAGGCGAGGCCGAAATGCTGGTCTTCGAACGGAGGGCCTATCTCATTCCCCAAACGGTCCAGGTGACGGCTGTCGATGACTTCATAAATACCGGCAACAGGAATGTGACAGTCACGCACAGCATCACAAGCACGGATGCCTACTGGGACAGCATGCAGGACGTTACGTTGAATGTCTTTGTGGTGGAAAACGATTTGGCCTGTGGTGACTGGGGCTATATGGAAATGGATTTCAATCGAGATTGCTACGTCGACTCGAGGGATTTGGCCCGTTTCGCCGAGCAATGGATGGCCTGTACGGATCCTTCGGGGCAGACGTGTCAGTACCTTCGTCGCGTCGCCATCGTGGCCCATCGCGGCTATTCGGCCGCTGCTCCGGAAAACACGATTGCCTCATGCAACAGCGCCCGGGGCTTCGCCGATTGGGTCGAATTTGACGTACGCGAGACGTTGGACAACCAACTGATTCTGATGCACGACGGGACGGTCGATCGTACGACCAATGGGAGCGGAGACGTTGGCACCATGACCTTGGCCGAATTGAGACAACTGGATGCCGGGGCCTGGTTTTCTCCGGATTTCTCCGGCGAGCTTGTCCCACTGATCAGTGAGGCCGTCCTGGCGACCATGCCTGATATGCGGCCTTTCATCGAGCGAAAGACGGGACCGGCGGCTATGTATGTCGATCTCATTCGTGCCTTGAGGATGGAACACGAGGCGGTTGTTATTGCGTTCGACTGGAACTTCCTGGAAGAGCTGGAAGCGTTGTTGCCCGCTGTCCGAACGGGAGCGCTGGGGTCGGAAGCGTTGACGCCGGCCGAGATTCAGGCCATTCAATCGCGTGGGATTGACTTTATCGACTGGGCCCATGGCACCGTTACAGCGGAAACCATCGACCTGGTTCATGCCTACGGTATGGAACTGCATGTCTGGACCGTCAACGACGCCGAGAGAATGCAAGCGCTGATCGACTCGGGCGTTGACGGAATCACCACGGACGATCCCCAACTGGCACGAGAGCTCCTCCGGGCACAATAGCGTCCTGCTGCATATCGGTGACGAACTCGCTACCTTCGATATCGGGGCGATATCGCGGAGATCTGGGCTCAGAGCCCCCAAGGGACACGGAAGTACCCAAAAACCGGATGAGTGACCGCATGGGCAACGAGTTGCCCATCCTACCGGGTGCTGCGGAGGCGTGACAAGCGGGGAGGCAGAATGTTCTTGGTTGATCATTCCAAGGTCGACAGTTGCGCGTCCAGCGCGTGTGTTATGTCTTCGTGGGGGTTCGGAAGATGGTTCGGTCGAGGGGGCCGTAGGGGGTGAAGCTTCGCTTGGTGGTGAGGTAGATGCCCAGGGCCAGGGTGATGGCGGTTCCGGAGAAGATGGAGATCATGATGGCGATCTGGTACTTGATGGCGGTGACGGGGCCGGCGCCGCCGAGGATGGCGCCGGTCATCATGCCGGGCAGGGAGACCAGGCCGATGGTGGTCATGGTCGCCACGGTCGGCGCCAGGGCCGCCTGGACGGCCTTGCGCAGGTAGGGGCGCGTCGCCTCGTGCAGCAGCGCCCCCTGGGCCAGGCTCTGGAGGAAGGCCTTCTCACCCGTGCGGATCGATTCGTAGAAGGTGCGGATGCCGACGATGTCGGCGCGGAGGCAGTTGCCGAGGATCATGCCGCCGATGGGGATGGCGTACTGGGCGTCCAGCAGGTTGGGCCG
>JAFGCA010000370.1 GCA_016932895.1 Sedimentisphaerales bacterium | reverse complement strand
TTCGGTCATCACGACGATGATGGGTGAGCCTTCGCTGTGGTACGAGAATCCGCGCGGCAAGAGCGGCCACTGGAAGGTGCACACGGGGACCCGCAGCGCGTGCAACGAGACGCCGCTGTTCGCCGACCTGCTCGGCAACGGCAAACCGGTGGCTGTCTGGGGCGTCCAGCCCGAAGGCTACGTCGCCTGGTTCAGCATTCCCGACGATCCGTATAAGCAGTGGGACATGCACATCGTCGGCGGTCCCAAGGCGCCGGGCAGCGAGCGCTACAGCCATGGCCTGGGCGTGGGCGATATCAACGGGGACGGTCGCAATGACGTGGTCGTGACCGAAGGCTGGTGGGAGGCCCCGGAAGACCGTACGCAGGAGAACTGGAAGTTTCACCGCGTTGCCCTGGGGCCGGCCTGTGCCGACATGCTCGTCTACGACGTGGACGGAGACGGTGACAGCGACGTCATCACCAGCTCGGCCCACAACTACGGGATCTGGTGGTTCGAGCAACTGCCCGGCGGACGCTTTCAGCAACACGTGATTACTGAGAAGTACTCGCAGGTCCACGCCCTGCGTCTGGCCGACATCAACGAAGACGGGATCATGGACGTTGTCACCGGCAAGCGGTACTTCGCCCATAACGGCAACGACCCGGGCAGCGGCGATCCCGCCGTGGTGCTCTGGTTCGAGATCCGCCGGCCCCAGAGCGGAAAGGCCTACTTCGTCGCCCATGAGATCGACGACAATTCGGGCATCGGCACGCAGTTCGAGGTCGTGGACATCAACGGCGACGGCCGGCTCGACGTCGTCACCGCCAACAAGAAGGGCGTTCACCTATTCCTCCAGGACGCTCCGCCAGCGGTTTCGCTCTTTGACGGCAAAACCTTCAACGGATGGGAGGGCAACCTGGACCACTTTCGCATCGAAGACGGCGCCATCGTGGCCGGCAGCCTGAAGGAGCGCATTCCGCGCAACGAGTTTCTCTGTACGACGAAGAGCTACGCGGATTTCGAGCTGCGTCTGAAGGTAAAGCTGCTCGGCGACCTCGCCTCGGCCAACGCGGGCATTCAGATTCGCAGCCGGCGCATCCCGAACCATCACGAGATGATCGGCTATCAGGCGGACATGGGCCAGCACTACTGGGGCTGCCTCTACGACGAATCGCGGCGGCGCAAGATTCTCGCGCAGCCCGATGCCGAGGAGCTGCGCCGGATTCTCAAGCCGGGCCAGTGGAACGACTATCGTATCCGCTGCGTCGGGCCGCACGTCCAGCTCTGGCTCAACGGCCACAAGACCGTGGACTACACCGAACCCGACGAGTCCATCGAGCCGACCGGCCTCATCGGCCTCCAGGTCCACTCCGGCCCGCCCACCGAAGCGTGGTACAAGGACATTACCATCAATAGCCTTTGAGCACAGTCATCGCACCAACCGCTCGATACGGACCGCGCATGGCGCGCACGATCCGAGGGACATACGCATGAAGGAATCTGCTGTGAGGCGGTTTATACTGGGTGTCGCGGTCCTGTGGGCCGTGCCTTCTTCCGGCGCTGCAGTGGGCATGTTCGAGGGCGCCACGGACATCGGCTCGGTAGGGCGGGCGGGCTCGGTCGAGTGCGTCCGCGATGGCATGCAGTACGTCGTTACCGGCAGCGGGGCGAATATCTGGGGCAGCGAGGACGCGTTTCATTTCGTCTGGCGAAAGGTCTCGGGCGACGTGACGGCAGCGGCGAAGATCGACTGGCGGGGGACAGGCCTGCACCCGCATCGCAAGGCCGGCTGGATGCTCCGCCAGAGTCTCGATCCGGATGCGCCGTACGTCGACGTCGTCGTTCACGGTGACGGACTGATCTCGCTGCAGTACCGCAGAGAGCGGGGCGGTCCCACCGAGGAGATTCAGTCGCCCACGCGCGGCCCGGCTACGATTCAGCTTGAGCGCCACGGTGACGTCTTTACCTTATCGCTGTCACGCGATGGGGACGCACTGGAGCCGGTCGGTTCGCTGTCTGTGTCTCTGAAGGACCCCGTGTACGCGGGTTTGGCAGTCTGTTCGCACGACAATGCTACCGTCGAAACGGCCGTCTTCTCGAAAGTGAGGTTCGAGGCCATGGGAAAAACCGCCGCCGGCGACCGGGTCGTCGAAAGCACGCTGGAAATAATTTCGGCAGAGACGGGCCAACGGCACGTTGTCTATCGGGCCCGGCGTCATTTCGAGGCACCGAACTGGTCACCGGACGGCAGCCATCTCCTCTTCAACGGCGGGGGCCGGCTCTACACGATCCCCGCAGGCGGCGGCGAGCCCGCGCTCCTCAATACGGGCCCGGCGGATCGATGCAACAACGACCACGGCTTCTCGCCCGACGGTAAGTGGCTCGCCCTTAGCCACCATCACGAGGGACACTCCCGCATCTTCATTGTCCCCGCCGCCGGGGGCACGCCGCGTTTGGTAACCCCCCTGGGACCGTCCTATTGGCACGGATGGTCGCCCGACGGCAAGACCCTTGTCTACTGCGCCGCACGCGACGGAGAATACGACGTCTACACCATTCCCGCTGCTGGCGGCCCGGAAAAACAGCTCACCGATGCCGAGGGATTGAACGACGGCCCGGAGTACTCTCCCGACGGCCGCTTTATCTACTTCAACTCCGAACGAACGGGACAGATGAGGATCTGGCGGATGAACGCGGACGGCTCGGAGCAGGAGCAAGTCACCCGTGACGAGCAGTACGCGGACTGGTTCCCCCATCCGTCGCCGGACGGCAAGCTGCTGGTGTTTCTCTCCTACGACAGAAGCGTGCAGGGGCACCCGGCCCACAAAGACGTC
>JAFGCA010000369.1 GCA_016932895.1 Sedimentisphaerales bacterium | reverse complement strand
TTGCGCCTCGACAGGCCGGTCGATGAAGTAAGCGGGGTTGGCCGGATTGGAGCTGTGCAGATCCAGGACAAACGAATCGGGGCCCGGTGTGCCAACCGGGGCTTGATAAATCACCATGCGGTCGCTGTGCCCCCGGCCGTCACTGACCTCGACGACATTGCGCCCCGGCTGCAGCGGCGTCTTCCAAAAGAAGACATTCGCCACCGGGATGCCGAGAACCTTGCGCCCTTTGTACTGGGCGTCCGGCAATCGATAGTCGCCGTTCTTCATCTTCTCCCGCGCGACACCGTTCAAAGTCAGTTGCAGCTCGTCCGCGTTGGAGTACGCCTTGATGCCGTTATCGGGAGCGAAGGCGCGCAGGAAATGATTTCGCCCGCAAAGATGCACGACCGGCTCATCGGGATTCAAGAACGTCTTGAACAGGAAGAAGCCGTCCTTGGGCGCGCCCGCGAGCGTCAGCAGGCCCTTGGTGTTGCGATTCTGCTTGAATTTCAGATTGTAGAACTCGCGAAAATTCCACCACAGGAACATGGGACGATTCACGACATCGTTGCGGCAGACCGTCTGAAGCCGGTACTCCGTGAACATCTCCGCGTACTCTTCCGGCTCGTACTTATCGACCGTGAACTTGATCGTGCCGTAGGGGACGTGGTGCGTGATCCAGTCGCCGCATCCGGTCTCGGCGACCATATCGTTGTGCGGCGACTTGGTGAAATCGGTGTACGGGCCGCCGGTATACCAGCCGTCGTAGGTGTTGTAGGCGACGAAATCGCAGTTGGGCAATTGCTGGTTTCCGGTCGCCGCGTAGGTCACCAGCCGCGTGGGGTCGCCTTCTTGCCGGATGACGTCGGCATAATGACCGGCAACCTCCAGGACGGTCTCATTGCCCGCGCTCCAGAAAAGGATGCTGGGATGATTCCAGTTTTGCCGGACCATCTCTCGCGTCAGGCGCTCGCTGTCCGGCGTGACGGTTTTCTCCTCGTTGCCCGGACCGCTCCAGAGCTGCCCCGCGTAGCCGTTCTCGGCCCACACGACGATGCCGCGTTCGTCGGCGATATCGTATTCCAAAACGCTGTGCGGATAGTGCGGCAGCCGCACCATGTTCACGCCCATATCGGCCATCTGCTCCCACTCCCAGCGCAGCCCATCATCGCTCACCGCATTCCAGACGTATTCGTCCTGTGCATGCTTGTTCATGCCGCGGAATTGCACCTCGCGCCCGTTCAAATAGAAGCGGTTGTCCCTGACGGCGATGGTGCGGAATCCGACACGTTGTGTCACGACGTCGCTTGTCTGTCCGCCCACGCTGACTTCCGTGCGGACTGTATAGAGATTGGGCTGCCCGATATCCCAGAGCCTGGGATGGGCGATCTTCGTCGCCGCTTCGACTGTCGCCGTTTCCCCGGCGCCAATCGTCTGTTTGGCCTCGAACTGCGAGCAGGCCGCGTTGTCGGGATCGGTGACGACATGGCGAACGACGACCTCGACAGGCGAGACCAGGGTATTCCGCACAACCGTCCGCGCGCCTAGATCGGCGCTGTCGGCGGTGATATGGGTGGGCGTCAGATAGATGCCGCAGGAACCCATATCGGGAAAGATGTGCACCCGACCGGTCTTGACCAGCCACGCCTTGCGAAACATGCCGCCGTTGACGTAATACAGGGTCGAGCGGGACAGGCAGTTCTTCGCCTCCTCCTCGCGGTTGCTCACGCGCACGTCCAGAGTGTTGGTCCGGCCCGGTTTCAGCGCCGCCGTCAGATCAAAGGCCGACGCCGAGAAGGCGCCCTTGTGCCGGCCGACGTGGACGCCGTTGACGTACACGTCTTTCACCGTGGCGGCCCCTTCCAGGAAGAGATAGACACTGCGATCGCGGTCGGCCTCGGCCCAGTCGAGTGTCTGGCGGTACCAGCCGGCGGCTTCATCGGGCAGGCCGGATTGGCGGAAGACATGCGGGACGGCGACCGGTTTCCAATCGGCCGTCTGCGGCGGCTGAGCCGGCGCCGATGTATTCTCAGCATCTTCGGCAAACTGCCATGTCGTCAACGGAATCATCTCTCGTGCAGATCGGGTCGCCATGCCACCGGCGCAGCCTGACAAAACAGACAACAAGAGAAGGCAGGGAAAAGAGGCGAGAATGCGACGGCCCAGACTCATGGATGATTCCTCCCAATTGCCAAGTTCGATATCCACATTCATTCCAAGCATCGGCCGCTTCCTCATCCGGCGAGTCAACGATACCTCGTCCGGGGAAACCTGTCAACGAAATGGAGAGCGGCAGCGCAAGACGGCGTCCGACACCACGATAGTGCCCTGCTTGCTGGATAGAGGCAGAACGCCCGCTCAGGTATGGCCCTCGGCAGGGTCGCCTGCCGGGGCCTGTCGATTACGAAACATCATTCGCCGAATTTCGCTCAATCCTGCTGGAGGACTACATAGCGATCCAATTCGTCATATCGGACCAGGAGCAGGATTTTGCCTCGCTCCAGGGCCTTGGCCACGGCCTCTTTGAACTCGCGGACGCTGCCGATCCGCTCCCGATTCACTTCTCGAATGAGCGCCCCCCGGCGAATCCCCTTCTCCTCCGCCTGCGAGCCGGGCTCCACGTCGGTAACCACCACGCCGTCCAGCCCCTCATAGTCCAACTGCTGAGCCAATTCCTCCGTCAACGCCTGCACGGTGAATCCCAGGCGGTCGGACGATTCCTCAGGCTCATCGGCGTCGGCAACGGTATCGTCGGGCCTCTGGGCCAGCTTGACCGTGAAGGTCATCTCTTCGCCGTCCCGGAGCACCACCATCTCGATCTCGCTGGCCGGCTTGTACATGGCCACACGGTTGCGGAACTCGTTGGCGTTGTCCACGGTCACACCGTCGAACCGGATGACGATATCTCCGCGTTCCAGCCCCGCCTCGGCAGCGGCCGAGCCCTCCGTGACCTGCGAAATCAGCACGCCCCGGGCCTCCTTGAGCCCGAAGAATTCCGCCATGTCGGGCTCCACGTCCTCGGGATAGACGCCGAGAAATCCGCGGACCACCGAGCCGGTTTCCTTCAGTTGCTTGTACACGTTTTTGGCCATGTTGACGGGGATGGCCAGGCCGATGCCGACGTTGCCGCCCGGGCCGATGATGGCGGTGTTGATCCCGACGACTTTGCCGTCGAGATTCAACAGCGGCCCGCCCGAGTTGCCCAGATTGATGGCAGCGTCGGTCTGGATGAAGTCTTCATAGTTGGCCACGCCGATGCTGCTGCGCCCCTTGGCGCTGACGATCCCCGCGGTGACCGTGTGGCTGAGCCCGAACGGGCTGCCGATGGCGAGGACCCATTCGCCGACCTCCAGGGCGCTGGAATCGGCCAGCTCCAGGTATGGCAGGCCCTCCCCCTCGATCTTGATGACCGCCACGTCCGAGTCCGGGTCCACGCCGATGATCTTCGCGTCGAGCGTCCGGTCGTCGGCCAGCTCGACGCTGACCTTCTCACTGTCGCCGACGAGATGGTTGTTGGTCAGAATGTAGCCGTCGGCCGTCACGAGAAAGCCCGACCCCTGGGCCACCTGTTTCGGCGCCGGCCGGGTGTCCCGCCGCGGCTGCCGGCGACGGAAGAAATACTCGAACAGGTCCTCGTCGCTGAAAGGACTCGATTCGCCGTCGTAGTACTCGCGCGACATGGCGTCCTCATCCAGGGTCTTCGTGGCTTTAACGCCTACGACCGCCGGGGAGGCCTTGCCCGCGATCAGCGAGAACGCCTTGCCCATCTGCCGCAACGTCGCAATGCTCTGATCGTCCTGGGCCGGGACCGACAGCGGCGTCAGAATCGAAATCAGGATAATGAACGTAAAGAAAACGGATCGCGCGGACCTGCCCTTTGCATGCAAGGCGTTCGTGCTCATGCTTGATCTCCAATCGCTCATCAAAACCGCCGAACAAAGCCAACGGGACTGCTATTCAACTGCCACCCATTCCCAACGAGGGTCCCATGATTCTATCCCGCCCCGCTCCCCCGTGTCAAGGTCGGCCCGTCTGCCGGCGCTTGGCCCTCGCATCTTGACAGGCGCGGCGGAAACGCCTATGCTTCAAGATGGACAATCAGGCGTCTTTCAGGAAAGGGCAACGACATGGCAAGAGAAAGACACCCAGATTCATTTCCGAGATCCTGCGTCACGTGCATAGCGGCGCTTTACGCCTGCCTGGGCTCGGTCTGCGCGATCCGCTACCTCTACATGGACCTGGCC
>JAFGCA010000368.1 GCA_016932895.1 Sedimentisphaerales bacterium | reverse complement strand
GGGTTCCTGATAGAGTGTTTCAGTTGTCGATCTGCTCTATGTCATTTCGGCTTCCTCCTCACTCTCTGAGCTTCGATGGCGCGACATCAAGCGTGACAGCCTCGGGAATTGTGACAGTGCCGAGTCGGTTCTCACCTTCATATACCTGAACGGCAAGCGGGCCTGCTCTGACAACACCGTTCATGTAGACAATCGCCGAGTTGGTTTGTTTCCTCAGCACTTCAATCCCTTGCGCCGGGCCGACGCAGAGTCTACCAACCTCCGCACCCTCTCTGTCGCTCCAGAACGAAGCGCCCTGACCCGAGTACAGGAAGAGCGCAAGCTCTTGCTGCGCCGGCGCATCCAGAAGTACGACTTGATCGGCGGTCTCCATGCTTGCTTCAGCCATGAGCGGCGAAGACTCAGTTGTTCCAAGAATATCCTCGACTGTGGCATGTTGCCTGACGACAAGAAACTCACCGGGCTGCACCAGCGCATCAATATCTCGGGCAAGACTGATGGAATGTTTTGACTCATCGACGGCACTGATGTCGGCGATAAGGCCGGACTCGAAATGGACGTAGCTGGGGGTGCGAACTGCCAATTCTTGTGGCAAGCTGTTCGCTGCCATGACGAGTTCGTTACCGGTAGTCGAGGACACTTTACCAGCGTACAGAGGTTGTGCCAGCATCGGCATTGAGAATAGGGTTGCCGAAGGCTGGTCGGTCGTGCCGCCCTGGATCTCTTGGGCTGATCCGACAAAGACTTCGGAAACGGAAAGTCGCTGTGTGGCCGCGAAAGAAGCCTGAAACGGGTCTCCAAGTCCGTGGAATTCCGCGAGATTCGATAGGCCATCCTGATCATAGTCAGCATTTCCGTCAGCAGGATTCGTCGTGCTCAAGCCCCAATCCTCTTCAAAAGCATCCGGAAGTCCGTCGCCATCGGTATCCGTGTCGAAGACAAGGGGTGTCACATGGGGACTGAGGAGCTCCAGAACGTCGTCAAAACCGTCTCCGTCAGTATCCAGCGGCGCGTTCAGGGGGACCCGGAGCACTCGGTAGAATTGGATCGCAGGGATGTCTTGTGCGTCAGACAGAGCAACGGTAGGGTAGTCGCCGAACCGTATGTCAGCCGAAAACGCGAAGGCTGTCAGGTTGGACGAGGACTTGAGAACGTAGTAGTGGTTTGTGTCCGCCTCCGCCAAGATGCGGCGTTCGCCGTTCGACTCAAGATGTAAGTCCAGAATCCTGAAGTCATCGGCCAGCGTGATTTCGAGGGAGCACAGCCATACGATTGCACAGAGGCCCGGAGCGGCTTTCAGTACTGCATACGCCTTTGGGCGATGGAACGCCATAACCCACTTCCGATCCCGTAGAAACAGACTTGATATGCGTTCGCAGGGCCGAACTGGCGGGCAGTTCCTTCATCCGCAGTTCTCGGTCGTGCCCGTCATGAGCGGTCCGACGAAACACTACAGGCGAGAATGGCACAGGGGGAGAAGGCCAGCAAGATCTTTGTGCTGCATTGCGGGGCGCGGCTTGAACACGTAGGACGCGAAGCGGGCTCTGTGTGAACAGCCGTGCTGCGCACAGCGGTCCACACCGTGGAGACGCTCAGCGGCGACCCCAGCGTCGTGCCAAGTCTGCGCAGGCCGCGCGTCCGGTGGATGCGAAGCGGACAGCGGGGCTTCTTAACGCCTGCCGCTTGGGGAACTGTGTTGAATACGGAACGAGGGCTTGACCTGGGCGATGACGTTTGCGGCGGATTGCGGCGGCGGCAGGCTTCGCGCGCGAAAAGCGGGGTATGGGGTTGCAAACCCCATCCTTCCTTTTGCAGGCGCACTACGCGCGCGAGCCGCGCGCCGCAGCAAAAGGCCCAGAGCCGGCCCCTTGAGGGGCCAAAGGCTCCAGGGGTGAGAAGTGAATGAACGTGCGCAAAGCGCACACCTTGCTGATTGATCCGGAGTGCAGACGCAGGATCAGGCAGTCATTGGGTATGGGGGTGTTGATTGGCTATTGGGTATGTCTGTTGTCTGAATATGGCACGGCGGTTTGCGGCCGCGTCCGGCAGCATAGCCGCAGGATGCGACCGCAAAATCCCGCGGGGTGCGGGTGGGTGGAGGGGATTGTGGGCGGCACGGCAAACGCGGCGGGATGCCGGCTGCGGCGAACGGGACAGCCGGAACGTGGAAGGGCAGCAGGGCCACGAGGCCGGTGGCACGATTGACGCAGACGGCATGCGGCCGCTAAACGAGACGCGAGCAGCGATGAACGGATGACCCGGAGCTTGCGAGGACGCAGCCGTTCTTGGGTGCTCGCGTTCCTCATGGGGGCCGACACGCCGGGGTGTCTCTTCGGGGGGAGCTTGTGCGGATGACGGGCAGTCCAGGCGCATCGGTTGCCACCAGCAGGATGTGCAGGGGCATCCGGTGGGCCTGGCTCGCGGTGATGCTCGTCCTCGAGTATGACCGCGAGTGCCCTTCGCCGCGCTGCTGCCGGGGAACATGATCGGGTAGCCGTTCAAGTGCAGCGCTGACGGCAGAGCCGACAGCGCTGCATTTGGCACGGCTCGGGTAAGATGCGGGAGCCTTCCTCACGGGGTTCCTCGTTGGAGAGGAACGGGGCATCCTCTTGATTTGGCTCAGCGGTCTGCTGCCGGCACATCCCGGCATCGGGATTGCGACAGCAGTCCGTTGCGGGGATCGCTGGGGGAGGGCCTGGTCTCCCTCGGCGGAGTGGTGACTGCTGTGATGGGCCGGGTATCCAGCGAAGCGGATTCCCGGACCTGAGCAGAGGCGATATCTCGGCCGATCTTCGGGGACCGCCTCTGAACCGGATTTCCGCGAAGTGGGGAGCCGGTTGAAAGGCGGTCGGGGTCCGGTCAAGGGTGGCGGGCGGGCTCGTCGGTCCGAAAAGCGGCGACATGACGACATGGCGAACAGGCTGGCCGGGTTGCAGCGCCGAAGGCATCGCGATGCGGGCGGCATGGGCGACGTGGCGGCATCTGGCCGCTTCCCTGGGGGCGGAATGCGGAGTGAGCCTTCTGAGTCTTCGAGGACGACTCACACGGGATTCCGCCGGGGTCCGATGGGTGGTGGGTGGGTGTATGGAATGAAGGTCCGTGCGCCAGCACGGACACCGCCTCTTATCTTCTCTCTTGCGCGCGCGAGAAGAAGCTGGAGCCCGAGAACCAGTGCCGGAGCAGCAGAGCGAAGCACGCTGCCCGGTGGACTCCGGCACGGTTTCCGGGCGTGGAAGTGGCCCCGCGAATGCG
>JAFGCA010000367.1 GCA_016932895.1 Sedimentisphaerales bacterium | reverse complement strand
GGATTGGCTGAGCCATTCGTCAAACTGGCTGGGATCGAGCCTGTCGCGTGCCATGAGGATATTTCCGCCGGGGGTAGAGTTATTTCATCACGAGCGAGAATTCCATCTCGTGTGCAGTCAAGACGACGCGGTTCGGCTGGATCGTCTTTACGGTGAAGACGTCAGCCATGATGTCTCCAATACGATAGACCTCGCCGTTGATGAGGCAGGTGGCGCCGCGCGGGCCCTGGAGGACGGATTGAAGGGAGAATTCGGTGAGCGTCTTGCTGAGCTCGGCGCGGAGCTCTTCGCGTCGTTTGAGGGCTTCGTCGACGGTATCAGCCTCTTCGTCGGAGGCGAGCAGCCGCGAGAAGGGATTTCGCTGGAGTTCCTGAAGGGCGACTTGCTGCTTGGTGGGGTAGTCGTTGAAGGTACGTTCCAGTTCCTGGGCATCGTTGAAGAAGCTTTGCGCGTCGTTTTTTTCTTCTTGATTGACGAACCTGGCCAGGGCCTGATCGACGCGCTGTTCCGCCTCCTGAACACCGGCATTGGCAGCCGGGGGCTTTTGCCTGAGGCTGAAGAGGTAGATGCCTCCGAGGCCGATGACGCAGGAAGCGGCGAAGATGATCGCGGTGCGGTTGAACTTGTTGCTTTGTGTAGCGTAGCCGGCCTCAGCGGTTTCGGCTGCGGCGAGCTCGGAGTCGGTGGGGGGATCCCAGGACTGCTGGCCGGCGTCGGAAGCCTCAAAGTTCTCATCGTTAGGGGGCGTGTCAAACCGCATGGCGGAGCTCCATGTATAAGGCGTTTTCAGTTATCGGGGCGTCACGGGCGATCATTTCGCGGAAGCGACGGCAGTGGGCGTGTCGAAGTAGATGCTCAACTCCAGGGTGGCGGACATGAGGCCCTCGTTGGCCTTGTCTTTGCCCAGTTCCATGACGCGGACCTTGGTGATTCGCGGCAGTCGCTCCAGGTCGAGCATGAACTGGTAGAAGGCGTTGAAATCGCCGCCAAGCCCCATTTCGATGGGCTGCTCGGCGTAGGCGGGTCCGAATTCGGGCTTTTCGGTCTTGAAGTGCTTCGTGTCGAGACGGTGCTTTTCGGCGATTTTGGTGACCTGCTCGAGAACGCGGTGAATCTCGTGGTGTTTGGGCAGTTTGGCCTGGAAGAAGTCGACGACATTGCGGAGATTCTCGACTTCTTCGTTGAGGTCCTTGGTGTTGACCAGGGCCTTTTGAAGGGAAGCCAGTTTCTGTCTTTTCGCTTCGATGTCGCGGTTCTGGGTTTCGATTCGTGCATCGGCAGGCTTGAAAATCCACCACCACGAACCCAGGGGAATCGCCAGCAGCAACAGAACGAACAACAATTCACGTACACCAAATTTCATGGTCTGGCACCTTTCGGCTGGCAGGAGTTTACATACCGGAGACAGCGCTTTCGCGCGCCATCTCAACGTCTTGCTCGCTGGCACGGGCATCGGGATCGAGCCGAATAGCGAGTTTGAAGTGTCTCAAGGATTCTTCTTCGACGATCTCCTCCTCAGAGAAGACCAGGCCCACTTCCTTGAACAGCGTGGACCGGTGCAGTCGGCGGACGAATTCCGCGACCTGCAGGTCCGACGGGGCCACGCCGATGATCTCCATGCTGGTCTCCCACCTGGTGGGCTCGGGGCTCTCGGGCGCCGGTTCTTCCGCGGGCTGGCTCTTGGAGACTACTTTCTTCTTCGTGGTTGACGCTCTGCGGTCCGGCGTGGCGCGGACGGGCTTGACTTCCTTGCTGTCGAGCTCCAGCGAACGCAGCGAAACGCCCGCGGGCAGATTATTCGTCACCGTGGCGATCAGCAGCGACCGCGGCACCGACTCCATCAGCGACGCCGAGACGGACGCCTTTTTCATCATCTGTTGGCGTTTCTGCTCAAGAAGTTCGAGCTGTCGCAGGCTCTGGTCGGCCTGCTTCATTTCGTCGTTGACACGGACAAGCTGCTCGTCGATTCGCTCCTGTCGCGACTCGGTGATCGCGAATCCACAGCCCACGCCGGCCAGGACGACGAGAAACAGGCTCAGGCAGATGATGTTCGTCCGCTGCTGGGCTTTGCGCTCGACATAGTCTTCCGGAAGAAAATCCAACTGTTTCATGACATCACCATGTTTGTGCTCTCAGGTTCACCTGCCGGGTATTCAGGCAGGATTGTGTTTGTGTCACGCATGGACTTTGCCGCTGCGAACCTGCCCAAGGCTCAGTCCGAACGCTACGGCCCATTCCGAGTGTTTCTCGCTGACTTGCAGATCGCTGTGCGAACCCACGCGAGTATCGGGGTTGATCCGAGCCAGCGGGTCGCCCAGTTGAGCGGGGAGCTGCAGGTTGCGGGCAATCTGCTGGCAGAAAGCGGTATTTTTCGCCTGGCCGCCTACGAAAATGATCTTGCCAACCGTCTGGGTGGAGAAGAGCAGGTCGTGATAACGCACACAGCCGCGCAACTCGTCGCACAAATGTCGGACGGCCGTCTGCATGACGCTTCGCATGAGGACATCAGGGTCTTCCTGTGCCACGGCAGATTCTTCAACGTCCGGCCCGACCCCCAGGCTCACGCCGCCGACGCATACGGAACCGACGGACGCATCCTTTACGGCAGAAGGCGCCGGTCGCGGCGTCGCCAACGAAGCATCCCCGGATGACTCGCCCCGGCAAAAACGCGCATAGAGCTGCTGTGCGTCGGAGTATTCAACGCCCAGCCGCTCTGCGATCGCATGGACCAGGTGCTCGCCGCCGGAACTGATCGTGCGACAAAAGGCGAGGTCCTTGCCGTGGGTGATCACCACTTTGGCGGCGCTATGTCCCAGATCGATAAACATGGTCGCTCCGTCGGAGCTTTCCCCCTTTTCCAACAGGTGTGCGAAGGAGTTGAGCAGCGCCGACGGTTCCACGTTGATCGCCTGAATGTCCAACTTCGTGCGTTCGAGGAACGACAGATGCTGCTGAACCACATTGTGCGAGGCAGCCATCAGGATCACCTCCTGCTTGGCCTGGCTGCCGTCGTAGACTTCGCCCGCGAGCACATGGCACAGCCGAGCGCGGTGGATATCAAACGGCACTTTGCCCTGGGCCTCGAAGGGCAGGGCCCGGGCCATCTCGGTCGGGTCCATTTTCGGCATCCGCAGGTGCTGTACGAGCACCTCGCGGGCCGGCAACGCCGTCACCACCCGGTTGCCGCGAAACGGCCGTTCCGAGAGCATTCCCCGCGCCGTCTCGACGTACCACTCCTGCAACAAGGCGGGATTGGAGCGTATCTCGTACGGAACCTCGGCCTGCGCAGCCGCCACCAGGTTCAGACCACGATCCGCCACAGCCAGCTGCATCATTTTCAGCGTGCCGTAGCCCAGGTCGATCCCAATGGGAAAGGTTCGCTTTTTCAGAAAATCGAACATCGGGCCGCTGCCTCCTTCTGCCCCTCGTCGTACCGCAGGTTGTCGTGACCTCCGTTCCTTAGGGTTATCGGTTCCGCCTACGCGCACATAAACGCGTGTCCATGCCAAAGATAAGATACGCCTGGCGCCCCAGCCAAGCGGATCCCCCCAGATTCCCAGTTTCATAGGGCCGGTGGGTTTTACCGAGCCCGCCTATCCGGCGCTGTTTTCCCAGCCCACATCGTCGTCATACCCCTGCCGGTATCATTGCTGACAGGCTTTCTTTGCGGCAGAATGGGCCGCCCGGACGTTATCGGATGCGTAGATTCAGCGGGAATGGGGCCGTGTCAGTCGGAATGAGTCGGATGGGTCCCCCGCGTCATTGGTTGCGCGGGCTCAGGATCGCGTGGCGCGGCTGGGGAAACGGATCGCCGCGGCCATGTCCGCCGCCTGCCGCATTTCCTGGACGTCATGCACCCGCAGGATGTGCGCCCCGGCCCGCACGGCTACCGCCACGGCGGCGGCTGTGCCAATCACACGGTCTTTCGGCTGCGCCACATCGAGCACCTTTCCGATAAACGCCTTGCGACTGGGCCCTATCAGCACCGGCGTCCCCAGCGACAGCAACGATTCGATATTCTGCAGCAGTAGCAGGTTGTGTTCGAGGGTCTTGCCGAACCCGATTCCCGGATCGACGACCAACTGCGACCGCGGCACCCCGGCGGCTTCGGCAAACGCCATCCGCTCGGCCAGGAACGCTCGCACCTCGGCCACCACGTCCTCATACTCCGGGTTTTTCTGCATAATCCGGGGCGTGCCGAGCATGTGCATCAACACGACCGGCACCCCCGCCTGAGCCGCCAACGGCGCCATCTCGCTGTCGCCCCGCAGGGCTGACACGTCGTTGATGATTGAGGCCCCCGCATCCAACGCCGCCTCGGCCACGGAGCTGAGCGTCGTGTCGATGCTCAGCGGGACCTGCGTCTCCCGGGCGAGGGTCCAGAGCACGGGGGCGACCCGGCGGATCTGCTCATCCGCCGGCAGCGATTCGCTGCCCGGCCGGGTCGATTCGCCGCCGACGTCGAGGAGGTCCGCCCCCTGGGCCACCATCTCGAGCCCTCGCGCCACGGCGGCGGCTGTGTCGAGGTAGTCCCCGCCGTCGCTGAAGGAGTCCGGCGTGACGTTCAGGATCCCCATGATCAACGGCCGCTCGTCCACCGCGAGCACCTTCCCCCGGCAATTCAGCTCGAAACCAGCCATAACTCTCCATCCCGATTGAGGTTGGAAGCCTTGCCGCCTGAACATAGCACACCACCATCGGCCGGGAAAGCCAAAACCCCCCTGCTGCCTTGCCAGCCGTCGCCAGCCCCGCATAACGTCCTATAACCGGAAATGATGGGCCGGCCCTACCGTCGCCGGCAAGCCCCGCCCTCGCAAGGAATTAGCCGTCCCTTTGCTTGTGTTCGGAGGGGATTTTCAGCTTGCAAAGCCACCCTCGCACCCGTATAGTATGAGGTTCTATCGGTAGGTTGGATGATTGCTAAGTGCCCTGCCGACAAGAAGATACGCTCGCCGCGGGCCCGGAGAGGCTGCGGCGCACGGAGAGACCGCAGTGTTTGACGCCCTTACCGGCAAACTGAATAACGTCTTTCGAGGCCTGAGCGGCCGTGGACGCATCAGCGAGAAGAACGTCCGCGACGCCATGCGGGAGGTCCGCACCGCCCTGCTCGAGGCGGACGTCAACTATGCCGTCGTCAAGGATTTCTGCGAATCCATCGTCCAAAAGGCCCTGGGCGCCCAGGTCATCGAGAGCCTGCACCCCGGCCAGGTGATGATCAAGATCGTCCACGACGAGTTGATCGGGCTCATGGGCCCTGTTGACACGCAGATCTACTACGTCTCGCCGGGCCCGACGGTCATCCTGCTCGCCGGCCTGCAGGGCTCGGGCAAAACGACCACGGCCGCCAAGCTCGCCCGCTACCTCGTGAGCAAGGGCAAGAAACCCATGCTCGTCGCCGACGACCTGCAGCGGCCGGCCGCTATCGACCAGTTGAAGACGCTGGGCGCCCAGCTCGACCTGCCCGTGTACAGCGAGGATTCCAAGGACGCCGTCCGCGTCGCGGTCAATGGCGTCCGTGAGGCCCGCAAGCAGAAGCGCGATGTCGTCGTGCTCGACACGGCCGGCCGGCTTCACATCGACCAGGAAATGATGGGCGAGATCCGCCGCGTGTGCGACGCCGTCCAGCCGCAGCAGATTTTCCTCGTCTGCGACTCCATGACCGGCCAGGACGCCGTCAACAGCGCCAAGGAATTCAACGAAGCCCTTGAGCTCGACGGCGTGGTGCTGACCAAACTCGACGGCGACGCTCGCGGCGGCGCCGCGCTTTCCGTCAAGGCCGTCACGGGCAAGCCGATCAAATTCATCGGCGTCGGCGAAAAGCTCGACCGCCTCGAGGAGTTCCATCCCGACCGCATGGCCAGCCGCATCCTGGGCATGGGCGACGTCGTCTCGCTTGTCGAAAAAGCCCAACAGCAATACTCCGAGGAAGAAGCCCAGGCCATGCAGGCCAAGATGGCCAAGGGCGACTTCACCTTTGACGACTTCCTCAAGCAGATGCAGTCCGTCAAGAAGATGGGCGGCATGAAGGACATGCTCAAGCTCCTGCCGGGCGTGGGAAGCCAGCTGGGCAACCTCGACATCGACGACAAGGAAATCGCCCGCATGGAAGCCATTGTGCATTCGATGACGCGCGAGGAGCGGCGCCGCCCGGACCTGATCGACAGCTCGCGTCGCCGCCGCATCGCACGCGGCAGCGGCACCGAGCCTCACGACGTCTCGGGGCTGGTCAAGACGTTCAACCAGTCCCGCCAGATGATGAAGGCCATGAGCTCCATGGGCGTCGGCGGCAGGATGAACGCCCTCAAGGCCATGGGCAATTTGGACCTCTTCAGCGGCAAGATGCCCAAGATGAAGGTCAAACAGCGGTCCAAACGCAAACGCGTCGACCGCAAAAAGAAAAATCGAAGACGGTAATCCTCGCGAGTTTCCGCCATGGCTGTGCCTGCGACGATTGAAGAATATCTTGAGCAAATCGGCCGTGGCGTCGGAAACGCCTTCGGCCGGCGATACCGGCAGCAGTTTCG
>JAFGCA010000366.1 GCA_016932895.1 Sedimentisphaerales bacterium | reverse complement strand
TGCCACGTCCTTCATCGCCTCTCGACGCCTAGACATCCCCCATACACCCTTAGTAACTTGACCATATCAATCGATGATTGAACAGGTCCGTCGCCTATAAAAATGAGCGCTCATCATGTGGTCTTCCGCTGGGGAGCGGAAAACCAGATGGGATTCAATATAAATCCACGTATCCGCATATGAACTTGTCAAAGATCGTTGCAGCCCTCGGCTGCTGGAAAACCGGCTATTATACGGCCGGGTTGAAACCTTGCAACAACAAACTTGGAAGATTCCAAGTTTTTTTTTCGGCCGCCCTTTCGGACCGCCTCGACAATGGAGACGATCGGGCTCGAACCGACAACCTCCGGCTTGCAAAGCCGGCGCTCTCCCAATTGAGCTACGTCCCCAACCCATTGATTATTGATAAATGATCATTGATTATTTACCACGAACCGCGTTGGGTTGCCGACGCAACACATTGCCCCGGCCTTCGATCAATCATCAATAGTCAATCATCGATAATCAATCCAATGGGCCCGGGTAGATTCGAACTACCGACCTCACCCTTATCAGGGGTGCGCTCTAGCCAACTGAGCTACGAGCCCTGTACCCAACGTCAGCCTGCCCCCCGACCTGGCGCCTCAATTGGTGTCGATTGCCGGTTTGTATCTTTGTACTTGCGAAAGAGCAACAAAAAAAACCGCTGCCTCAACTGCCAGCGGTTCCAACCTTAAAAGCAGGTTGTGCTCTTAGCAGTCAAAGCAAAAACTTGCGGCTAATCAGGATACGGATCAAAACGTTCACTTACCTTTCATTCAGGCGGTAGGTACGCCGTCACCCCAATCCTCAAAAACGTATTCTATGCCTCTATCGACCACCCGTCAACCCCATTTTTCATCTTTTTCCAAAATTTTCCGCTCCCTATATCTACGCCCCGGCCCCCCCGCCGGTTCACCCCCCCACCAATCCCCAATCCGAAATCCCCAATCGCCCCGCCCATCCCCCCTTCCCCCCTTCCACCCTTCCACCCTTCAACCTTTCTGCCCTTCTACGCCCCCACGGCCGCGTAGGATGGGCAACTCGTTGCCCATGCGGATTTCTGGGCGAAGAAATGATGTTCTGCCACAGAGGTCTCAGAGAGCACCGAGGAAAAGGTAGGGTGGGTTCTTAACCCACGCGTAAAACCACACGCAGACAAAACCCTTTTTGGACACGGATTTACACGAGACGGACACGGATTCGATCCTGATTCTCCGTGCCTCGCCGGCCGCGACCGTGTGCTACTGCGAAGCGTTAGGAATCACCTCGAGCCTCCCGCCTCCAGCCCAGGGAAAAACCACGAAGCCCGCGAGGAACGCGAAGAAGGGCAATCAACCATCAATCAAAGTGGGTGACCGTCCCCGATATTCCTACGGATACTGCCGAATCGTAAACGTCCGGGCCTTGTACCGTCCGTCAGGCAACACGGTCGGCAGATTGTACTTCGGATCGGTGAGGATCGCATAGACCGTTGGGGCGCCTTGCCTGACCTTCTCTCTCGTATTCAATCGCCACTCATGTCCGATCTCCTCCAGACGCCCCGGATAGTCCTGCGCCCCCAGAATCGATGTCATCGCCCAGTAGATGTACTCGGAATTCTGGCAGCCATAGTCACACGTCTGGTCGTCGTAGGTGAACCAGGCGCCGTCGGGATAGCGCCGCGGGACCCGCCGGAAGCGTCCGCCGCGCGCCTTGTCCAGGGCATTCGAAATCTCGGTGCCCGGCGTTCTGCCAAATACGTCCGGATAGGCGTCCGCCCATCCGACGTCGGAGACCATATGCAGAATCTCTTCCAGGGATGCATCGAATCGCCCCTGGGCGCGGGCGTTGGGGATGGTCTCCTCAGCGTACAGACCCTGGCCCTCCGGGTGCGGCCCCGTTACTCGCTCTCCTTCCGTGCGCGTCATGACGATGGCGCCGCGTCCCTCCAGCAGCGACTTCATAATCTCCGGGTTGTCGGGCGATCCGTCTTCGTCGTTGTCGATGTATACGGCCAATACGTTGGCCGCGTGGAGCAGTTTGGCGTCGGCGGTCGTGTTGGTTGCATAGATGCGCAGGCCGAACACGTCCACCTGCTTGGTGAAGCAACTCCTTGGTGGCGCGCCCAGACCACGCGCACGGCAACCCACAAACGCACAACTGCAAACAGCAAGCACGCACAACAGAATCTTCATCTCAGATTTTCCATATGAGCTCATAGCCAGTACTCCTGCACCCCCACACTGTCAATTTACTCATTTCGACCTGAATTAAGTATGGTGTCCCGAATGGCACTGCCGTCGTATCTTTCATGGGAGTTGATGCTTATGTCATACACCGTCTCTTTCGCAGTTCCCGGCGTGGATCGTGCATCATGGGATAGTGCTGGCGGTCGCGTTTGATCATACGCGGCTCGATACGGCCGGTCGCGACAATCAAGGATACTGTCAGAAAAATCCTACTACAATGTGCAAAAACCTTCGCTCCTCGCCAGAACCACGTAAACCCTGTATCAAAAAAGGCTTAGAATCCGCATGGCCTGAAGCCCATCCTACCGGCCTTGAATTGATTAAGGATTATTGATGCTTGATGATTTCTTCGTGCTCTTCGTGCCCTTCGTGGTTTGAACTGCTGCCATCCCCATGGGCGGGAGGCCCGCCCATCACGTGTCATATGGAACCACGAAGAGCACGAAGGACACGAAGCAGGATCACAGACGCGCCATTCTCTCGGTGCTCTCGGTGTTCTCTGTGGCTTTGAATCCGTGATCCGTGACCCGTGACCGGGGGCACGTGGGTTCCTCCGCGTTCCTCTGCGGCCTCTGCCGTTTCGGCATCTGGACGTGTGGGTTGAGAACGCACCCTGCCGTTATGGGGCTGGTTCCTCGCCCGGGTCCTCGATGATTTCGGGGGTATCGAGGGTGGCGGCGTAGATGTCCCAGTTGCCGTCGCGGTTGTCCTGCCAGACGATGGTCGCGCGGGCCTGTGCGGCGTCTACGTAGACCGAGGGGTTCATCTGGTCGGACATTTTTCGGTCGGTGATGACAAGCTCCTCGCGCGTGATCCGGTTGTAGGCGCGGACGTCCCAGGTCCCGTTGCTTAGGTCCTGCCAGACGACGAGGTGGCCGTGGATTCTGGGGCTGGCGGTCAGGCCGGACCAACTGATCTTCTCGGCGTTAAACGGATCGAACAGATCGTCGAGCAGGACCCGGCCGACGTCGTCGGTGTCGCGCCCGACGATCCAGCCGTCGGAGATGCAGGGCATCTCGTACTCGCCGAGCCCCATGGTCGTGTAGAAGGTGCGCGGCTGGCACGGGTCGGAGATGTCCGCCCCCCAGACGCACGGTTCGTCGGCGTCCGGCTTCGGCTGGTTCCACACCACTAGGTCGCCCGAGATGCACGGGAAGAGCTCATTGACGCCGATGGTCGCAGAGACATAGAAGTACTCAGGGTCGTCGGCGCCGGTGAGATACGCGCCGAGGATGTCCCAGTCGGACTCGCCGAAGAACATATGCTGCCAGACGACCACGCCGCCGGAGACGCTGGGCAGGCGCTCATCGTCCGCTGAATCGGACACGATGTACTTGACGATGCGGGAACGGTCGGAGATGTCGGCGGCGTGGATGTCCCAATCGAGGCCCGGCTGGTATTCGTGCTGCCAGACCACGTCGTTGCCGTCAATCATGGGATACGCGTCGGTGCCGGGAACGTCGGTGATCTGGAAATCCCGGACCACGCCCGTGTCCGAGATGCCGGCGCCGCGGATGTCCCAGTCGTCGTAGCGGCTGTTGTAGAACTGCCAGACGACCGTGCCGCCTGAGACCGTGGGAAAGGTTTCATCGTCGTCGGTCGTCGCGACGGGAAAAACGATCATCTCCGCCACGGCCGGGACGACGCTGAAAACCAGACACGCGGCCGCCGCCAACAATAAGCTTCGAAGTGATTGGCTTGGCATCGCTTTCTCCTTCAATCCTCTCACACAAACCTCGTGCCACGAAAAACGCACCTCGCGCACCGCACTCCTGCACAAAAGACCGCCGGACCTCGCCGCCCGGCAGGAGGTGCTCCACTGGATAGAGTATACCACACGCGCTGGAAAAAGTGAACCCCCGGCACGTGTCTCAAGACCGGGCTCACCGAGAATTCGATATCCCCGCAGAAAATGCCACGCGTTCGGCCGAATGTTCGCCCGGCTCATGCGTCTTTGGGTATAAAGGGACAGCTCAGAAGTCAGGCGGCACCAGGAGAAAAGAAGGAGTGAAAGATGGCCAATGCCCACGTTGAGAACGTCAAGATCGGTGATTCGATTCGAGTCAAGCGCGGGTTCATGACGGTGATCTCGCTCGTGTACGCCGGCATGCCCAGCGAAAACGTGTTTTCGCTCGTCGTAACCACCACGGCGGGCCACATGGGCATGGGCTACAACCTGTACTTCCCCGCTTCGCAACGGCAGCTCGAGATCGCGGGCGTCTCTGTCAGCGTGCAGAGCGTCTCACCAACGAGCGTGCAACTGACGCTGGAGAGGCGGTAAAACCGCGTTTCTTGCCCCTGCCGTGGCCTTCTACGGGCGCCGATCAGCGGAGGGTGAAGACGGTGATTTCGGGGCGGGCGTTGAGTCGGGCCCTGCCGAGGCGACCCAGGCCGCGGTTGACGTAGAGCTTGGCGCCGTCCACGTCGTACATGCCCGCGTGATACCGCCGCGTCCGGGCCCTCAAGGCCGGGCGCGCCGTCGCCGGCTTTCGGCTCCCGTGGGTGTGCCCGCTCATCACCGCGTGGGCCCGGTATTGGCCCAGGTGCTCGGCGCCGCGCGGGTTATGGATCAGCGCGATCGCCGTTTCGTCGGCCGGAACGTCGGCGAAGGCCTTTCTCGGCCGGAAGTCGTCCATCCACAGGTCGCCCAATCCGACGAACCAGAGCGGCTGGCCCTCGACGTCGACGACGGCCGACTCGTTCCGCAGGACCGTGATGCCGCCGCCGGCCATGCCCCGCGTGAGCCGGCGCAAGAGCGAGGCCCGCTGGCGGGGAGGCAGCCGGCGCAGCCCGTAATCGTGATTGCCCAGACACGCATAAACGCCGAGCCGGCTCTCGATCCGGCCCAGCAGTTCCACGACCTTCTCCCGGTAGCGGCCCTGGAAATCGTACGTGATGTAATCCCCCGTCAGCACGACGAAGTCCACGTCGAGGCGGTTGACCCGCTCGATACAACGCCGCAGGTACGCCCCGCTGACCGTGCTGCTGCAGTGAAGATCGCTGATGTGGGCGATTCGCGTTCCGCGCAAGCGGTGCGGCAGGCGTTGCAGGTGCAGATCGACCTGGCTGACCTCGATCCACTCGGGCCCGATTCCGTGGGCATCGACTGCCCAACGGGTGCAGAACCCCAGCGTTCCCAGCGCAGCGCCCTTGAGATGGTGCCGTCGCTGGGTTCCCCCCCTGCGAACTGACGTCTGTACTATATCTGAAACCATAGTCTGGGTTATTGCCAAGAGTTTTGCAAAATGGAGATTAGGCTTATATTCTTCAAGGAAATCGTTGGTGTGATTTCCTTGAAGATGGGGCTTATATCCCTA
>JAFGCA010000365.1 GCA_016932895.1 Sedimentisphaerales bacterium | reverse complement strand
TGCGCCAATCCGTGTACCCGGCCGCCTGCTCCCAGCCCTGCTTGCCGTGGACACCTCTCCAGTTGGTCTTGTCAACCTCGGCGAAAGCGATGCACTGAAGGCCGGCCTGATGGGCCGCCTCCGTATGGGCGTCGGCCCGCCCGGCGGCGGCGATGAATCCGACCTGGAGCTTTTCGTTGAGTCCCTGGGCCCGGATCAGGCTCGGAAAACCGATGGAGCATACGGTGCCGGCGGCAACGGTGCCCTTGATGAACTGACGACGCGTGATGTTCGACATGAGCGTGGCTCCTTCATTTCTGGTGTTTAAATCCACACCCGCACGAGGCGGGTCATAATCTCATCCTGCCTCCATAGCACGGATCACGGATCCATCGCCACGATCTCGGCTATTGGGATTTCGCCCGGTCGAGGACCTCCTGGGCTTGTTGGCGGATAGTATCGTTCTTCGTATCCTTGACCACCTTCCGAAGCACCTCGGTAGTCTGCTGCGGGTACTCGGCGTAGATCGCCTGGCCGATCGTGACGGCGGCGGATTCGGCCTCCAGGAACAACGCCACATCGTCGAGATACTCGGCCGCCATGTTCATCGCAGCCAGCGACTTCGTGCCGGCCAGGCCCGATAGCACGCGTTTTTTCTCCGCCGCGTCGCCGGCCAGGTCCATCGCCTTTCTGTACAGGTCGATCGTCTCTTCCGGGGACCGGTCACTGTCGAGACCGATCAAGCGCACGAACCCGCGCAGGGCCAGCACCCGATGCACCTTGTTCTCGGCCGTCTGCGCCACCTTGAGCAGGTCGGGCAACGGCTCGGGCGTCGGCCACTCCGACAGGGCGCGAATCGCCGCGTCCTGAACGCTCTCTTCGCGACTGGGCAGGGCCGCTCGCAATATGGGCAACGCGCTGTTGTCGCCGATGCGGCCGAGCGTGCGCAGCAGCGACGCACGCGGGGCGGCCTCTTTCACGTTGGGCAGCACGGCCAGTACGGCCACGGCCCGGTGATCCTTATCCTCGATCTTGTGCGCCACGGCGGCGACCATCTTCTCCGCCGCCGGGCGATCGGCGTCGTTCTGCACCTGCACGAGCAGATTCACCAGGGCCGGCATATCCTCCGGCCCGGCCACGACCCGCAGCGCACCAAGCGATTCGAGCCGGACCCTGCGGTTCTCGTCGGTGGCGGTCTTGAGCAGTGTCGCGATGCCATCGGCGATGCCTCGCTCGCCGACGGCGCCGATCAACTCGACCTTCATCTCGGCCGAAGCCCCGGGGATCGCCTGCAAAATCACGCTATCGACCTCCGGGCCGCGAAGCCGGTACAGGGCCTCGCGCGCCGCCTTCTGCTCGGGCCCTTTGGTCGTCACAGTCCGCTCGGCCAGCAGCGAAACGTTCGCCGCCCCGCCCAGCCGGCTGATGCCCTTCAATGCCGCAATGCGAACCGACTCCTCCGGCGATTTCACCATCTCGATCACCGCCGGCAACGCGGAAGCGTCGCCCCGGTCTGCCAGGGCCGCGAGCAGTTGCACTTGCGCCGCCGGCGGCAGCTTGGGCAATTCCTCGGCGAGGGCCTTGGTGACCGCCTCGCCGGGAATGTCCCGCGCGATGGCGATGCCCCCCGTCCGCATGTCGGGGTCATCGCTGCGCAGCGCATCGAGCACCATATTGATGACATCCTGGTTGGGTTCATCCGCCCAGGCGCCGGCCGCTGCGAACAGCCCAACGCCGAACGCCGCCAGCAACACGCAAAGTCTCGTCGATCGCCAAACCATAGCTACATCCCGTCCAAACGCACAATCTGCCCGGCCGGCGGGGACGCTCGCCCCACGAAGGTCACCTGCCGCCCTGAGCGGCCTTGACCATCGCCTGCATCGCGGCGGTGCGGACCATCGACGGCATGCCCTGCTTGTTCAGGGCGACCCATATCTTCTGTGCCCCGGCCTTGTCGCCCCCGGCCGCCAGCGTGTCGGCCACTTTCAGGTAGGCGTCGTAGACCAGCATTTTCTGGCCGTCGGGCGCGCTCTGGGCAGCCTTATCCAGGCCCTGCAGAGCATCGGGACCACCGATTTTGCCCAACGCGCTGATCGCCGCGCCGGCCAGCAGCGCGTCGGCGTTGTCCACGAGCTTGGCGATCTCACCGGCGGCCGGCTTGACGCCCCGCTCGCCCAGACTGTTGACGATGCCGATCTTGGCCTTGCCCTCGGCCTTGGGCAGCGCGTCGAGAAACGCCTTGTCCGCCGCCTCGCCCGGAATCCGCTCCAGCGCGAAGCGGGCGATATCCGAGCACTCCTTGTCCGGCAGCATCGCTGCCAGCGTGGGCACCGACTGATCCGTCCCGATGATGCTCAGTTCGCGGCAGGCATACTGCTTGCCCGCGAACGTGGTGTCCGATTTGAGGACCTCGATCAGCGAGGTTTCATATTTCTTCAACTCCTCGGGCTTGCCGGAAGCCTTGCGGATCTCGTCGCTCAGGTCCGACAGGGCCGCACGGCTTTTCCCGAAATCATACGTCTTGACCTTTTCCAGAATAGCTGCTGCAACTTGTGGCTGCTCCATATCCTGTCCCTTCTTACTGTGCGTTCGGCTTCGTCGGCACCTTGAAATCGCCCATGGCAAACTGAATGCCGCGCAGATAGTGTTCCAGAATCGCCGGGTTCGTGAAGATCGCGTTGTTGTGGCCGAAGGAGCAATAGAATACGCGGCCCTTGCCCCAGTCCTTGATCCACGTGATGCCGGTATCGGCGTAGCTGTCCCGGTATCCGCGGACGCTGCGGGTCCCCGGATCGTTCGTGTCCACGCTCATCAGCACGTACTGCTTGTCGCGGGAATACAGCGGCGGCTGCGTAAGATAGATCTCCTCGGTGATTTTGAAGCCCTGCCCGTGGAAGGGCGCCAGCAGCGGGTGATCGGGCACATCGAGCTTGATGGCCACCGTGCTGCCCGAGGTCCAGGGATGCCCGGTAAACTTGTTGCCCATCATCTGCTGGGCTTCGGGCCACTGGTAGAAATTGTCCGCCGCGGCGTGGACGCCGATGAGACCCTTACCCCCCTTGATGAAATCCATCAGAGCCTTGCAGCGCTCCGGCGTCGCGTTCGGGTCGAATTTCAGACTCGTCGTGTTGTTCAGACAGATCGCGTCGAACTGCTCGAGCGTCTCGGGAGTGAAAACGGAATAGTCATCCGTCACCTTCGCCACCTCGAATGCTCCGGTCTTCTCACCCATGATCCTGAGCGTTTCGTTCACGACGGGGATCGACGTGTGAAAAAACGTCTCGCAGCGCCAGAACACGAGCATCTTGCGCGGCTTCTCCGGCGTGACCACCACCTTGGTGGGCATCGCCTCGGTGATTCCGGCGATCTCGTCTTCCTTCAGATCACGCAGCTTTTCAGGCGACTGCGCCCACAACGGCCCGGCCAGCAGAATCACGCCAAGGCTCGCAAGCAAAACCGCCCCGATCCCATTTGACGCTTGAATCATATCAGCTCCTTTCGCAGAGTGTGCACCGCACACATTCTCTTGCTCGCACTCGAAACTCCTACAGATGCCACGGGGCGCGCATCGGCCTCGACAGCATCCGATTGGCCTCATCATCGTTGACAAAACGCTCGTTGGCCGGGTCCCACTGAAGCTTTCGCTCCAGAAGCATTGCGATCTCGCCCAGCAGGCCCACGCTGAT
>JAFGCA010000364.1 GCA_016932895.1 Sedimentisphaerales bacterium | reverse complement strand
GGCGATCACGAAGTCGGTGAATGACGTCCGACCGTCAGGCGATGCTTGCGACGGCGAACAGCAGGATTGTATGGAGTCGATTGCGATATGAGCAACACACGATGGAGTTTGCCCGTGTTGGCGGTTGTCGGGCTGGTTGCCGGGTCCTGTTGCGGCCCGGCGAAGGCCGCCGGAGTTCGACTGGAACTGAAGCTCGAGAAAGGCCGGACGTTCTACCAGAGAACACTCAACGAGCAGCGTATCCGCAAGACGACCGACGGTCGGTTGGAGGTCATCGAGCTGTCCTACGGCGTCGGCCGAAAAATGGAAGTCATAGACGTCGATCCGCAGGGCAACGCCACGCTGGAATGCACATACCTCTGGTCCGCGTATCGCCAATCGGGCGACGTGCGGGACGTCTACTACGATTCTTCGCGGGGCGGGTCGCATGTGCCCAGGGAAGCGGCCGGTTTCGCGGCCCTGCTGGACGGCACGTATCTGGTGACATGGACGCCCCGGGGCGAGGTCCTCGTCGATGCCAACGCGTTGGACGACATACGCGAGGCGGTGCGGCAGAAGCTGCCCGAGAATGCGGAGAAAACGCCGGCGACGACCGCCCTGGCCCCCTATCTCGATGAAACAGGGATCGAGGAAGCCGCCCAAAGCCAGATGATGCGCTACCCGGACGAGATTTTGACCGAGTGGTATTCGTGGCAGTCCCGAGATGTCCTCTCTCAGGGCCTGCCCGCCGTGATCCAGTCGAAATGGACGATGCGCACGGTCGACGGCGATGGCCTGGCGAGCATCGATCTGGCCGGATCGGTCGGCGCCAACCCCGACGCCTCGACGGCCGAAATCGCCGGGATGGAGCTGCGATACGATTTCTCCGGCACCCGGCAAGGGGGCGTGCGGATCGACACCAAAACCGGCCTGCTGATCGACAGCACGATTTACCAGTGGATCGAAGGCGACGCCACCGAGCCCAACGGCGACGAAGAAGACAGCGAGCCCAAGAAAATCGCTCTAACCTTCGAATGTCAGGTTGCCCTCAATACGAAAGACGAGAAATGGGACGCATGGTAAGCGCCGGGCCCAGCGCAGGTTGAGGATGGCAGTCTCGCCCGCACCACGCCCTGAGGCGAACGCTTTTTTTCCGGCGTTTGCGAAAAGGAGGTTGACGCGGCAGATCGCGGTGAGTATAGTTATCGGTTTAGGATTGTCTTGTCGCAAGGGGTTGACGCAGGCCGGGTTACGGTCTTAGGGGTCAGCAGAATCACGGCATGGCTGGCTCAAGCCTCCGACAAGGCCCTACCGAACCGCTCCAGGGCGGTTTCCGTGACAGCTTGATACCGGGCGACTTTGGTCTCGGATACGTGTTGAGATGAACCGGGCGCAGCAGATTCTTCGGACGGCTCGCTTCGGTATTACCCGGTGGTGTAATGGTAACACATGGGTTTTTGGTACCCATATTCCAGGTTCAAGTCCTGGCCGGGTAGATAACGTTTTTTCGCTAACAGAGCCGAGTAATAGGAGCAACGCGATTGTCTGGAAGGGTAGCCGACCGGCTCGAACGGGGGCGCCGAGAAACGAACAGACAGACGACGGGTTAAGGATAGGGCCAGAGGTAGCCTCACATGTTTTTGAATGACAATCTCAAGATCTTTTCGGGAAGCAGCAGTCCGGCCCTGGGCCTGGAGGTCTGCAAGTATCTGGGCATTCCGATCGGCGGGGCCGAGATCAGCAGGTTTCCGGACGGCGAGAAGCTGATCCGGATTGAGGATGACGTTCGTGGGCGGGATTGTTTCGTTCTGCAATCGACGTGCAAGCCGGTGGACGAGCATTTGGTGGAACTGTTGATCTACCTCGACTGCCTGCGTCGGGCCAGCGCCCGTCGCGTCACGGCGGTGGTCCCATACTTTGGATACGCGCGGCAGGACCGCAAGGACGAAGGGCGGGTTCCGATTACGGCCAAGCTCGTGGCCAACCTGATCAGCACCGCCGGGGCGGACCGCGTCCTGGCCATCGACTTGCACGCTCATCAGTTGCAGGGGTTCTTCGATATCCCCGTGGATCATCTGACGGGGGAGCTGGTGCTGAGCCGGTACTTCCGCGACATGAAAATTGACAACCTCACGGTGGTTTCGCCGGACGTGGGCAATATCAAGACCGCCGCACGTTATGCGTCCCACCTGGGCGGCGATCTGGCCATCGTCCACAAGCGGCGCGTCAGCGGCGAGCACGTCGAGGCAGGCGAGCTGATCGGCCACGTGGAGGGGCGGAACATTCTGATGTGCGACGATATCATTGCCACGGCCGGCACGATTTGCAGTGCGGCCGATTTGGTCAAGCAGCGCGGCGCCAAGAAGGTGTACGTCGGCGTGACGCACGGGGTGTTCGCCGGAAAGGCGCTCGAGCGCCTCGCCAAGGCGCCGGTCGAGAACGTGGTGGTCACCAATACCATTCCGCTGACCGACGAGGCCCGGAAGCTGGGCAAGATCAAAGTTCTCTCCGTGGCCGCCATGTTGGGAGAGGCGATCAAACGCATCCACCGAAACGAATCGGTGAGCAGTCTTTTCGGCCAGGGAGGCTAAAGCAGTATCGTTGTTCTCGGGGACATATGGAGTGATTCTACATAGATTTGTCAGGTGAGAAGATTATGACCAAAACATCGTCTTTGAAGGCAGAAATCAGGGAACACACGGGTTCCAGTGCCGCCGCACAGGTCCGCCGGCAGGGCCGCATACCGGCGATCGTGTACGGTCACAAGGAAGAGCCCGCGGCGATTTCCCTGGACGCTCACGATTTTGTCGAGGCGCTCCATCACGGCAGTCGCCTGCTGGAGATCAAGATCGGCCGGCGGTCGGAGAAAGCGATCGTCAAGGATCTGCAGTACGACCATCTGGGCCGGAAGATCATTCACGCCGATTTAGTGCGGGTGGACGTGACGGAGCAAGTGGTCGTCACGGTGCCCATCGAGCTCAAGGGTACGGCCCAAGGGACGCATCACGGCGGGCTCCTCGAAGAGCATGCGGACCATCTGGAAGTGCAGTGCCTGCCGACCCAGATACCGGAGGCCATTGTCGTCCCGGTCCGCGAGGTGGAAGTCGGCGACTCGATTCACGCCGGCGACGTCGAGCTGCCCGAAGGGGTCACCCTGGTGAGTCCGGCCGATACCCTGCTGGTGGCCTGCCACGCGATGGCCGTGGCCAAGACGACCGAAGAGCTGGAGGAAGAGGCGCCGGTGGCGCCCGAGGTTATCGGTCGCGCCAAGGAAGGTGAAGAAGGCGCCGAGGAAAAGAGCTCCTAACGCCGTGCTGGACAAGACCGCAACTGATGGCTGACGTCAAACTTGTTGTCGGTTTGGGAAACCCGGGGCCGGAGTACGCGGAGACGCGACACAACCTGGGATTCAAGGTGATCGAGGCCCTGGAAAATGCTCTCGGGATACAAGTGAAGACACAAAAGTTCGGTGCGCGAATCGGGGAAGGCCCGTACGCGGGCAAGAAGCTGATTCTCATGAAGCCGTGGAAGTTCATGAACCGCAGCGGCGAGCCCGTGGCGACGGTGGTCGGCTTCTACAAGCTCGACCGGCGCGACCTGATGGTCGTCACCGACGACATGGCTCTCGAGCCCGGTCGGCTGCGCCTGCGGGCGCGGGGCTCGGCCGGCGGGCACAACGGCTTGGCCGACATCATCCAGAAGCTCGGGACCGATGAAATCGCCCGCTGCCGCGTAGGCATCGGGCCGTCCGCCGGACCCGACGCCGTGGATTACGTGCTCGGCCGGCCCGCGCCGCAGGACAAGCCCCTCTTGAACGAGGCGATTCTCACGGCGCGGGATGCCGTGCTGTGCTGGCTCGAATCCGGAATCAAAAAAACCATGAACGAGTTCAACCGGGCGTCGCAGTAACCGCAGCGCCCGGACGACCCGTTCGGTAATGACGTTGACGTACAACTCTCATTCATAATCAGGAGGTAACAAGTTTGGAAACGGCAACAAAGCGACTATACGAAGGGATGTTTCTGGTCGATTCCGCCCAGGCGGCCGCCGATTGGGACGGCACGCTGGCGGTGATCGAGACCATCCTGAAACGGGCGGATGCTGAAGTTGTCTCGATGCGAAAGTGGGGAGAGCGAAGGCTCGCCTACGAGATCAACCATCAAACGCGCGGGACGTACATCCTGTGTTATTTCAAGGCCAACGGGCAGCGCATTGCGGGCATCGAGAAGGACGTTCAGCTCTCCGAGAAGGTAATGCGTGTTTTGATCCTGGGGACGGAGAAGCGGCCGGCGAAGATGCTGGAAACCGACATAGCCGGTCCTTCCACGGAGGCCGCAGAAGACGCCTCCGCAGGGCAACGCACCGCAGAAGGCGCCCCGAAGGCCGTCGCCAAGACGCCCGCCGAGCCCGGAGCGGCCCCCGAGTCCGCCCCGAAGGCCGAGGGCGAGGCTTCCCAAGAGCCGGAGGAGCCGGCCGCCGAGGCGGTCACCGAGGCGCCGGCGACGGAAACTGCGGCCCCGGAATCCGCCCCGGCCGAGACGCCGGCGGCCGAGTCCGAGACAGTGTCCGAAGCCGGAACGGAAGAGCCGGAAAAGCTCTGAATTAGCGAAGTGCAAACGGCAAGAGGCACAAGGAAGCCGGTCGTCGCCACTGCGGGGCGGTCGTGCGATGTGCTCTTGTAACCGTTGCCTGAGGCATGGCCCGGGACCCGGCGCCGGCGGCGGGCGCGCGGTCCCAGATGATGAGTGACAGGGAGTTTGATTATGGCTGGCTTTAACAGAGTGTTGCTGATGGGCAACCTGACGCGCGATCCCCAGCTTTCCTACACGCCGAGCCAGACGGCCGTCGTGGATTTCGGCATCGCGACGAATCGCAAATGGAGCGGTCAGGACGGCAGCCAGCGCGAGGAGGTCTGCTTCGTGGATTGCCGCGCCTTCGGCCGGCTGGCCGAGAACATCAACAAGTTCTTCAGCAAGGGCAAGCCCATCTTCGTGGAGGGCCGCCTGACGTTCGACAGTTGGACCGCCCAGGACGGATCGAAGCGCAGCAAGCACCGGGTGACCGTGGAGAATTTCCAGTTTCTGCCCGGGACCGGCGGTGGCGGCGGCGGCGGTGGTGGTGGCGGCGGCGGGTTCGACCAGGGCAATCAGCATTTTGGATCGGGTGGCCCCCCGCCCGCCGCGGGCGGACCGAGTCCCGTACCCGATGACGATATACCGTTTTAACAACGCATGGCATATTTCCCACGGCTGTGGGTGACATACGAATCACGAGATACGAAACTGAGGTGACAGATGCCAATACGACAGAGAGACAGACGACCTAAGAGGACCAGGAGAACAGGATTCGCCGGGGCGCGCGACCAAACCCAGTGTCGCTTTTGCCGAGGCGGGGTCAGCTACATCGACTACAAGGACGTCGATACGCTGCAGAAGCTGCTGACCAACCGGGGCAAGATCTATTCGCGCAAGCGCAGCGGCAACTGCGCCGGCTGTCAGCGCAAGGCCAAGAGGGCGATCAAGAGGGCCCGCCTCATGGCGCTGCTGCCGTACGCGACGTAAACCAATGCAAGAAACGAATATCAAGAGTCAACCTTGCGGGCCGGCCGCCGTGCGACCGTGACCGCCTCGATTTGACCCTTGGCTATTTGCCTTTTGCTATTGTTCGGAGATGTTATGAAGGTACTACTGTGTGAAGATATCAGGCCGCTGGGCTGGCTGGGCGATGTAGTGGACGTGCGCGACGGGTACGCCCGGAACTATCTGCTTCCCCAGGGCCTGGCCAAGGTGGCGACCGAGGCGAACATCCGGGCCATTGCCGACGAGAAGGCCATGCGCGCCGAGGAGCGTCTGAAAGAGCGCAAGCTGCTGGAGAGAGCGGCCGAGGCCGTCGACGGCGCCGAGGCCGTGCTCGCGGCCCTGGCCAACGAGCAGGGTGTCCTGTTTGGCTCGATTACCGAGCGCCAGATCGCCAGCAACCTGCGCGAGCAGGGATTCGAAGTAGCCGACGTCGTCGTGAAGCTGCCCGAGCACATCAAGCACGTCGGCACCCACGACGTTCCGCTCCGGTTCGCCGAGGATGTGACCGCCACGGTTCGCGTCGTCGTCGTTCCCGAGCAGGCCGAGGGGGCCGAGGAAAGTGCGGCCGACGACGAGAAGAGCGAGGCCGAAGAGCAGTAGTCTCGGTCCGGCCGTCTACTCTCGTTTCTGGGAAACGCCAGGCCCGTGCGAGGTCCGCACGGGCCTGCTTTGCGCCTGGTGCCTTCCGCCGGCCAACGGGAACCTCCCCGGCATCTTCGCGGCGCTTGATCTCCTGAATTCTCTCCCGGGCCGCCGGTGGTGCGCCGGGGCAGGCAGCTCGTTTCCGCCACAGAGCGGCCGGGACCGACCGGGACCGGCCTCGATCACAGAGATTTGCCGAACCGCCCGTCGAAGGCCGCGTAGAAGACTTAAAGGCCCGTACATCGACGCGTATCGGTTCGGGTATGGGGCGGAAATGTGAACGGCAAGTTTCGAGTGAACTTTACTACTTTGGTGATGGCAGGACGTCTACGGACTGATAGTCATACCCTACCCTTGGACATGGCTTGCACTGCAAAGTGACGCGCTGCTGAGGCCGGAATCGGTAGCGGCTAGGCCGACCGAGTCCCAGTTCAAGGCAGTCTCCGAGCCATCCACAGGGCCTCCAACCAAGGGACTGCGGGTTCCACACGCCCGCAGTCTCTTTTTTTGCCTGCACGCCGAGACGTCGTCTTCGGTCTCCGGCGGCGCCGGCGGCGATCACTGGTTCAGGGCTTCGCGGATGATCCGGGCGCGGAGGGCGTCCCGGTGCGTGGCGTCGAGCGACTTGCCGTAGTTCAGTTGCAGGTGGGCCGGAAGCGTCAGCATGAACAGCCGATTGATGGTTCGGATCGACAGCCCCCGGTGGTCGGCAATGTCGGCCTTGGCGCGCAACTCACAAAGCCGCTTGATCGCCGGCGTCGCCGCGCCCATGTGCTCGTGCATGTTCAGGCCCAGCCGCAAATGGCTCAGCAGGAACAGCGCCTCCTGGGAGCTGATCAGGTGCGCGTTCTGCAGCAGGGCCATCGCACGCGAGATCTTGTCGTCCAGGGCGTCCACCTCGTGGGCCAGAAGCTGCTGGCGGGCGATTTTCTCGTATTCCACGATCTCGGGGATGATGGCCTCTTCGAAGTGGGCGACGATGGTCTTCTCGCTGACGCCGAGGGTGACCTGGTTGGAGATCTGGTACAGATCGCTGGCGGCCTCGCTGCCCTCCCCGAAGAGCCCCCGTACGGCCAGGTTCATGTCCTTGGCGGCGTTGAGGAACTTCTCGATCTGCCGGGTCATTTTCAGCGCCGGCAGGTGGAGCATCACCGAGACGCGGATCCCCGTGCCGACGTTCGTCGGACACGCCGTCAGGTATCCGAAACGCGGGCTGAACGCGTAATCGACCTTCTCTTCCACCATGTCGTCGATGCGGTCGATCTGCTCGGCGCACGCCGAGAGCTGACAGCCGGCCTTGAGAACCTGCATGCGCAGGTGATCTTCTTCATTGATCATCCCCGTGAAAGATTCACGCCGCGCGATCACCGCGCCGCGCGGCCCCTTCGCCATCGCGTGGTGCCGACTGATCAGGTGCCGCTCGACGAGGAAGTTCCGGTTCAACGTCGATTCCTCGTCCACACTGACGTAGAACACCTCGTCGCCCAGGTCCAGCGACATCAGGACCGTCTTGAGCTTCGCGAGGATGTCCGCCTTTTCTTCCGGGGAGCAACTGGCGAGGAACTTGTGCCCGGCCAGGTTTCGGGCCAGCCGAATGCGCGAAGACACCACGATATCCGACAGCGGCCCGCAGCCGCTGAACCACTCGTTGATGTCGTTGCTGATATCCGTTAGTTTCATTGAGACAACCTGCGAACCTTCTTTACCCGGGGCGGACTTGCCGGGAGCGTTTACTCAAGCTGTGTGATCTGATCCCGCAACTGGGCGGCCAATTCGTAGTCCTCGTTGCGGACCGCCCCCTCCAATTGCCGGCGCAGGTCCGAAAGCTGCACCAGCTTCTTTGAATCCGGCGGTATCTTGGACGGCACTTTCCCGCAGTGCCTCGTCCCTCCGTTATGGGCCCGCTCGATCAGCGGCAACAGCGCCTCCTGGAGAAACTCGTAGTCGTGCGGGCACCCCAGCGTCCCCTCCTTCCGCAGCCGGGCCAGATCGAAGCCGCAATTCGGGCAGATCAATTCCTCGTCCGCCGGGCCGAACAGCTCGTCATCCGAGGGCTGAGCGGCCAGCAGATTGCTCAGGAGGTCGTTAATGGAGATCTGCCCGTGCGCGGCGATGCCCTGATCGGCGGCGCACGTCTCACAAATGTGCATCTCCGTCCGCACACCGTCCGTAATCTCGGTCAGATGGATGGTAGCGGTCCGCTGGTTACAGATTTGGCACTGCATAGGCACCTGCAAACGTTATTTTCACGCCGAAATCAATCGACGGATGGCCTCTTTGTTCGAAGCATCGTCGGCACGCCCGCGCCGCCGGGCCCCGCTGACATTATACCAGAATCACATTCTAAGGATCGGCAAATCCGACACATCACATCAAACCGCCCGCAAAAAGGCCCTTCTCCGGCGGCCGGTTTGTACATGCTACCAGGAACGACGCGCCGAAACAACCGCCGGGTGCGGCTTTATGCCGGCCCATGGAGACGGTACGCTGCCGCCGGCCCGGTTGTTCCGGCAAAGGGGCCGCGGATTGCAATCACCGGCGAGACGCCGGTTTCTCACGCGTTGCGGCTTCCCAGCCGGCTGAACCGCTGCTCCAGCCGCCGGTGAACGTTCTCCGGGATCAGGTTCGATAAATCGCCGCCCAGGGAGGCCACCTCGCGAATCAGCGTCGAACTGGTGAAGCCGTACTGCTCACTGGTCATGATAAAGACCGTCTCGATGCCCGCCACGGCCCGGTTCGTCATGGCCAACTGGAACTCGTACTGAACGTCCGTGAGGCTGCGCAGGCCGCGCAGAATCACGTGCGCCGCCTTCTGCGAGGCGTACTGCACCGTCAGGCCCTCGAAGCTCTCCACCGAGACGCCCGGCAGCTCGCCGACCAGTTCTTCGATCATTTCGACCCGCTCGGCCGGGGTGAAGAGCTGGTTCTTGATCGGGCTGCGCCCGACGGCAATGATCAGCTCGTCGAACAGCCGCATGCCGCGCTTGACCACGTCGAGATGCCCGTTCGTGATCGGATCGAACGAGCCGGGGAAAATTGCCCTGACACACTTATCCATTTCGGTTTTTCCTTGGCAAAAATACGGGCCGTATTATACTTTCCCGTCGCCGCCCCGGCAAGAAATTCACCTGACGGTAGTAATTTGCTCCACATGGGGTCCCCCCGCCCTCTGAGGGTCCGGCCCTATGGATACTATGACCGTTGGCACCGGTCGGTTCGTCGCAATCCTCCGTGACCGGCCCCGGGGCGAGCGAAACACCCGCTCCGAGCGGGATTGACCGCAAGTCGCCCGCGTGATATTCTCCAGCGAAATACCGGGTGGCAGCGTCAAGGCCGCAGGCCCTGGCGATGGGAATTCCCGTTTGCCGGCTCATCACCGCCATACTCCGCCTGCCGCTGCCACACACAAGACAACCCATTTGAGGAGCTTACGATGCTGGTCGGTGTCATGACGGCACAGATGTACATGCAGGGCATCGCGTCCCTCAAGCAAAAGCGCAGCATCGTCAAGGGCGTCACGGGCCGGCTGCGCAGCCGCTTCAACGTCTCGGTCTCCGAGGTCGATCACCAAGACAATAAGACCAGTGCCGTCATCGGCATCGCCGTGGTCTCCAACGAAGCCCGGTTCATCGACCGGCAGCTCGACGCCATCCTGAACTTCATGCGCAACGACGGCCGCTTCTACCTCGGCCACGTCGAAAGAGAAATCTTCTCCTGAACCGGATCTACCGGCCGGCGACACGCAGACGTCACCCCTGACCTGCCGCCCATGACTCGTGACTCCTGGCCCCGGGGTCCCCCTCTTGTGCCAAGCCCTTCGTGTCACAAACAAAACTCCGCCCCAAAAAGCGGCTGTGACTTGACAATCCTGGCTGACAACATTATAGTTAGATTGAATGTATGTCACGGCTGGTGTTTAGGAGAACTTGTCGCATTTGTGTTTGAACGCTCCCTGCGTCTTTTCCATCGCAACGCTTGTCCCTGAGCAGGGGGTGCGCCTACAACAGACAGCGGGCTGGTGTGTTTGTCCGGTACGACCGGTCGCCATCTGCTGTTCACGAACATCATTTTCAGGAGAGACGAAGATGGAAAAGAGAATCAGGAGTGGGGGCATGGTTTCAGGCAGAAGTTGGGGCGTCGGGTTGCTTGTGCTGATGTGCACCTGGGTCCCGGGCATCACGTCAGGCGCGAGCTGGCACTACGATTTCGGCGCCGGTGAGGACCTCTCGGCACTGACGGTCGTCAACCCAACAGGTGTCCCGACGTACTCCTTGTCGGCCACACCCGGGACACTGCAGATGGATATTCCCTCGAGGTCCAGTAGCAGCACGTACTCGGGGTACGACCTGTGCGACTGGGTCAATCGCGACGCGCTTCGGTTTCGTCATGCCGGCGGAGGCGAAGCGTTCACCCTGGAGACGGCTCTCTCCACGACCTACAGCTCCGGTGCGTTCCTCAGCGGACTGTACCTCTATTCCGCCGGTGGCGGCAATGGCAACGATCTGGTTTTCGGCGCCAATAGCGGCGCTTTGAAGATCGACCGGGGAAGCGCCAGCCAGTCGGGAATGCCCGCGTGGGCCACTATCAGCAGCTATGATACGTTGTATTTGCAGGTTGTGTACGACGGAGCGAGCGTCTACAATTTCAACTACAAGAAGTCGGCGTCGGACAGTTGGTCGCTGTACTGGACGACTTCCGGTTTCGCATTCGATCAGGTCGGTATCATCACGAAGACGTGGACCAACCCGTCGCCGAGAGTAACGGCCAATTTCGACTATCTGTATTACAACTACACTCCCTCTTCCACAGGCACCGTTCCTGTACCGGGCGCCATTATCCTGGCCGGGTTCGGGAGCGGCCTGGTCGGCTGGCTGCGCCGGCGCAGGGCACTGTAAAAGGGCAAACACCTCGACACTCAACGAGGGCTGTGAGCGCGCCTGAGGTGCGCTGACAGCCCTTTTTCTCGTGACCTCTATCCCTCGCTTCAGCGAACCCTTGCGGCCGGTTCTTCACGGCCATAAGACGTGGACCGGGGGCGGTCTCAGAGGATGTGGTCTACGATGTAGCGGGCGCTGAGGAAGATGTCGATTCCGAGGGCGGCGCCCAGCAGGGTCCAGCGGAGCCAGTGGAGGCGGAGCTTCTGGCGGGCCATGAAGTAGAGGATGGCCAGGGCCACGGCGCCGACGAGATAGCGCTTGGCGGCCTCGACGAAGAGGCGGGCGTAGCCATCGGCCAGACCGAAGATGAACTGGAAATACCGGGCCGCCAGCAGCAGCGTGACGATGGCCAGCACGCCCAGTACGATCGCGGCGGCCAGAATCCACTTCCGGTCGGCGTGGCCCGCCTCGATCAGACCCTGCAGTCCGATCCCGCTGAGGACCGCGCAGCAGGTCAGGGGAATGCTCAGCCAGAGAATGGGGCTGACGCCCAGCCACAACACGGCGGGGGGACCGAGCACCGACTTGCAGAAGGCCAGCAGGAAACCGGCGGCCAGAACCACGAGGAAGCCGTGGCGACGGGCCTTCCACATCATCACCAGGCCCAGAACCAGCGCCGCGACCGGGACGTGGTAGAGCCCCACCAGCACGGTGCTGCGCTCGACCACGACCAGCGGAGCGATGAACCCGGCCAGGTCGGACAGGTGCATCTCGGCCTGGAGCGGAGCGGCAAACAAGCGGTGCTTCGGAGACGAGGCGGAGAGGTAGAAGAAGAGCACGATGACCAGGAAGGGCAGGAGCAGCAGCGCCGCCCCGATCCATTTGCCGTGTTTTTTGCCTAAGTACGCGGCGGGGACGAACAGCCAGGGGATCGTCGCGGCCAGCAGACCGGCGGTGGGGTGGAATTTGCCCAGGCCCAGCAGGTAAGGGCCGAACCCGTAGACAAGCCCGGCCAGCAGCGAGCCGGTGAAGCCCATCACCCAGCGCCGGCTCAGCGTAAAGCTGCCCAGAGCCGCGATGCAGGCGCTTAGAGGCAGGAGCCATTGCCATCGGGCAAAGCCGCCGAAGTAGGGCCGGTACAGATACGCCGCAAAGGCCGCGTACAGGCCGGCCGCAACGACGTACCACGGAATGGCGGATTGACGGTTGCGAATGGGCGAATCCTTCCTGGCCGCTTCCGTACGACGGATCGCAAACGCGGGCTGCGGCACGAGCCCGCAACCGGCCTCAGCCTTTCAGGACCACCTTGCCGGTTCCGCGCGTGATCCGTCCGATCTTGTTCACTTTTTCTCCCCAGCGCACCAGCTTCCGCGCGATTGAGTCGGCGAAGTCCTCGGCCACGACGAGCACGAAGCCGATGCCCATGTTGAACACGCGGAACATCTCGTCTTCCTCGACCGGCCCGGTCTTCTGCAGGAACGCAAAGACCTTGGCCCGCGGCCAGCTCGATTTGTCGATCACGGCGTTGCAGTTGTCGGGCAGGACGCGGGGGATATTGCCCACGAGTCCGCCGCCGGTGATATGGGCCATGGCGTGCACGACGCGCTTGACCTTGTATTTCATCAGCAGCTTGACGATCGGCCGCACGTAGATCCGCGTCGGTTCCAGCAGCGCCTCGCCCAACGTAGTGCCGTCCAGCTCATCGAGAACGTCCTGCATCTTCAGTTTGGCGCGCTTGAAGCAGATATTCCGCGCCAGGGTGTAGCCGTTGCTGTGCAGGCCGCTGGAGCGCAGGCCCAGGATGACGTCGCCGGGCCGCACCTTTTTGCCCGTGATGATCTTGTCCTTCTCGACCACCCCGACGGCGAAGCCCGCCATGTCGAAGTCGCCCTTGCGATAGGTGTCGGGCATCTCGGCGGTCTCGCCGCCGATCAAAGCGCAATCGGCGGTGCGGCAGCCGCCCGCGATCCCCTTGACCAACTCGGCGATGTGCGCCGGTTCGAGCGTGTGCACAGCGAGGTAATCCAGGAAAAACAGCGGCTCGGCGCCCATGACCAGCATGTCGTTGACGCTCATGGCCACCAGGTCGACGCCCACCGTGTCGTACTTGCGGGCCTTGGCGGCCAACTGCACCTTGCTGCCCACGCCGTCCGTGCAGGCGATCAGAACCGGATTGCGATAGTTCTTCTTGAAAAGCTTCTCGTCGTAGTCCAGGCGAAACAGTCCGGCAAATCCCCCCGGCGCCGCGACCACCCGCGGGCCGAACGTGCTGGCCAGGCTCGACTGAATCCGCGCGACCATCGCGTCGTTGGCATCGATGCTCACCCCCGCCTCTTTGTAGCTGACGTACTTGCTCATTGGCACCTACTCGTTGGCGACGCCGAACTCCTCGAACATGTGCATCTGGTAGTGCTCCATGGTGAACTTGTTCACAGCGATATCGACGGGAACGCGGTACCTGCCCGCCCAGCAGGCCGTGCAGTAGTGGTCGGCCGGAAGCGCCGCGCAGGACAGCATCCCGTCCAACGACAGATAACCGACGCTGTCAACGTCGAGAAAATCTCGAATCTCTTCGATACTCTTGTTGTTCGCCAGGAGCTCTTCCCTGGTCGGGAAATCGACCCCGTAATAGCATGGGAATCGGATGGGCGGACAGCTCACCCGCATGTGAATCTCTTTGGCGCCCGCCTCGCGCAGCGCGCGAATCTTGCCGCGCGTGGTCGTGCCCCGCACGATGGAATCGTCCACGACGACGACGCGCTTGCCGGCGATGACGTCGCTGATGATCGCCAGCTTGAGTTTGACCTCAAGCTCGCGCACCTTCTGATCGGGGGAGATAAAGGTCCGGCCGACGTAGTGGCTGCGCACCATCCCCATATCGAACGGGATCCCGCTTTCTTCGGCGTAGCCGATCCCCGCCGAGGTCCCGGAGTCGGGCACGGGAATCACCACGTCGGCCTCCACGGGAAATTCCCGGGCCAACTGGCGGCCGAGCTTCTTGCGAAACAGGTGGACGTTCTCGCCGAAGATGTGGGAGTTCTGCTTGGCAAAATAGACGTGTTCGAAGATGCAATGAGCCGGCGCGATGTCGCGGCGCGACACGAAGAAGCGGCTGTGGAGCCCATCCTTGTCGAGCCGAACGATCTCGCCGGGCTCGACCTCGCGCACGAACTTGGCCCCGACCGCGTCGATGGCGCACGTCTCGCTGGCAACGAGGAAATGGCCCTCGGCGGTCTGGCCGATGCAGAGCGGACGGATGCCGTAGGGGTCCCGCGCCGCCTCGATACAGTTGGCAAAGAGAAAAATCAGCGAATACGCCCCCTGGAGATGGTTAAGAACGTGGCCCAGGGTGTCCGGCTTGCTCTGGTGCGTCGGCTTGGCGAGAAGGTGAATGATGATCTCGGTGTCGCTGGTGGACTTGAAGATGCTGCCGTACGCTTCGTACTCGTCGCGGAGCAGTCCGGCGTTGATGAGATTGCCGTTGTGGGCGACCGCGACCTGGCCGCGCGAATACTCCGCCAGCAGGGGCTGGCTGTTGACCGCCTTGGACGAACCGGTCGTGGAGTAGCGGACGTGGCCGACGGCGATGGGGTTGGCCAGTTTCTCCATGACGCCCGAGCCGCTGCGAAAGACCCGCCGCACCGTTCCCATGCTCTTGAAGCACTGGATGAACTCCCCGTTGCTCGAGGCGATGCCCGCCGATTCCTGCCCCCGATGCTGAAGGCTGTGCAACCCTATGTACGTCTTCTCCACGGCGTCCGGATCGCCGAAGATCCCGAACAACCCGCATTCCTCTTTCTTTTCGGGGAAGACCTCACACCCGTCGTTTTCCGAAGCAAACTCAGACATGACCCTCACACTGACTTCAAAGCATCAATCGATCACGTTTCCTGGATACGCACGATTCACCCACCAGAGCGGCAGTGTAGCCATTTGCATGCCGCACGTCAATCGTCGTCTGCGAGAAGCTTCGGGAGGAGCCGCTGGAGGTTGGCGATGGCGTTGCCGCGATGGGAAATGGCGTTCTTCTCCTCGGCGGTAAGCTGGGCGGCCGTTTTGCCGAGATGCGGCACGAAAAAGATCGCGTCGTATCCGAAACCGTTGGCTCCGATTTCCCGCTCGGCGATCACCCCCTCCACCGTTCCCTCGGTCTCGAGGAGAACCTTCTCCGGGCTGGCTAAGCACAGGCAGCAAACGAACCGCGCCGTCCGCTTCTCACGCGGCCCGCCCTGGAGCAATTCGAGGACCTTCGCCATGTTGCGATGGTCCAGCAGGCTGCGGTCCTCGCCGGCCGGCCTTTCCCCCGAGAACCGCGCCGATTTCACCCCCGGCGCCCCGTCCAGCGCATCGACCACCAGCCCCGAGTCGTCGGCCAGCGTCCAGAGCCCCGTCGCGCGGGCGTATTCGGTCGCCTTCTTGCGAGCGTTTTCGGCAAACGTAGCCCCGTCCTCGACGACTTCCCCGACCCCCGGAAAATCGCCCAGGCTCCGCCACTGGACATCCGCCTCCAACATCGCCCCCAACTCCCGGACCTTCCCCGGATTCGTCGTAGCTACAAGAATTCTATGGATTTTGCTGCTCATAGGAGCACTGCACAATACAGGATTCGTAAGTTGATCTCTTGGCTTAGAGATGGCTAAGTCTCTCCATCTCGGCAGCGATCTCGCCGATTACCTCAGGATTGTGAATACTCTTCTTCTTTCCGCTCTTGGTGGAGTAGACGAAGAACACCTTGCCCCCAAACTCAGTCTCAAATCTTGCGTGGTTCGATTCGTGCATTTCTTCCCACTGGTAGTGGTTCAAGGCCAACCCCGTCACAGATTTTATTTGGAGCCCCATGTATTTCTCCCCCACTTGTATGTAGAAATCTACGTTGTAGGTGCGGTCCCATTCGTCCGGCGCTGGCTCGATCTTCGCCCCCAGCGCAGCTTCCAATTGACCATACACAGTGTCGATTTCTGACCGATACCCCTCATACGTTCTGTTGAGAACAAGGTTGTAGGCGTAATCGATGCATTCTTCCTCGTTAATGGAGACTAACTCGCTGTGCACGACTTCAGACAGTTTCACATACAGTTTCTGACCGATCTCGCGGATGTACTCCCGGGTGATTTTAGCGCCATCGCGCTTCTTCTGAATGGCGTTCGTGAAATAGAATGCTTCCCACTCTTCGAACGTCTTCGGAGAACACTCACGAATCAACTCGGACGTTGGTCCCACACTGTGAGCCTTGTTAAGGCCCCAACGATTCATGGCGTAGTTGAGCAACGTTTCTCTTTTGAACTTGAGATTCCTCCCATCACTGCCCGACAACCACTCCTTGGTCATTAATCTCTCCTTGCGACAGACAGAAACTTGTTTTTATACCGGTAATCTAATGTAGCATCCACATCCACCAGCCCTTTGCGGATCAGGTGGGCATTCAGAAAGGTTCTGTTCTGCAGGTAGAGATAGCAGAGCAAGTTGTTCTCTTTGTCGTACTTTACTTCGTCAAATTTCATGGCCACTCTTTGGCCGGATGTCCTATCCTCAAGGAACTGGACCGCTTGCTCGCGCGTTTCCGCGCGTTCTTTTATGCCCAAAAGGCGGATATTGACACCGTCACATAGGATCAAACGTTCAGGTGAAAGGACCTCACGCACCCTGTGATACTCCTCCCTCTTTCGACTTCGATGGTTGATTTTTGATCCAAATTCCAGCTTCCTCGGATCGACTTTCTTGTCGAACTGAACGGGGTCCCGAAAAATGTACGGGAGTTGGGCTGCGGCCTCACCAGAATCGAAGCCGGTTTCTCTCTGCGTCAGGAAATCGAAGCTTGCGTCCTGAAAAAGCAGCTTCTTATCGATGCCCAGCTTCTCGCGGATGATATGCACGAAATCCGGATTCACCTCGTAGCCAACCGAGTTCCTGCCGAGGTTCCTTGCAGCCAACGCGGTCGTCCCGCTACCGAGAAACGGGTCGAGGACGGTATCGCCTACAAACGTGAACATCTTGATCAGGCGCCGAGGGATCTCTTCCGGAAAAACCGCCAAGTGCTTGTCTTGTCGCTCGCCTGGTATATTCCAGTGGCCGGTGAAGAACTGGTTCCACTCCTCTGTCGTCAGCCGCGATTGCTCTTTAGTGTCCTTGCCGACTTTCGGCGCCGTCCCGTGTTTCTTGAAAATCAGAATGAACTCGTAGTCTATTTTCAGTATTCCGTTCCTTGGGAAAGGGAAGGAGCCCATTATCGTTGCCCCGCCTGTAGTATTGCAGGTCGTGACCTTTTGCCAGATAACTGCTCCCATATAATCAAAGCCGACGGTTTCGCAGAATTTAATGATTTCCGTTCTTATAGGGATGACCTTATACCGCCCGTAGTACACTGAACGAGCGAACTGGTCGCCGATGTTTACGCAGAGCCGGCAGCCTTTCGCAAGGACCCTGTGACATTCCGACCAGACGAGATTCAGATTGTTAATGTACGTTTCATAACTGTCATCAAACCCGATTTGTTGTCCGTTGCCATAGTCTTTCAACTGCCAATAGGGCGGGGACGTGGCCACGAGATGTACCGATTCATCAGCCGACTCCGCCATGCATCGCGAATCGCCGGTAATTATCCTATGCTTGGTTTGCACTATGTTTGCCTCAAAAAGGTCAACTGTTGGCGTATGTGGTTTATACCTCTTTGTTCAATGGCCTGTCAAGACGGCTTGCACCACCGGGGGCAGCGGTTTTTGAGTTCCGTCGATACTGCGTTGGCCGGGAGAGCCGCCTACATGGCTTTCGTTTGATCGCAAGGCTTTCGCCTCCGCCTCTGTCGTAACGGGCGAGCCTTCGGCGTCACGAGGACACTGCGCATCACAGCCGCAGTCGGAGGCGTCGGACACAAAACCATTACCGGCCGACGCGCGCCCGCCGGCATGCGGGCGCCAGTTCCATCGACAAATTCGTGCAGTGCATGTTCGACGGCAACGCCCTGTTGATGTTCCGGCACCTCGTCGAGGAAGGCGAGTTGAGCGATGAGGAGGTGCGGGAGCGGCAAGAACTCATCAGCAGGAAGCAAAAGGAGAGGCAGAAATGATGCGCGAGCATGGTGCTACGGAGAGACCGTGCTCTTTCATGAGGATGGCGGTGTGGGCATCGACGACCCGCCGCAACAGATACCCGAACAGGCGTCTGTCCTCAATACGACAACTGATGTGGGGTTTTGGGTCTGCGCTGCGACGACTTTTTTTCACCGGCGCCCCCGGCGTCAGGCGGGGCAAACGACGATGGCTTTCTTCGGGGTGGTGGGGCAGGCGGCTTCGCAGGCGCCGCAGCCGGTGCATTTTTTGGGATCGATCTGGGGAGCGAGCGTGTATTGGGATTCCGAGAAGACGTAACGAATCGCATCGTAGGGACACAGCCGTGCGCAGGCGGAACACTCCCGGTCGTCGGCCAGGAGGCAGATGTCCATGTCCACGCGGGGCAGGCCCAGGCGCAT